>DGKJ01000084.1 GCA_002387735.1 Bacteriovoracaceae bacterium UBA4573 | reverse complement strand
GTCGCGGCCCGCTAGCGGGCGCCCCGCTCCTTCCGGCATTCGAGTCCAGCCGAAAAGTACAAAATGCTTCGCATTTTTTATTTTGATTTCGCCTTTTCGCCGTTGGCGAAAATGGCGATCCCGGCAGGACTCGGTCACGTGTCCTCGCGCTTCCGCGCTCGCCACGCGACCCCGCCTCAGTCGCGGCCCGCTAGCGGGCGCCCCGCTCCTTCCGGCATTCGAGTCCAGCCGAAAAGTACAAAATGCTTCGCATTTTTTATTTTGATTTCGCCTTTTCGCCGTTGGCGAAAATGGCGATCCCGGCAGGACTCGAACCTGCGACCCTCTGCTTAGAAGGCAGATGCTCTATCCAGCTGAGCTACGGGATCGTTTTGACTGACAAAACTGCTCCATCGAAATAACGCAAAGACCATTGAAAATCCACAGAAACCACCCGACAATGCCGCTCTATGGTGACAAGATTTGGCCTACCACTATTTTTACTCGGATTTCTAGTAACCGGGGGTTGTAAAACGCCAGCTGCATCTGAACGCCCTCCCGAGAGAGCTCTTGAAAAACTGGGAGGCTCAGATACCTCGAAATCCGCCCAGTTGCCCGAACAGTCCGATCTTGTTTGGGTTGCCAAACCCGACGAAGCAAAGTCTTGCGCCACTCAAAAAGGTATTAGCCTCGACGTCATGGCTGGCGAGCTCGAAAAGGCGGGTGTAAAAGTCGCACAACGCAAAAAACTCCGCGACCCACGCCCCCGCATTCAAATGTGCGGAGTCGATCGCGGGGATCTAAACGGCTTTTTAATTTCTAAACAACATGTTGAGAAAGCCGAAATACTCGGTTTTAAAGTTCACCAAAACAATCCGTAGCGCACCCATGGCTAAGGTGGGTCCGCGCCTTGACTAACCCAGGGTTTTTCGGCACTTCCGAAGCAGGGGGTCTTCATGAATCGTTTGGTGCTTTGGTGCGCGCTACTTGTATTTCTAGTTTCGACCAGTGGTTATTCGGACCAAAAAAAAATAGGCCTCATTCTGGACCGTGGCGGTAAAGACGACAAATCCTTCAATAGCGCAGCCTTTCGCGGCGCTACCGAGGCCAAAGCTAAACTTGGCATCTATCTAAAAGAAATCGAAGCCTCAGATGATACTTTATTTGAACCCGCCATGCGTTCGTTCGCCCAAAAAAAATTCGATCTTATTATTGGTGTGGGCGTAAACCAAGCCGAAGCTATGAAAAAAGTAGCGCGTGAAAATCCTGATCTACGTTTCGCGATCATCGATGCGGTGGTTGATCTGCCCAACGTGACCTCATTAATTTTCGATGAACACGACGGTTCATATCTCGTAGGCTACGTAGCGGGTCTGAAGTCGAAAACCGGAGTGGTCGGTTTTGTGGGCGGCATGAAAATACCTCTTATTCAACGTTTTGAATTGGCCTATACTCAGGGTGCCAAAGCCGCGAACCCTAAAACAGAAGTCGTTGTAAATTACATTGGCTTCACTAGCGAAGCTTGGAACAACCCGACTAAAGCTAAAGAAATTGCAAAAAATCAGTATGCAAAAAAGGCCGACGTTATTTTTACGGCCGCAGGAGCCAGCAACAACGCTGTCTTCGATGTCGCAGCTGATCAAAAAAAATTAGCCATTGGAGTAGATTCAAACCAAAACTGGATAAAACCAGGTTTCATTTTAACCAGTATGTTAAAACGTCTCGACACGGCGGTGTACGCGGTGATTTCGGAGGTAGCAGCAGGTACACTCCGCGGAGGAACCAAAGTCTTTGGACTTAAAAACGACGGAGTCGATTGGGCATTGGATGAACACAATAAATCGCTCTTCACTACAGCCGATTTAGCAAAAATCAAGACCGTCAAAGACCAACTAATAGCAAAAAAAATCACCGCGAAGGACTACTACAAACTTCACGCACATACGGCATCCAGCAAATAAAGGACACTCTCAATGAGTTCCGGCGACATAGGACTGCAAAACATCTCGAAGGTTTTCGGAAACGTTTGCGCCAACAAGAGTGTTTCGTTCACTTTACGTTCAGGAACAATTCACGGCCTGGTCGGCGAAAATGGCGCTGGTAAATCGACGAGCATGAAAATTCTCTTTGGAATGATCACTCCCACCAGCGGTCATGTGATGATTGATGGCAGGCCCGTCGATAACTGGAATGTACGTAAAGCGGCAGCCACCGGTCTCGGTATGGTTCAACAACACTTTCACCTATCGGACGTGGAAACAGCTCACGATAATATCGTACTCGGAAGTGAGAGCGCCTTGCTTGGTATTCGAAATCGAAAAGCCGAGCGACGAAAAATAGAAACTCTCATGCGAAACACAGGGCTCTACGTACCGCTCGATCAAAAAACGGGTGCTCTGCCTATCGGACAAAAGAGCCGCTGTGAAATATTGAAGGCCCTCTATTCGGGCGCTCGACGCTTGATTCTAGATGAACCTACGTCGGTTTTAACGCCCTACGAAGTAAATGATTTTTTAAATATTTTAAAAACACTTCGCTCGCAAGGTCATTCAATTTTAATCGTGACCCACAAACTCGGTGAGATCATGCAGGTGTGCGACGAAGTAACAGTGCTTCGCGCGGGAAGCACCGTAGCTCAGCTTCAAACTCTGAACACTTCAGTCGACGAAATAACGCGGCTCATGGTGGGACGCACTTTAACGCTACCAACAAAACCAAACCATCAACCAAACTCTGCGGCAAACGTACTCGAAATCTATGATTCGAAAGCCCATCGGTTTGCTTTCACAGTTTCGAGCGGCGAAGTTGTTGGAATCGCTGGGGTTGAAGGCAACGGACAAGACGAACTGGTAGGCCTTATTACCCGCCAAAATTTAAAATTTGAACATCAAGGTATCGGAGTCAAGCTTTTCGGTAACGAACTACGCGAGTGCGACACAAGAACTGTTCGCTCTCGAGACTTAGCGATCGTACCGGCCGACCGTACCCACGACGGATTAGTTCTCGAACTTTCTGCAGCTGAAAATCTTTTGTTGGGAAAAAAACAGTGTGGTGCCAGTGATTTTTCGCGAATTCCAGTGCAGACACTAGAAACCAGTTGCCTCAATCAAATGAGGGAATTTGACGTACGACCAACTGAGCCAGGCCTTCCTGTTGGAGCATTTTCCGGAGGTAACCAACAGAAACTCATCTTAGCTCGAGAACTGGCAGGAATTACGAGAAATGGTTTCATTCTCGCTGCGCACCCAACTCGAGGGGTCGACCTGGGCGCTATTGAGTTTATTCACCGTCAATTGCTCGATCGCGCCGAAAGCGGAGCGGGAATTTTGCTAATTTCTAGTGAACTTTCAGAGCTGTTCGCGCTCTGTCACAAAATTTATGTTCTCTACAAAAACGAGTTGAGAGGACCTTTTTTTCGCGATCCACGTAATTTTTCATTCGACTCTGAAGTTATCGGTCAAGCAATGACTGGGCTTTCTCAAAAAAGGGCGCAAGTATCGTGACGAGCGTGAAAAAATATCAAGAGTCCTTTTTTTTAACTATTGGAACGTTGGCTGTGCTTTCGGCCATTGTGCTAGGAATTGGTGATAGCCCGATTAGTGTCGCCAGCGTACTTCTTAATTCCGCGTTTGGGTCCCTGGAAAATTTTTCATATACTTTGTTTTATTCCACTCCAATTTTACTAACCGCATGCAGCGTGCGATTAGCTCTCGCGGCTGGATTATTCAATATTGGCGCCGAAGGACAAATGTTGATCGGGGCTTTGGCGTCTGTCGCGTTTGGACTTTGGTTTGGACCAACGCTTCCAGTTTTCGTTGTAATTCCCAGTGCAATAGTATTCGCTATGGCGGCCGCGGCATTTTGGGCTGGTATCGCGGGTTGGTTGCGAGTTCGCCACGGTATTCACGAAGTAATTTCAACCATTCTATTGAATTTCGTAGCTTTAGCCCTTGTAAATTGGTCGGTGCTAGAAATTTTTAAAAACCCAGAAAATCAGAGCCTCGAAACCACTTGGATCGCCGAGGGTCTGCGCTTTGGCCCGCTTTGGAAACACGCAACCGTTTTTGCACCTCTCGCAATTGGACTCGCCGTATTAGTACATGCCGTACTCACCACCACTTGGTTTGGACTCCGCGTCCGTTCGACAGGGCATAATCCACGAGCTTCCGAACTTGCCGGCATTGCTGCCACTAAAATTCGATTAAAAAGCCTATTGATAGCAGGTGCAATTGCAGGGCTCGCCGGCGTGAACGAAGTGTTCGGTCATGCTTATCGTCTTATAGACGGGTTTTCTCCTGGCTACGGATTCATCGGGCTTTCTGTGGCCTTAATTGCACGCGGCAGCTTACCAATGCTGATTGCTGCAACGCTTCTGTTTGGCGCCCTTCAAAAAGGGGCTCTAGATCTTGACCTAGAGACCGAACGCGTGACTCGTGATCTCGCTGCGGTGATTCAGGCCGTAATCCTATTGGTACTCGCTCTGCAAACTCGCAAAAAAGGTGGAGCGTCGTCATGACCGAATTTCTGTTTACCGTTGCAAGTGTGTCTACGCCGCTGGTTTACGCCGCGCTTGGCGGGATGCTTTCAGAACGTGCGGGCGTAGTGAACATTGCACTGGAAGGTCTGATGTTGGCTGGTGCCTTTACGGCCGCCACGGTTGCCTGGGCAACTAAAGACCCATGGCTTGCATTCGTGGCAGGAGTCTTAGCCAGTTCCGTTTTTGGTGCCCTACACGCATTATTGACAATAACCTTTCGAGCTCATGCGATCATCAGCGGCTTGGCCGTGAATGCGGTCGTAGCAGGTTTGACACCGGTACTTTGTAAGACGTTGTTTGACTCTTCGACAAGTTCACCAATGCTCGAAAATGCGCAGCGCATCACAGCTCTTGGTGGCCGCGTCTCACCGCTGGTGATTTGCGCGCCAATCGTTGCGCTTTTGCTCTATGTAATGCACCGTTGGTCCCGTTTCGGACAGTATATCCGTTTTGCCGGTGAAGTTCCCGACGCACTCGACGCTCAAGGAATTTCTTCACAAAAAGTTCGCTGGTTAGCCGTGTGTTTATCTGGGGCGCTCTGTGGAGTCGCCGGCGCCTATTTATCCATCGATCATGGGGCAGGATTCACTCGTAACATGACAGCAGGTCGGGGATATGTCGCCCTCGCAGCCGTTATTGTAGGTCGCTGGACGCCACAGGGCGCTCTAGCTGGTGCCTTGATTTTTGGCTCTATCGAAGCGTGTCAGATATTATTTCAAGATATTCCGCTCTGGGGCGACCGAACACTACCCGTGCAATGGATGCAAAGTCTGCCTTTCATCGCTACCCTTTTGGTTCTCGCAGTTGTCAATCGTAGGGCTGCCAAGTCACCAGGGGGACTATTTGTACCCAAGGCTCTTTCAAGTTAATATTGTCCCATGGTGCACCTCCTCGATATTCGTGTTCTGAAATTTAGTTTCGTAATCTTAATGCTCGGTCTAAGAACCAATGCAACGGCCGCTAATTTTGACCCTTCGACTTTTATTAATGCCACCAACAACCTAATTTCAGAACTTGGTGCGTTTGTGGGCCTCGCCGCTGATCTACGAGCGTACGAAGGTGCAAAGCCGTTTAGTTCGGATATCGGCATTGATTTTGGTACCAGTGTTTCAGCAGTTACCGTGCCGGCAAAAGTCGCCAGTGCGTTGAGTGAAATCGGTATTCAAAACGTTCCACGCTACATCCCAATCCCCAAGGTGAATATTCAAAAAAGTTTGCCGGGAAATTTAATGATCGGAAGCGAATTTATACCTACGATAAAGGTGCGAGGCTACCGACTTGAAGCTTACGGATTTAATCTTCAATGGACAGCTATCGACCGACCGCGCCTTCCACCCATTGCAATTCGAGCGCAGTACAACTACGCGGACCTGGTCCTAGCGAATGCCGCTACTTACGGCGCCGACTTGGTGGTGAGTCACTCGATTCTTTTCGTCCATATGTTCGCTGGCGCGGGTTACCGGTACGTCAACGCGAACGTAGCGAACCCCACAAGCACCTTGCCACTTAATTCCAATGTAAGTTTTGATACTAGCATCGACGCGGGCCACTTTTTTGCAGGAACATCACTAGTTGCGGGGTTCGCACGAATTACAGCAGAGGCCGACTTTACTACCAGGAACGTCAACTCTTATGGCACCAAACTTAGTTTTTTCTTTTAGTGCGACTATCTTAATTATCGTTTCGATTTTTCATATCGGATGTTCGCCTAAAGAAATGTACCAAAAAAAAATTGCTCCGCTATTTGCGAATAAGCCTGAACCGAGCAAAGAGCCTTCACCAGAAGACATACCGCTCGAGCATCGCGCTATTAACGGCGAATTCATTCGAGAATTGTTTCAAGTTGTTCTCGAACGTTCGATAGCAAGCGAAGATGAATTTTTACGTTATATGAACGTGCTTGATCAAGGCGGGCACTACGAAGGTATTTACAATGGGGTCGTCTATTCTGCCGAGTTTCGAGAAAAGGAAAAGGGCAACGCCACCGTAAGTTCGCTCAAACTATTCGCTGAAATCATGACTCAAATTACACTGGACCAAAAGTACGACCCATTACGCATTTATCCTTCCAACGACACTTCCGAAGACGTTCCGACCATCAAAGACTCGAATAGTTCACCGCAAACGCCTCAACCTTCACCAGAGGAACGTAGCGCGCTCGTCGAGCATTTCGAAAAAGAAGGTCTCACTCGTTCGCTTTACACTCTTAAACGTAGACTCGGCGAAGAGCTACTTAAGACCATCGATCTTAAAAAAGAATACCGCGAAAAACTCGCCACCTGGTACGGTAAATTTTCGGTTTTTTTAAACTCCCAGGGTACCGATTTTGGAATACCCCAACGAAACGTGAAGAACGAATATTACCACTACAAATGGGGACTTCAAGCTGACGAGGATCGCCTCAAATGGGAATGCCTCAATCGCATACACCGTCTCATGAATCGACGTTAATTTGTTTAGCTTCGATCATATCGACGCGTAATAGCGTCGTTGAGCAAGTCTGAACACAGAGCACGCTCGATATTCGAAAAATTGGTTTGATTGGGAGCTTGTTGTTCTAAAATTTTTGGATTCCTTCGCAAAAATTCTAAAGTTTCTTGATGTGTTAACCCTTCACGCCGTTGAATGAGTTTGATTAGTTGTTCGGTCACAAAATTTATTGGCAGCTTTGGTACTCGAGACAAGTACTCGGCTGCTCCGTCTTTTGAAAAGCCGTACCGCACCCGAACGTAAGTGAGCGACTGTTCCAGACTCAAGCGCCACAAGTTACTAAAAACAACGTGGTCCGGAAACAAAGGCCAATATACCAGTTTTCGTTGAGTGGCATACAACGAGCGAGGGACCACGAAACCTCGTTTTTCATAATACTCGTATCCTTCCGGAGAAAGCTGAACCAATTCACGATCTATCAATCGCACTACCGGGGACTTATAACTGCCACTTACTAAAAAATTAGCGGAATTTAAGATGTCGACCGTTACTCCAGTACGGAACAGCAAGCGTTCCGCTCGGTTGAGTATTTCGGTTATCTCGCGCCAAAGGGCCGCTGGGTCATACAATGGTTTTTCGCCTCTGCGTTCCGCCGCTAAAACTTTGTCTAGAGACTGACCTTCTACTAGGGGAATTCTTTGCGCCATTCCGTCACTCGACACTAGGTCGGGGAAATCTCTTTCAGCGCCCGGCATTACAAGCGCCCACAATAGACTGCCGAGCGTCTCTTTTTCGAGCACATGTTCATTGAGGCTTCCGATTCGGTCCTTTTTTGGAGCTGTCTCCTCGCTGGGAATTAGAGCAGCCAACGGTCGGTATTTCTGCAATCCTTGCCAAGCGCCACCTTGATCGGCATGAAATTTAAAAACGTCCTGCAAGATTTTCACGACACGAAGTTCATCGGTTAAAGCAACGCCATTAAAACCATTGCCCAACAAACGTAAATTGCTGGGACCGACTCGGTTCAAAAATTCTTCAGGACTAACAACGGGAATGGCTTCGAATTTTTCGATTAACTCTTCGCGATTCTCATCAACAACTAATTGACGGAACACTGGAGGTATTGGCAGCGCCCAAGAAGAGGATAAAAACAAAAACGCAGAAACACTGGCACCGAGCGTAAGGAAACATCTGGAGAAAGCATACCCCAAGCGACCCAAGCAGAACCCCCTAGAAACGTGATGTGAAATTCAATGTTGTAAGGCTGCGCGTACCTTCATTTTTTTGCTTTGAAAGGTCAAGGCGCGGGAGGTTGCGTTCTTATTTTTTTTAAAAAAACTGCGATTTCAAGCAGTTACCTTGGGGGTATGGACTTCTCTTTGCTGACAAAGAACGACAGGCTCTTGATGTTGGCGCTCAGAACTCCGGCTACGATTAAAAGTGCTCCGAACGCCAAACTCCAGTCGGCTTTTTCTTTGAGAAACACTATCCCCAAACCTAAGCCGACCAGCGGAAAGATATAGTTCGTAAAAGCGGCTCTAGTGGCTCCCCACGTATTGAGTAAATAGAAATAAAGCATAAACGCCAGGCTGCTGCCGAGTAATCCCATCCAAGCAAGCGCGAACCAAGTGATCGGTTTGGTCGGCAATATGACAGGGGGGTTCACGAAGTAAACTACGATCCAAGCTACTATTGACCCGACCAATAAAATACAGGTCGCAAGTTCGAAGGATGGCATATTTCGCAGCGTTTTTCTCAATAACACGGTCGAAACTGCATAACAAAAGGAAGCGCCTACGACTGCGAGCTTACCCAAAACGACACCAGTACTGCCTCCGGCAATTAACCCTTGCAACAAACCTGTGGTGCTCTGTCCGCGCGTTACTAATACGATCACGCCAGCAAACCCCAATAACAGGCCGAATACCCTTGAGACGGTAATTTTTTCGTCGTGCAATAGAAAGTGAGCTGCCACGATGGTGAACAACGGTGTTGTGCCATTCAGTATCGATGCAACACTTGAGTCAATCTGAGTTTCACCCCAAGCAATCAGGTAAAAAGGAATCACTGGGCTCAGAAATGAGAGCAATATAATTCTTTTCCAAACCAGTGGGTCGCGCGGCAACTTTTTTTTCCGAATCTTCAAAATTGCGATCAAACCAAGTGCGCCGAACAACAGGCGCCAAGCCACCAGGCTTGTGGTGTGCACGTCGGCGACTGAGATTTTTATCCATAAAAAAGACGAGCCCCAAAATAGACCCGCTAGCAAAAATGCGCCGATTTCCTTCATTTAAGGCTTTTATCTCGGCTCGCCGTTTAATGCCAGTCATGTGTTTTAAAATTCAGGGTTTGCTCAGTCTCTGGTGGCATTAGAGGTTCTATTTTACTCACCAACAGACTTACGGAATAACCGTCTTTCTGCAGTTCGCCCGAAGCCACTAAAAATGCGTTAGAACTCAGCGTTTTTTGATATTTTTCATGGACTGCTTTGTGAAAAATTAAGTCCAGAAGACCCGTTTCATCTTCGAGGGCACTAAAGACCGTGCCCTTAGCGGTAGGCGGGCGCTGACGCACAATCACCATACCAGCAACTCGAAACCTCTGACCATGTCGCCCCTTTTTGGCGTCGGCCGTAACCGCGCGTGGAACCTGACGAAGAAAACGTCGCAATACTGGCATTGGATGTTCACCCAACGACAATCGAAAAGAATGAAACTGGGCACTCACACGTTCAAAGTCATCAAGCCCAACCAACCGGGGCGCACTCTGTTCGCG
>DGKJ01000101.1 GCA_002387735.1 Bacteriovoracaceae bacterium UBA4573 | reverse complement strand
GAAGCACTCTTGTACACACCGAGATACGGCTTGGCCCGCAATTTTTGGACAAGTAGCGGGCACGCGCGACCGCCTGGTCCCCCGCCGCCTGACGGAATATTGTTGGTGTCGATAATTGTATACAGAGCATCAAATTCGGCTTGAATTGGTTCGAGCACAAGCTGGCGATTGTCCGCGGGTAAGAGTTCCGTCATTTCTACCGTATCATGGTCGAAAACATTTTCGTTTAAATTGCCTCTCGCGGTTTCGAATGCCAGGATCGTGCGTTCGTTGGCGACCTGATCGGGAATGTCAGATAAATCTGCGATTCGACGTCGAGTGACCCCTGTTTTGGGCGGCGCATTAATATACATGTTTTGAACAGTTTTTATTCGCTGATAGTGCGAAAGATTTTCCGGTACGAGACCTAAGTCTTTTACAAGAGTGCTGAGGTTTGTTTGAGTCTGAAGCCTCGTGTCTTTGTTGGTTGAGTAAAGCCAATAGGTTAACAGTTCTTGATTCACCACCGTGTTGGCGTTGCAGCTCTGGCGTTGTAGATTCGCAATTTGTTGCGCAGTGGTTTGAAGCTGGCCGCAGATAGGGTCGGTCGGAAAACAAGGTGGCGCTTGTACCACCGGCACGCCTTCTGCCGAAAGCTGGCAAACGTTATTTTCACTAGAAACTGCGACACAAACCGAAGGAGCTCCGGGGTAGGTGCTGCCGGGATTTTTCCAGTCAAAATTTGTGGCGCCTGAAGCTTCGCCACTGCCACCGCTTTGTACGCAATGTTGAGCGTTACCGCGCGGAAAGCAGCGCATGCTCATGTTGCCCAAAACATAATAGCGGAACAGAAATTTCTTATAGGCTTGGCGCATTTGATAATTGAGGTGTGAAATGTGCGTGAGCTGCCGGGCCTGAGTAGCGGCGCCAGCATAGGCAGCAAGGTCGGCTGCATTTTGGAGGCTAATCTTGGCGTTTACCAACATGCCAACATTGATGACAAACGCAAATAGCGTGAAAAGAGGAATGAGGCTCAAAACGATGAGCACACTCATTTGACCGCGAATCCGTTTGCGGTGGTTAACGAACATAGGCCTATTCTATGCCCGGCGTGTTGTCCGGGCAAATTATTGTTGAGGTGGTTTTACTCCGTGCGAAACAAAGGCATCTTTATTGATTTCGAGGTCGTCGATAAGGCCGACCACTGTTTGCACGCTTTGTATGAATTGAGTCAAATCTTTCATGCTGCAAATGCTACCAAAAATGCGGGGCTCAAATAAGTTTTCCCTCAGGGGAATAGCGACGTACACCCGGGAATTGACGAACGAGACGTAAATTTGGCAATCCATTTTTATTCGTAGGTTTTTTATCCGTTCCATAAAGGCTGGCGTCAAAATGTAACGCGCTTCCACCTGGTTGTCGGCGGTGACAACAAACATTTTTTCAAACTCGGGATCTTCCAGATCGACTAGTCTTTCGCCATAGGCCACCCGCTGAACGCCGCGACCCAAGAGGCCGAGGAGCCCTTCCGCCGTGTCTGGTTTAATGATAGTCCGAAAAAAGAAATTGCGGTGAAAGTCAGCGCTGAAAAATAGTCCGGAAAAGACGTCTACCACCCTGGTTCGCTGGCCACTTTTTGTCCGAACCTTTTCTAGCCGTTTGACATATAGCTCGGAAAAGTGGAAATCGGCGCTCCCGTGTTTGCCGGAAAAAAAATCTTCGCCGGTGTATCTATTAAAATCGCTCGTAAAAAGTGAACTTTCAATAAACTGATCGGCAGTCACGAAGCCCATTGGCACGTAGGCGAGTTCCGGGTAAAAACGTTCGATTAAACGTGATACTACGCGGTGTTTGAATTCGCTGCGAAAAGATTTGGATCGAATAAACAGTGCGATAAAGGCAAAACCCACCACTACGATTGCCAGGCCTACTAGACCGGCAAATATCAGCGGATCGTGGCCGTTTGAAAAACGAGGAATGTTTTTTTCCCGAAAGTATACAAAGCCTGCGATCAGCAGCGAAACCGTAAGTGTGAACGCTTCGGCCGATTTACGTTTGCGGTCTAGGCCACTGATGTACGGATGAATCTCCATTTTGTAAAACGTTCGGAGTTGCTCAAGAGATGGCTTTTTAAACTTTGGGGAGTTCTGAGAAACGTTTGCAGGATGGGCCACTACTTACTCGCGAAAAGTTTTTTTACGTCTACGTTTTGACGTTCATCGTTCGTAGCCTCGAAGAGCGCTTCGGGTTTGAAGTTAAGCATGGCTGCAAAAAGATTCGAAGGAAACATGTCGAGCGCATTGTTGTAAATGGTAACCGTAGCGTTATAGGTCCGCCTAGTAGCCGCGAGTTGGTCTTCGATTTCTTGTAGCGCGTGTTGGAGCTGGAGAAAGTTTTGATTCGATTTTAGATCAGGGTAGTTTTCCACCTGGATCATGAACCCCTTGAGCGCCTTGCTCATTTCGCGGTCGATTTCGGCGGCTTTTTTGGAACCGCTACCGAGCGCTGCTGTCCCTTCGCTTCGCAGGCGAACAATCATGTCCAGTGTCGATTGTTCAAACTTGGCCGACTGCTGGGCGGTGGCCACCAAGTTTGGAATCAAATCAAATCTTTTTTTGAGCATGGCATCGATCGAAGCGAACGCGTTTTTCACGTTGTTGCGCTTTGCGATGATCGAGTTGTAGAGAAAAATGCAGACGACAGCCAGTACGCCAGCAACGATCAGAAAGGTGTTGGTGTTCATTGCTCTAAGGGTACCAGGAAATTCAGTTGCGTAAATACGGTTCGTAATAGGATTGATTTGGTCGATTAAATATCGTAGTAGGATGGCGTGTTTAGGAGCAGCGCATTATTTTTAAGTGTTTTATTTTGGGGCCAATTGGTCACTAGTTTTGGATTTGCTAATTCTCCTTATCGCGAAAATCCGGCGGACGACGAAATTGAGGTTTTAAAACAAGAAGTTGGAGCCCTGCAGCTCGAAGTTGAGCGTGAAAGAATCGAGTTGCGGAATCATGCGTTGCTGCCGGAGATTGAACACCTCGCCCTCAGAATAGAAGAAATCACTGACGAACTCGATTTGCTTCGCGAGAAACAAAAAACTGCAAAAATTTCAGGTTATCGCGAAACTTTAGGAGCACGAATTGTATCTTTGACCACAGAGTTAGGGCGCGCCCAACACCATTACCGTATTTTCTCTGAAGCGTTAGAGCAGGCCGAAAAAGAAATTGCGGAAAAAGAGCTGATACTTTTGAACAAGCGGCGAGTTTTACTCTTCTTTGGTTCGCCCGAAAACATTCGGTTGCAGAAGATTGTAGAACAAAGTGAGGCGCTTTTTCAGAAGGCCCGTAAGGCAGCCACGGTAAGTTATCAGAGTTTAAAAACCGGAAAAGTAATAACGAGTATCAATTTAAATTTGGTGTTTATGGAAATTGCCAAATTATCAGAAAATGCCGAACGGCTACTCTTGGAACTGCGAGCGGCACGTTTGCTTGCTGCCGGTGACAACGAACGTTTGACCGAATTGTTGGGGCCCGAGGAAATAAAGTATCTGAACAAGCCTATAGAGTTGTTGCAGGAAAGTTTAGTGATCAATTTCTTAGTGGCGTTGCGACTAAGTGCAGACGAAACCCATTTTAAAAAACGTCATCTTTCAGTAATCGAGAAAAGGCGAGCGGCAGGAGCCCTGGGCTGGTTGGCCCATGCGACGAGCGGGGCAGCGTTATTAGCCCAGGTGAGCACCACCCTCGCAGTCGCTTACGCATTGGCGACTAGTGGCGCAAAGGCGGTGCTTGGACTGCTAAAAATAGAAGGTGCTTCGATCAAAGAAGGTAGTCTTTTCGATCGAGTTCAAAGCGCTATTTTCTCCCCGTTGACGGCGCCAGTTTCGAACAAACTCTTGGCGATTCCCACTGAAAGTTCGGTTTCAGAACAAGTGCTTCTGGACCACTATTTTGGACCCGGTTTGCGTTCAGCCCTGGCTACGAACATTCACCGAGACGGTGGGCAGCAGACCTCTGATCTGGTCGATGCATTGTTAACGGAAGCGGGCTTTCAGAACCAAATGTGGAAAGGCTTCAATCCTCCGGTTCAATTTGATTCGAGGGGAGAGTCGCAGGGAGCTGATTGTCGCAATATTTTAGATGCCACGCGCCAGACGGTTGCGAATGTTCTTCGAATAATGAACGAGGGCAAAACAACACTCCAAAAAAAATAGAGCCCGAGCGAGAGTCTGGTACTGTCTAAACTTTTGACACCTGCCTCCGCAGCTACAAACTTTTTTGGTCGCTGCTCCGGCAGAACAAGTCGCAAAAACTGGCCCGCCCCTTGCTCTACATCTCAGTCGTCAGACATCGAAGAAGAGAGAAGAGTGGTTTATGTGGTTGATGTGGAAGCGGAATCTTCAAGTAGTAGCAGTAGCTCGATATTGTGCGTTTGCAGTTGGATCGCTCTTTTTCCTTTCGATGAATATCGCACGCGCCGAGATTGCGTACCCGCAATTCGCGGCCCCAGGTTATGTTCCCACTCCGAACTGCGCTGAATGCGCGACCCTGGCCAATGCCCCTGGGATGCCGGAAATTAAGCTCCCATTCGAAAAAAACCTATACGAAACCAAAAACGGTTTTTTGTACCCTGCATCGGCGACCCGCTATTTGGCGGCACCCTCGGCGCCTCTCCCCACCGCGGCACCTTCGTTTGTGCCTACCGCGGCCAATAACTGGGGGTTCCCGACGTTTCAGTATCCGAATACCACGGTTCAGACCTCGCCTAGTACCTGGTTTGATACCAAAAAGATTGTGGATTCATGGGGTTGGAACTTCAACCTCTTGAATTCAAATAGCTTCGTCCCTTGAGGACGATCTGATCGAGGCGCCCCCTTCCCCCTCATCCCCCTCTCTAAAAGGGGGTGCCTCGGTTCAAAGAATTCCCAGTCGATACGACACACTTGAGTTTAAAAGTCAGATACCGAAATGTGGTTCATGGGTCACAACCACGTGTTTAGGCTGTGTCATGTTTGTCGCAATATCAATGAAGCCGAAGAAGAGATTCTTCGCTGCGGTCATTGCGGAAAAGGGTTTCTTCCAGTGCGGTACTTCGAAAAGTTAAAACAAGAGTTGGAACGGGCCAAAATCGAAGCCGCAGGAACAATTGAAATTCCAATGAATCCGCTGCCCGGACTTCTAGTCTTTTGGTAGCAGCGAAAACATAAACAAAAATCCGATTGTGCGAAAAATAAATGCCGGTACGGCAAAGCGTAGGTGTTTTTTTCGAAGCATCGGGCGATCGGCGGTCGGGCTACCGATCTGTCGAAGGCATTTAAAACCGAAATAAAGGGTTGGAAAGTAAAGCACGGTCGCTATGGTCGAAGATAACACATGGCACATTTGTAGTGGAGTGAGGCGCAGGTTTACCGCCGTGTCGATAGCGTTGCGCTCGATTTGAAGTAGTAGCACTAAGGCGAGATCCAAAAAAATAGCAAATCCCATGAGACGGCCGTGCAAGAGTCGGTTCTTTTTTCGCAGCGAGAGGCCCACAAGTAATATTACATAAGCGAGGGTGGCCCAGATCATATGCGGGCGGGCTAGAAAACGGTCGAAATTTTGGACGATGAGGTCATTCATTTAAAATTCATTTCACAGTTAATATTAAATTTCTAGATCAAGGCGCTATCGTGACGCGGTTGCGCCCACCTTCTTTAGATTTATAAAGCGCTTCGTCGGCGGCCTTTAGAACTTCTTGCCAAGTTTTTCCGCTTTGTGGAAAGCCAGAGATACCAACACTTATCGAAACAAATCCCATGGGCTGTTTTTTGCCATGCTCGAAGGCGTGATCTGCCACCGCTGAACGAATACGTTCTCCCACGATGAGGGCTGATTTTAGGTCAGTTTCCGTACAGAGCACCACGAATTCTTCGCCCCCATAGCGTGCGGCAACGTCAGTGTTTCGCACGCAGGTTTCGAGCACTCCGGCAAATTCGCGTAAGAGGTCATCACCCGCAGGGTGGCCGTTGGTGTCGTTAAAGTTTTTAAAGTGGTCGATATCGCAAAATACGATCGAATATTGTTTTTTGTAACGGTCCGACCGAAGGTGTTCGGTTTCAAGCAGTTTACAAAACTGACGGTAATTCACCAAACCGGTCATTCCGTCGGTCGTTGCTAGTTCTCGTAGTCGTTTTTCGGCGTCTTTCTGGGCGGTTACGTCGCGCACAATGACTTGCAATACCTCAGATTCGTCTTTTAGTTTCAACGGACTGGCCGCCATTTCCGCGACAATAATTTTAGTCGGATCGCCTACATTCAAACGCGTTTCAAAGCGTTTGGGGTGGTAGCGGCGCATGGCAATTCGAATCATTTTTTGAAATTCCACCAGGTCGTCGGCGTGAGAAAACTGGTAGAGGCTCACGCCGGTGAGGCTTTCGGGCTTGTCGAGCAGGACATTTTCGGTGGCGTCGTTGGCTTGCAGAATTTCGAGATTTTCAAGACTTACCAGTAATATCGCGTCGAGCGAGCGGTCGAATAGGTCGTAGTAGGCGGCTTTGGCAGCAGGGCTTTCGGGTGAGTGTGTCGTCATTGGTCCATTGTAACGGGCAAAGTTCCGGAATTGAAGAACCCTTGAGTTTTAGCTGACGCAGTGGTGTATTCAGGGTTCGATTATGCTTCGCAGAAAACCCGATTGGCTCAAGGTCAAAGCCCCCGGTGGGGAACGCTTTGGGGCCATCAAAGAACAACTTCGGTCTTTAAAGTTACACACCGTGTGTGAAGAAGCACGATGCCCAAATATGGGTGAGTGCTGGTCCGGCGGGACCGCAACGGTCATGTTGCTTGGCGACGTCTGCACTCGCGGGTGCCGGTTTTGCGCTATTACGAGTGGCAAACCCGGTGGGGTAGTCGACGCGGAAGAGCCGTATAAAGTGGGTGGTATGATCGCATTGTCGGGGCTAGAGTATGTAGTGCTCACGTCCGTGAATCGAGATGACTTGCCAGACGGTGGCGCGGCACATTTTTCGGAGACGGTGCGTCAAATCAAGTTACGCTCCCCCCATATTCTTTGTGAAACTTTAGTTCCCGACTTTCAGGGCTCGGAGGCCGCTATTCGCGCGCTGCTCCTGGGCGGAGTCGACGTTTATGCGCACAACGTAGAAACCGTTCGCCGCCTCACAACCCGGGTGCGCGATCGCCGTGCTGGGTATGACCAAAGTTTAAAAGTCTTAAAGGCTGCCAAGCGAATTGGCCTCGAACTTCAGTCGTCGGGTTTGATTCAAAATCCGGTGTTCACTAAAACTTCGATTCAATTGGGACACGGAGAAAACGACGAGGAAGTCTTAGAAACGCTGCGCGAGCTTCGTTTGCATGACGTCGATGTGGTTACTTTCGGTCAGTATTTGCAGCCTACCCAGAAGCACCTGCCCGTGGTTGAATATGTGACACCAGAAAAATTTGAAACCTGGGATCGTATTTCTAAGGAATTAGGATTTGCATATGTCGCTTCCGGACCATTGGTGCGATCTAGCTATAAAGCAGGGGAGTATTTCATTTCCAACATGATTCGCAAAACACGAGGAGAGGAACCTATTCATGGAATTCAAGCTACCTGATATCGGAGAGGGCGTTCACGAAGGTGAGATCGTCAAATGGCTTGTTAAAGAGGGGGACTCCGTAAAAGTTGACCAACCAATGGTCGAGATCATGACCGATAAAGCGACAGTCGAAATTCCTACTTCGACTGCCGGCGTAATTCAAAAATTAAACGCCAAAGAAGGAGATGTCGTAAAAGTTGGTCAAGTCATCGCAGTTTTGGGCTCAAGTGGGTCAGAAGTTGCGCAGACCCAGGCGCCTGCAGCCAAGCCAGCCGCTTCTGCGCCAAAACCAGCAGCCCCTGCAGCCAAGCCAGGAGCGTCCGTACCAAAACCAGCAGTGGCCGCCGCTATGACCCCAGCTCCGGCTCCGCAGCGATCGTCGGTTTCACCGACGACTTCCAGTTACACTGCAACCCCCGGCAATGTTTTGGCCACTCCGGCAACACGGCGTTTGGCGCGAGATCTTGGTGTCGATCTCTCGCGAGTCGACCCTACGGGCCCACACGGTAGAGTCACAAAGGAAGATGTTCAACGCTTTGGCGGGGCTTCGGCCGCTGGTCCAGCCATGCCGGTGTCTAATCATGGAACGTCTCTTGCTCGCTCGAGTGCGTCTTTGCCAGCGCGTGGTCGCGCGGGCGGAGGGGAGCTTGAAACACTTGTTCCTTTTCGTGGCATTCGTCGAAAAATCTCCGAAGCCATGTCTCGTTCTCGTACCTTGATTCCCGAATTTACCTATGTTGACGAGGTGAATGTCAGCGAACTGGTCGCTTTTCGCAAAGAAGTCAAAGAAATCGCAGAAAAACAAGGCGTCAAACTCACTTACCTGCCGTTTATCTGCAAAGCATTAATTCGCGCATTTCGCGAGTTTCCAACGCTCAATGCGTCACTCGATGAACAAGGTGGCAATGTAATTGTAAAAAATTATTTTAACATTGGTATCGCAGTCGACACCGAAGACGGCTTGATTGTTCCGAATATTAAAAACGCCGATCAAAAAAGTATTTTACAGCTTGCAGCCGAAATCACTGAACTTGCTGAAAAAGCGCGTACTCGCAGACTCTCGCTCGAAGAAATGCAGGGCGGAACGTTTACCATCACGAATCCGGGACCGATCGGTGGATTGATCACAGCGCCCGTGATCAACTGGCCAGAAGTCGCGATCCTAGCGGTGCACAAAATTGTTAAACGCCCGATCGTGACCGAGGACGACGAAATAAAAGCAGCGAGCATGATGTATCTATCCCTC
>DGKJ01000006.1:24927-29113 GCA_002387735.1 Bacteriovoracaceae bacterium UBA4573 | reverse complement strand
CACCCACTCGGCCAAGGTGCGCAGTTCGATTGGGCTCAATTCACCGCCAGGCGATACGAGCCCCAGCAACTGAATTTCTCCCATAATCGACGCAATGGGGGTCATGCTGGGCGTAGTATTTTTTGGCAACCGTTCCTGAACAAGCAGCAGTTTTTCAGCTACCAACTGGCGGTTACGGTAAACGTCGGTACCCCAGTCAAATTCCACGTATACGATCGATAACCCGACGCCCGAGGACGAACGAACTCGATCGACTCCAGGTAAACCTCCCAAAGCAGTCTCGAGCGGCAGAGTAACTAGCGTTTCGACTTCTTCGGGGGCCATCCCTCGCGCCTCGGTCATCAGCGTGACCGTGGGACGGTTTAGATCTGGAAAAACATCTACTGGTAGCTCTCGCAACACTAAGGCGCCATAAACTAGCACCATTGCGGCGGTCACAACGACCAGCATGCGGTGGCGGAGCGAAAAACGAATGAGCGCGTCGAGCACGAATCCCTCCTGGAAACCGTCAGAGTTAAACAGAATATCTCACAAAGAAAAGTGCAGCGCTACCAAGCGCGCGTTATGGTTGGTTTTTTTTAACTGATAATGGTCACCCACCAAACTACCGACGACCGCGCGATCGAATTTATCCAGAACTGCGAGTTGCAGTAGATTCTGCCATCTAGCCTTAGCAACAACTAGATTCTTCAGCTACGCAACACCCGGTCTTTTCGTTAGCCTCGCCAGTTTTGGGCGCTTCTCGGTAGATTTCGGCATCCGCCAAGTTCTGATACGCTTCCCAGGCGACGCCCGAGGGGTCTTCGACCCAGGACTTGTTCGATTTCGAGTAGCAACAGGTTGTTTCTCCCTCATCGTGCACACTGAGATCTGCATTTTTAAGTCGTTCTGCGATTTCGGAGAGTTCGCCAGGGTTCTCTACTTGTATGCCCAAGTGGTCCACCCCAGTTCCACCAATCCGGGTGGAAATCGCAAAATTTAGCCGCGGATCGTCTAACATCCACTTAGCGTAGTCGTCCTTGCGTTTCGATGGCTGTTGCCCAAAAAGCGTGGAATAGAACCGAACTGACTCTTCGAGATCCCGAACTCCAACGTGAATGTGAAACCGTTTCATTTGCATGTCCTTTCTTTGCTGCGAACGCAGCAGTTTGCGACCATGTATTCGATGAGTTCCTCAATGAGGTCGGTGTTGGCGTAATATACGATCGAACGCCCGTTTCGTTTCGACGTCACCAGCTTCGCGTTGCTCATGTGCGAAAGATGAAACGACAAGGTGTTATTCGGAATCTTCAGCCGACTAGCTATTTTTCCAGGAACCAATCCATCGCTCCCGTATTCAATGAGCAGCCTGAAGATCTTGAGCCTTGTTTCTTGTGACAACGAAGAGAATGCCTCGGTTGCTTCATACATTTCCATATTTCTAGAATAATCGAAATATCAAATCATGTCAACCAGTGGTGAATACCCTTTGAAATTAAAGCGTTTTTCTGGGTTTTGCGAATCGGTGCCGATGAGTAGGATGACTTTGAAAGCCCAATTGGCGCTCCACCATTTTATCGAACACCTCCAACAACACAGCGTGCTCTGGCCTTCCCGGGCTCAACTGTTCAACAACGTGATGAATCGCCTCGATGCTAGACAAGTAATTCGGCTTAGGCTGCCGGCGCGTGTGAAACCCCGAAGGACGACTCGGTACAAGACAAACTTTGGGCAGTGCTTTTAAGTTGGGCGACTGATTGAGCACGGTTTTAACCATGCTCCATTTGGTATCAATAATGAAAATAAGTAGCCGACGATCTTTGGGCAAGTCGAGGTTTTGCAAGCTGGTCGCCTCGGCCCCGGCGTGGAGCAACACTGGAAAATATCGCGGATCGCTGATGAGTTCACTCACTCGCGGGTGGTTCGCGAAATTCGCGCCTTCGATTAAGATTGAGTTACTCACACAGAGATGAGCCAAGCGGCCGGTACCGGTTTTCATTCGCCGTTCAACCGGGTGCATGAGGATCACGAAAACCGGATCAGCTTCGAAGGGCCGCACGTCAGCACACTGACACACTTTCTGAGCACGACGACAACCAAGACAAAATGGGCGGTGGTTCACAGCTAAAACTCGATTCAAATTTAATCCCGGTAAAATTTGGACTCTCGCAAATGCGCATAATCCGCTTCGGTCGCGACATCTGGGTTGATCCATTCAATCACTGCAGCGAACCCCATGCTTTCAGGATCGTGGCGCAAATAATTCGAGACGACCCTCAACACATGAAACTTTCGTTTCAACTGAAAACTTAGTGTTGGATCGTTCAATTTCCCCTTAACCACTTCAAGCACGTACTCGTCAGGAGTCATCTTCGATGCGTAAGCGTGATATCCTCGTAATCTTGCTCCTGCCCGAATTCTAAGTAGCCCCAGTTTTCGTACCAAGTCTTCGCGTGCCTTATAGATCAACCGGCCAATGCCCGCCCTCTGACACTTCGGGTCGACCATAATTTCGGCTCCATAAAGAGTTTTTCCGGTCGTCGGATTGTGATTGGTGAACATTCCGTGGTCGGTAAAGTCGCGCCAGGGAGTGTCCCACTCGTAGTCATCCCAAAATACGATTAAACTAGAGGACACTCCGACAATTTTTTTTGAATCGTTCGATACGGCTACTAATTGGCCGTCAGGAAAAACCCTTTGATGAGAAGTTAGCTGTTCGGGCGTCCACGTCGGACTTTCTGGATAAACTGCACTACAAATTTCGATAATCTCCGGAATATCTTGAATTTGCGAGCGTCGAACAAAATAGCGTTCGCTGGCCACCATCATACGGTCACCAAGTCAACCTCGGCAGTGAATTCGGCAGTTTTCTGACTATCAAGCAAAGGCAGCACCGTTCCGGACGCACGAGTTTCGGAAATTAGTCGTAAATTCAATTCGCCGATCACCATGGTTTCTTGATTCGGAATTCCTTCTGCCAGAATTCCGTCGCGCGAAAACGAAAAGTCACTGGGAGTTAGAATACCTGCTTGGCCGTAATTTAATGAAACTGCCGGAACCATTGGAAGCGAACCCACAGTGGAAGACTGAATGACATACATTTGGTTTTCGATAGCCCGAGCGTGGGCACACATCCTTACTCGTAAAAAACCCTGGCGATCATCAGTGCAACTAGGCACGATCAGAATGGTCGCTCCCGCGCGAGCAGCCGTGCGGGCTATCTCCGGAAACTCGACGTCATAACAAATGGCGATTGCGATTTTTCCAAAATCTGTGTCGAAAATTTTTAATCTTTTTCCGGAGCCGACGATCCAATCTTCTTTTTCGAATCTGGTCATGTGCAGTTTATCTTGGATCCCCACCGCACCGGTTGAACTTATAAAATGGCAACGATTAGTCACTGTTTTAGTGGTGGGGTCCTCGACTGGTATAGTTCCGGCCACGACATGCAGATTATGTTTTTTTGCGAGTTCCGACATCATGTCAACAAAACGTGGCGCCTGTTTGGCGAGATCTCGGACCTGGTCCCGAATCGGCCGTTTTATGTTTTCGAGTGTGAGCAATTGAACGGTAAAGTATTCGGGAAACACTACTAAATGGCATTTGTAGTCGGCAGCGGTTTCGAGCAAACCATTTACCTGGTCATAAAACTGCTCAAAAGTCGTAACTGGTCGAATGTAATACTGAAGCGTTGCCACTCTAATGCGATCGTATTTTTCCAAGCTCGTCTCCATTCGTTAATTAAAGAACCTGATCCCACGGCGGACTGATAGCAAAAGCAGCGTTGATCTGCCCCACATGTGAATAGGCTTGCGGGAAATTACCACACTGCAGTTGTTCGTTCGGCAGGTAGTGCTCTGCAAACAGTCCCAGCTCATTGGCGGATTTCATAATCTTTTCCATTACGGTTTTCGCCAGTTCTAGTTCCCCGATTCGCGAAAGAGCCTGCACCAACCAAAACGAACAAATAAGAAACGCTGATTTAGGGTTTCCGAAATCATCCTTCCTCATATAGCGGTATAGAAATACCGGAACCTCGCTGTCGCTTTCGAATTTAAGTTCCTTCGCGATCGCGAGAATGGTGTTTCGACAGAGATCGTGGTTTGGATACCTCAATAGCGGCAGCTGAAGAAGCGCGGCGTCGAGACTGGGGTCCTTCGGGCCGTTGCGTAGAGTCCCATCTTTAACGGCCGCCTCCAGAGCGCGC
>DGKJ01000006.1:0-24810 GCA_002387735.1 Bacteriovoracaceae bacterium UBA4573 | reverse complement strand
CCGCCTCCAGAGCGCGCTCGGCTTTGATCCGAGCTGCTTGCACATCGGTAGCGAGTCCGCTCAGAAAACCTGCCTGCTTGATACGTTCGATTCTTTCTATTCCCGCCCAACACATGAGATTAGAAAAGGAGTGTTCCTGCCATCCATTCCGTAATTCCCAAGGACCGGCGTCCGGTTGCGAAACACTGCGAACACAGAATTTAAAAAGATTTTGTAAAAGCTCCTCGTGATCGCGGGTTCGCAAGTGCTGAAATCGCTCATCAAAAAAAATCGGTGCGAGAGTAAGAATCATTTCTCCATAAACATCATTTTGAATATGCTCAGCCGCTTGATTATTGCTTCTTACCGGTTTTGAGCCACGAAATCCGGCCCAATTTAAATGTTCCTTTTCCGGCAAAGGCAAAGACTGATCCAAACTGTAAACCGGGCGCAATTTTTCACGCGAATGCTCATGCTGATGTGCAATGTTTAATAGGTATTTTAGAAAACCTTCCATCTCTTCAAAATGACCGAGACTATGAAAGGCCGACAAAATAAAAGCTGAATCTCGCAACCAACAAAACCGATAGTCCCAATTACGCTCTTTTCCCGCTTCTTCCGGCAGACTTGTCGTAAGTGCCGCTAAAATTGCACCGGTGTCTTCGTAGCAGTGAAGTTTAAGTGTGAGTGCGGAACGAATCGTTTCTTTCTGATAAAGACTGGGAATGGAACAATGCTGAACCCAGGTGCGCCAGTAAACCGTGGTTTGATGAAGAAATTGCTCAGTAATTTTTGGAAGATCTTCTTCGATCCCGTAACTCCAAGTTAGCCCGAAATAAAGTGGCTCACTAAGAACGAACGGTGTTTCATCGCAAAGATAGGTTAACGACATGTTTGTTACCAGCCGCAGGCTTTCTTCGCGCAAATCATATCGAAGATGACTATTGCCTCGTACTGGTTTTACGATTTCTTTTTCCCATCCGTTCACGGGTTTACAGGATACCTTGATCTTAGCGTTGCCCTTTTTGGGTGTAACCACTCGAAATAACGAACAGGGCCGAAACATTCGACCATGTTGTTCGAATCGAGGGCAAAAATCTGTAATTTGGTATTCGCTGCCGTCTTCCGTCGTAACATGCGTTACTAAAATATTGGTGTTGGGCAAGTAACTTTGTTTCGAAGAAAATTTTCCAACTGGTTCGACAGAAAAATGCCCGCCTTGGTCGTCGAGCATGCGTCCAAAAACTGGGGGGCTATCGGGCCGAGGAAGACACAGCCAATCAATGGAGCCTGCTTTGGAAACCAAAGCTGCGATCTGACAGTTTCCGATAAGACCATAGTGATACATGCTGCAACATTCTCCCCATTTAAAATGCTCACTCCTTCAATAAGTTATCTCATTGCATTGAAAACTCCAATGTGAAATAGTTCTCGACACAAAAAAATCAAACTGAAATTTTGAGCAATTGCGGACTTTTACAATGAAAACATCGCCCACTTCGCGAGAAAATAACATTGACTGGAACCACGTCTTCTACTTTTCGGAAGTCGCCGCCCATGGCTCAATCAAAAATGCCGCCCCTAAGTTGCACTTAAGTCCTTCGACTTTGAGCACTCACATTTCTCAATTGGAAAAAGACCTTGCGATTAAGCTCTTTCATCGACGACATCGCAAACTTAGTCTGACCGCCGAGGGCGTAAAACTATACCAATATGCCAAGCAGATGTTTGAGTCCGGTTGCCGCTTGATAGACGTTGTTTCTCCGGTTTCGCTGGGACACTATCCAATATCGATTGGGCTTGTTCCCTGCCCTTCGATGCCGGTCGCCTATCGTATCGTGACCAATTATTTGACCAAATACGATCCGGTGAACATTCGTGTTTCTCAAGCCAAACACGACGAACTCGAAAAAGGTCTTGCAGAAGCTCGCTTTGATTTTGGATTTTCGAACCGAGTTCCTGACCGCAAAGACATTGGCCACCTCTTGGTGGCGCGATCGGCACTTAAGTTTTTTGTCGCTAAAAACATTGCCAATGAATCGTTTTCTACACTTTGCTCGAAGTTGCCGATCGTCATTTGTGGCGCGGAATCGCGTGGCCTCGATTTGGTCGAACAATTATTTGAAGACTTAGCGCTCAAACCAAAATCCATCGTGACCTCGGATTACCCGGGGCTCGTTCTAGACCTTTGCCTAAAAGAACGAGCCATTGGAGTATTTGGTGAAGACTCTATTCAGAACCTCAACCTAGATATTTTGTGTCCCCTGCCCTATCCAGAACGATCGTCTAATCGATTCGACAGCTTGTACGTACTTTGGCCGAAGGATTCGGAAAACTCGAAGGCAATTCAGTTTCTAAAAGCGCAACTTCCGACCTTTAATAAGGAGTTTTAAATGCGAAGTTTATTACGATTTGTAAGTGTACTAACTCCGATACTCGCAGTCATAGCCTGGGCGTCGGTTAATTTATTTGAAAAATTGCAGGACTCTTGGATTGAGCGCGATTTGGCGCGAAGATCGCAGCTTATATTTAATTCTATTGAAGAGGGCATACACAGTTCGCTGGCGTCGGGAAATCTCGCAGCCACCAAACGCCTTTTAAATCGTATTGGGCGCGACGAACTTGTGCACGGGATCCTGATTTGTCTAAAGAAGGAACTTCCTGTCGGTAGCGCTCTTCCCAACGCTATATCAAACGATTCACTCAGTTCGATTCTTCGTTGTGAAACTCTCGCAGCCCAGCCGGAGTCGTCGATCGTATCGGCCGGCGATATTAATTTAAACGTCTGGCGATTTGAACTTACTGAAACTGCCCTGGGACCCGCGAGCGTGTACATCGTAAACGACTCTTCGGCCTGGTATCGAAGGGGTAAAACCGCTCGCTTTTATATTTTCGGGCTATTCGTCGCAATTGCTGCAATTGTAATTTTTATTTCAACGCTTGTTGGCAAGTGGACAATCAGTCGCCCAATGCGCGATCTCGCGTTCATTCTCAAAGACGCCATGCGTTTCGGCAATCCGAGGGCTCGTTTAAAAAGCTTATCGAAAACTGAATTCGCGCCCTTGGTGCGAGATTTAAGACAGATCGCTCATGAGTTTCAGCGACTGCGAGGTTCCGACACCGAGTCGGAAGCTGGCATTTGGACCGCCGAACGTCTACGTAGTTACGTGAGTCGCAATTTAAGTGATCTAGATTTTTCAGTCGTCGCGAATCGGGAACCATATATTCACGACAGGAAACCTGACGGTCAGATTCAGGTCTTGCAGCCTGCTAGTGGTCTCGTAACGGGAGTGGAACCTATTTTACGCGCTTGCAACGGAACCTGGATCGCCCACGGTTCCGGAACAGCAGACAAAGATACGGTCGATGCAAATAACTCGCTGCGAGTTCCCCCGGAAAATCCCGAATACTCGCTAAGACGGGTTTGGCTGACCGCGGAAGAAGAAGAAGGCTATTATTACGGATTTTCCAATGAAGGACTATGGCCGCTTTGCCATATTGCTCACCAACGTCCGCGTTTCGATGAAAAAGACTGGGAACAGTACATTAAAGTAAACAAGCGTTTCGCCGATGCTTTTAAAGAGCAGTTCGGAAACAAGCGCGTTACGGTGCTCATTCAAGACTACCATTTTTCGCTGCTCCCAAAGATGATTCGCGAAATTTCACCAGACTCATTGATTCTTTTATTCTGGCACATTCCTTGGCCCAACCCTGAAGCGTTTGGCATATGTCCGTGGCGCCAAGAAATTCTAGATGGAATGCTGGCCGCCGACGTACTCGGGTTTCACACTCAGTTTCACTGCAACAATTTTATTGAAACCGTTGATCGCTACGTAGAATCGCGAATTGATCGTGAGTTTTACAGCATTCAGACCCAGGGACACGAGTGTCGCATTCGTGCGTTTCCGATTAGCATTAGCACAGAACGTGATCGATTCCGGAGTGAGCCCGTGTCTATTCGCAAAAACCACGGCCTGCCAGACGACACGATTGTAGCCGTTGGGGTTGATCGGGTGGACTACACCAAGGGAATTATCGAGAGAATTAAGGGGGTACGAAGATTCGCCGAACGAAGGCCCGACCTTGCAAAAAGATTTACCTTTATTCAGATTGGCGCTCCTAGCCGTGTCCACATTCCAGTTTACCGCCAGTTAAATGAAGATGTTCAAAAGTTGGTCGACGAGACCAATCTAGTCTTCCGAGAAACGCTGGGAAGAGATTTGATAATACTCAAACTCCACCATCATAATCCATCTGACATTCAACCGTACTATGAACAAGCTAATATCTGTTTAGTTACGCCGCTCCATGATGGCATGAATCTAGTTGCAAAAGAGTATGTCGCTGCCCGCGCAACAGAAGACGGTGTACTTATTCTTAGTCAATTTGCGGGCGCTTCCCGCGAATTCAGAGAGGCTTTGATCGTCAACCCATATGGACCCGACGACATTGCGTCTAACATTATTGCCGCGTGTGAAATGACCCCCGAGGATCAGCGCAACCGCATGCGGCGCATGCGCAAAACGGTGAAAGAAAACAACGTTTATCGATGGGGCCACCGTCTGCTCAAGGAACTCAATGACGTACGACAATTTCGCCAAATCGGAGGGCCCTCAGATTGAAGGAGCTTTATAAACAGCTTTCGCGTCTATCCGAAGTGCATCTCATTTTGGATTTTGACGGAACCCTCATTCCGATTCGCGATAATCGAGACGATTTATCGCTCCCACTGCCTACTCTGCGGGCGCTAAAGGCGATCACAAACCTGCCTGTAACAATACTATCGGGCCGAGATGACGAAGACTTAAAAACTGCGTTTCAAGATTTTTCGTTCCAATTAGTCGCTCGCAATGGCTTCGAAGAATCCGCCACCTTAAACCAGCAGGGGGTGCAGGTACGACTGAGGCTTTCCGAATTGTTGCCACAAACAGAAGTTGCCGCGACCTTGATTGAAGCCAAAGGCGCTATGACTTCTTTGCATTTTCGCCATTTAAAAAATGACAACTTAGGACCAGTTTTATTAGAACTAGTCTCGCGCACTATTAAAGAGCTCGGCCTCGAGAGCGGATGGCACGCCTATCTAGGTAAAATGGTGGTCAACGTTGAGCCCAGAGCTGTTTCAAAGGCCAAATTTGTAGCTGACTATCTAGCCAAAAATACTCACGCGAGCGTGTTGTTTGCAGGCGACGACAGTAATGACTTTCCGGTTTTTGAACTAAATCATCCTCGCCTCACTAGAGTTTTTGTCTATCCGAGCGATTCACCTTCCGCCCTTCAATGGTCGGATGTAAAAAAAATGCCGCGCGAAGATTTTTTAGAGCTCCTCGAACAGTTAGGACAAAGGAGTTAGTAATATGTTCCATCAGTTCCTTGAATGGTCCGACAATTCTGGCCTAAGCCAATGGCTGCTCTCGATTTGCACGTTTGCGGTTGTTTTACTGGTCTCTTTGATTGCCCGACGCGTAATCTGGAGACGTTTAGAAATATGGGCGAGATCAACGCAATCGCCGCTCGTCGCCACTTTTCTGATCGAACTTCGTTTTCCGGTCGTCGTATTTTTGATAATCACCGCGCTCGGCATTGGAATGCAGATGGCTCCAGCCGCGATCAAGGCTTATCCGGTCGTCGGCTACGGCTCTAAAGTCACCTTTATAATTTTTAGTGTTTGGTTGCTTGAAAGAATTTTGTCTGCATTTTTTCGTTCCCAAAGTTTGCCGACTTTTTTTGCAGGGAGCACCAAAACTCTTTTACTTACGGTTTCACGCTTGTTCTTGTTGGCGTTTGGACTTCTAGTTGTTCTCGACACGGTCGGAATTTCCATCACCCCAATTCTTGCTTCGCTCGGTGTAGGTTCGGTCGCGGTGGCCCTAGCTCTTCAAGATACCTTGGGAAACTTTTTCAGCGGTCTATATATTTTAATCGATAAACCGATTCGAATCGGCGATTTCGTAAAGGTTGACGAAGGAATCGAAGGACATGTCACCAAAATCGGATGGCGAAGCACTCATATTCAAATGCTTTCCAATAACACCGTGGTTTTACCCAACTCGAAAGTTGCGTCATCACAGCTAACCAATTTTGATATGCCCGATCGCGAAACTGCCGTACTCGTTCAGGTCGGGGTCAGTTATGACTGCGACTTAGACCACGTCGAACGGGTCACCGTCGAGGTGGCAAAACAGGTTCTCCGCAAAGTAACTGGCGGTGTACCCGGTTTTGATCCTTTTATTCGGTATCATACTTTCGGCGACTCCAGCGTCAACTTCACGGTCATTCTGCGCGCGCAGCAATTCACTGACAATTTTCTTTTGAAGCACGAATTCACCAAAGCGTTGCACGCCCGGTATCGCCAGGAAAACATATCAATTCCGTTTCCCCAGAGAGTAATTCATCTGAAAAACGAAAAAAGCTAGGTATAATCGAACCATGACCACTCCAAAACCCTCCTCAGAATGGCGCAAGAGTTTACAGGATTTTCTGGAAGAAACCGCTCAGATCACCAAAAAAATTCTTCTACTCGAGATCGAAGGCGATCAAAAACAAGCCAAGGCCACGGTAGATGCCGGTATTCACATGAGAGGGGTACGCCTGTGGTTTTTGCTGGCATCCTGCCTTATTGCTTCAATCGGACTAAACACTAACAGCAGTGCCGTGATCATTGGCGCAATGTTAATTTCACCCTTAATGGGACCAATACTGGGTTTGGGATTCGGCATGGCCGTGGCGAGTCGCCGTATGATTCGTGCGTCGGCTCAAAACTTGGCCTTTGCAGTTTTTATTAGTCTTCTCGTCGCCACTCTTTATTTCGTGGTTTCTCCTTTTCAAGACCCGACATCGGAAATTCTTTTGAGGACTGAACCAAACCTACTCGATCTGTTAGTGGCTATTGCCGCAGCGTTTGCGGGCGTGGTGGCCATGAATTCCACTGGCTTTGCTGGCGCGGTGCCAGGCGTGGCAATCGCTACTGCAATTATGCCGCCCCTTTGCGCGAGCGCTTATGGAATTGCTCACGGCGATTGGAAAGTAGCGCTAGGGGCCTTTTATCTTTTTTTCGTAAACGCTTTTGCAATTGCAGTGGTTTCGTTTCTACTTTTTAAACGCTTGCACTTTTCAGAAGACGCTCCGGAGCCCGGCGAAAACGGCAAACTGCGGCCCGCCGTCATTTCATTGGTACTTGTATTGATTGTGGCTCCGCTTGGTTGGAGTCTATGGGATGCTTGGCGAGACAATTTTGTTCGCCGTTCGGTGTCCAGATTGGTTCAGAACTATAAAGAAAAACTCGAGGTGGTGAGTTGGCAGTGGGAAGACGGTCGCGCCAAAAACCTTGTTTTGTATAATTTTAAAAAAACGCCGCAAGCTTTGCGCGACGAAATTGAAAAAGCGCTTAAAGACATTGTGCCCCAAGCAACGCTAGAACTTCACGAGAGTTCGCTTTCCCCTGATATGGAAGAAATGGTCACTCAAATGAAAACCTCGCAGTTTTCGGCTCTGGTGAGTAATCCAAAAATTATTGATGGGTTATTGCGTTTGGCGAGCACTGAAACTTCGGCCGGCGATTTAATGACTTTAGTTTTAAAACACGAACCAGAACTTAAGCTTTTGGCAGGTGCCCATGGACAGGTTCGTGGCTACGTTCGGTCCCAAGGGGAAAAGTCCGAAGTACTATTTGCCGTATCAACCAAAACCCGCAACGACCGCCTGCGAATTCAACGTGAACAATCACGCTACCTCGACTGGTTAAAAGCGAAATTTCCCGAAGGAGTCGCGGTAAAAATAGAGGTTCGTTGAACCCTTTAAACTAAAAAAGCCCACCGAATAATCTCGGTAGGCTTTTTTAATGGCGGGAGTGACGGGTTCCCGTTCCGTGTTTTTTCAAATGCCCGTTTTCGTTGAATTAAACAATAATCACACGAGCTTACTAGTTCACCGCCACTGAACAGAAATGCACCCATTAGAACCGATTTTGCCTCTCCTGTCCCCCACGTGTCCCCCAAAAAATGGATGTGTGGCTATCAACTTTCAAAGAATGCGATTTAAACTCTTCATGAAGGGAAAAACTAATGCGCATGGCTGATATTTCTAAACTATTTTCTGCACTACTCGGTTTATGCATTTTAGCGGCTTCTGCGGGCCAATTGGATAGACTTCAATCTTGGGCTCGAAAAGAGGTTATAAAATCTGTGAAAGGCGGTCCGAATCTAAAACCGTTCTTTCGATAATCTTGAGGAAAATTTGGCAATAATTGCAAACAGAAAACCCATTAGGCCTGCCACCGAAAGATGGTTCGGGAGGGGGATCGTTACAATTCCTCTCCTGATAAGGAAAATTGCCGTTTACTAACCTTGCAAATGTTTTTTTAGCGATTTGGTAACGGTCATTTTTGTATACTTGAAAAGGAATCTCTTCGAATTCTACCAATCAGCCCAGAAATCTCTAATTGCTTGAATCAACACTGAGGTGGAAATTTTTGCCCTTTGGTCCAAGAAAACGTAGCTGTTATAGTTGCCGGCCGCTCCTTTAAGCCACAAACTGAAAGGACGGGAGCGTTCAAGGACGAATGCGCAAACACAAGGGATACGACTGGACTTTTCTTGCAGATCTCGGCAAATCTGTTTCTAAAACCAAGTCCGCTACTTCAAAGGATGTGGAGCGCCCATTTAGCCGAAATATCAAGGCTGCGAAAAACAACGCGATTTATGGAGCTCACACTTATCATACAAAAGTTCCTCCGGAAGGGATCATTCCCTATATCGAGTATTACACTAACCCTGGAGATGTAATTCTTGATCCTTTTTCCGGCAGCGGCATGACTGGGGTTGCCGCAAACTTGCTTGCGGCAACTTCAAAGGACAATATCAGAAGAGTTCTCTTAAATGACCTCGGACCCGCAGCTTGTCATATTTCATATAATCATACACATTTCGTCGATCCCGTAACTTTACGTAGCATTTTCGAAAGCATTGCCAAGAAGCTGTCCCATGAGGTTGATGTAGCTTATAGATGCTGGCACGTTACTAAGGGTGGCAAGGCGATGCGAGGTATTTCCTTAAAGCAGCTGGAATCTGCAGCTCAAGTAAACCTTGCGACTACTCCCAGTGAGCGCATCCAATTTCGGTATATGGGTGTAGACGTCGAACTGTTGCGTGCAGAAGTCTCAGCTACCATTTGGTCACATGCCCACCGATGCCCTGCGGGGGATACTAAACAGCCGTGCGGAAATAGGTTGATCTTGTGGGACATCGCATTTGACTCGAAGTCTGGCCACATGGCTAAAATCTTTAGCTGTCCAAATTGTAAAACGCGCCTTACCCGAGCGGATTTAGAAGATCGACCGGAATATGTTCCTGTGCACATGGAGTATGAGTACTTTTGTTCGGCGACCGGGCGTACCAAAAGGGTAAAGCGCGCGACTGAGTTATTTGATCGCGAATTAATCGAAAAAATTTCAAAGCGCACAATCAATGCTTGGTATCCAAATTACGATGTTGCTCCACATAGAGAAATGATGACTATGGGGCCAGCAAAGCTTGGCATTAGAAAAATCTCAGACTTCTATTTTCGACGTAATTTGGCGGTCTGCGCACGTTTATGGGAGTGCATAAATGAAGTTACTGATCTTCGTGTTCGACGAGCGTTAGCATTTGCCTGTACCAATACCTTTTGGCACGCGACCAAGATGCGCAGATTCAACGCGCGAGGCGGTGCTCGCCCTCTTACCGGTACGCTGTACATTCCGCAAATCTCAGTAGAATGCAACGTAATGCGAGTATTGGCGAAAAAAATAACCGCTCTAGAAAAATACTATTCTCTATTTAAGACCGGTACTGCGCCAGTAAGTATTTCGAATGTAAGTGCCACCATGTTGAATATTCCCACTAATAGCATAGACTATATATTCACAGACCCACCTTTTGGTGGAAATATCTACTACTCGGACTGTTCAATTATTTGGGAAGCCTGGCTCGAACGATTCACCGATGAATCAAAAGAAATTCATTTCAACAGAAGTCGAAAACCTGCAGATGGTGGCAAAACCCGGGATGAGTACAAAGTGCTAATTCGCAATGCCTTCAAAGAAATTCATCGAGTCCTTAAGCCCGGAAAATGGGCATCAATTATGTTTAATAACTCGGACAATGATGTTCTTGAGGTATTTCGTGGTGCTGCAATTGATGCAGGGTTTTTGATTTCAGACGTACAGTTCTTCGATAAAGCACAAAAAAGCTTTAAAGGCTACCTGGGTCGGAACGGAAAGCAAGATGTTACCAATTGCGATATCGTAATCAACGTTCGTAAAGCCCCAAATCACCAAACCAGCACGAGTTCTCGTCGAAGCACTGCTGTACCTCTTCAAAAAGTTACGAACGAATGGGTTGTTTTAAATGTTCGCGAGTATCTGAAGGCTCTTCCGAAGAGAATCCAGGAGCAGCCTAAATTGTTCAATAATGAGCATCGAACGACCCCATTTCTGCACGCCCATCTTATGCGCAAGATCTTTGCAGATAAGAAGTCCTTTGAAGGTTTTACTTTTGAGTATTTGAAGGCCCTTCTGCAGAGGCACTTCCGCTGCGTAGATCATTGCTGGTATCTAAAGTCTGACAGCCAACGGCCGCTTTCACTCGAACTCAACGTCTAAAGCCTCAGGGTTTCAGCCTGTTACAGAATGATGGGGCAAGGTGTAAAGTTTTTGCCTAACTTTCCGATAAGTTAGATCAGGTAACTCTATCTCTTCGGGAGCAGCTCAGTGGCGGAAAAAAAGGACTTTAGTGAAGACAAGTTCGAGAAGTTATTTCGCTCATTGCAGAGCGATCCAATTTTTTCAATCACGCGAACGGAAGGCGCCTCCGAAGAACTGCTGATCGTCGAAGTAAGAGGTACCGACAAGCGCTTCGTGATCTTTCCTAAGTTTCTCACGCCATCGTCGAGGGACGACTCTAATAAAGAATACAACTATCAGATTATCGATGGTCAACGCTCTAAAATGCGTGCCCTTGCGAAGGGTATTAAGGGCATCCCGATTTATCTCGGCTGGAGTACTGACACCGAAATCGTGCTTGCGGTTTTTGGTAGGAAATTCGAAAAGGCTGCCCATCAAGGCTCTATATATTGGAACAAAACTTGGATTAAAGACTACGAAAAGCGGCTAAGTGGGCACGTCGCCGTCAAAACGTTAGATACAAATCAGGCGACCAACTTTTTCCTGCGTTCAGATCTACCTAACTACCTCATAACATTGGCTATAGGTTCTCTTATTGATGAGCGAGCTGGAACAGTGCTCACAAAAGATACAACGAATGTGAATGATATTCAGTTGCTGAACATTTCCGAGGCGAGGGCTCAGATGAGCGCAAAAAGTAAGTCGAAGGATACATTTAAAGGATTCAAAAAAGAAGCATTTAAGCTATTGGAGGCGTTTCAAAAGTCACCGACGAAAGAAACCTTTCGCGCACATAAGGTAGAGTTCGAATCACATCTTCGTAATCCGCTCTCTGATTTAATGAGAAGTGCAGCCACTGAAGTTGTAAACGTTCTTGGTCCAGATATTGAAACAAGCAACAACATTCTTAGTCGTATTCAGAAGAACGACTTTGGAAGAGGTGGTATACATGCTCATTACTGGGCTGCTTTTTATGCCGCTGACAGTAAACGTACTGATTCCTCACAACTTTACGTGATACTGCGGCCCACAAGCCTTACCTATGGCTTCGGTTTCGGATTTGGCATTAACACAGAGACATTCGTTGAGCGTTTCAGAAGAAATGTTCTTTCAATAGCGACAGATGAATACTGCGAAAGCCTATCGGCACTTAAAATTGCATTTCGAGTCAATAGGTCACGGTCTACAGAGCTATATAATGGCAAAGTGCTCCGATCTGAAATGGAGAAATATCTTCCCCAAAAAGATGTGGAATTAAGCTTTAGCGTTGAACTCACTGCAGATGAGGTTATTCAATTTGGGTCAGAGTTGGGCGAGCACGTAAAGCGAGCATTTTTGGCTCTCTTGCCACTTTTTATTGCGGCCTCCTTTGATCACTACCAGCGTCGCATGAATGCATGGGAAGAGCACTGCGCTGGAGAGCTCGAAGAAATTACCGATACAGCGGCAATTGGAACTTTAACTAATATACCGCAGCCCACCTGGGATGATGTCTTGAAAGCCATGAACTGGCCTACAGAACTCCCAGAAGCGGTGCAGATCAAGCGCCTTATTGAACGGGCGGCAGATATTGAACGGGCGGCAGATGCAGATTCTTACCAGGATCGACAAATGATTTTCTATGGTCCACCCGGGACTGGTAAAACTCGCGCGGCGCTTGAGATAGCTAAACATATCGCTAGCAGTCCCTCCCACATTGAGCGAGTTCAGTTTCATCAAACATATGGCTATGAGCAGTTTATAGAGGGCATTCGACCTGTTTCCAAAGATGGCCAAATTAGTTACCAAACGCAGTTGGGACCCTTTGCGCGCTTCTGTCAAATAGCATGTAGAAAAGAAGAAGCGGGTGAGCAATTTGTGTTCGTGATTGATGAAGTCAACCGAGGAAATGTAAGTCGAATTTTTGGCGAACTTATGTTTCTGCTTGAATATCGCGATCAAGAACTTCCTTTGCTCTACTCACGAGATCCATTTCGCATTCCGCGAAATCTTACAATTATCGCCACTATGAATAGTGCGGACAGGTCTATTGCGCTAATTGACTATGCGCTGCGACGCCGATTTCGCTTTATTGAGTTTCAGCCACGCACTAAGGTGCTTCAGTCCTGGTACAAGCTAGCCAAAGCCAATAAAGAACACGACCAATGTCTCGCATTTTTTGAATTCCTTAATTGCACTCTTTCCGATCCTAAACTTAAGGTGGGTCACAGCTACTTTCTAGACGCGACCGCTAAAGTGACAGGATTAACAAAAGAGAAGTTGAAACACATCTGGGAAGTTTCGGTATGGCCACTGCTTCAAGAGTACTTCGTGAGCATGCCCTCACGATTACCGGAGTACTCTTTCGAAACTCTTTGGAAAAAAGCGAGCGCTGATCGCAACGAGAATCTCCCCACGCTTGGAGGCGATCAGGAGGATGTGGCGTAGTGGAACATATCTCGATCAGCGAGCACGCTGTATCAAAGCCAATTAGGCTTACTCAAATGCAGTTCGATGCATTGGCTGTATTCGAAAAACAACTTTCGGTCATTTCGGCGGGTAAAGAGGGGTTTTTCCGTATCAAAGCCTCGTCATGGGTCGGAGATGTTTGTTTGCCGGGTTTGCTGGTATCGATAGCGCCCAAAGTTGGACCACTTAAGGTTCTTCGGATGGTGGTTGAAGGTGACGGAGAGGCCAATCCTCAAATCGTGGAATCACCGCTTCGCCCCGATTCTGACAACATTTGGGACTTTTTAGGCACGACACTTATAAGTGAGTTTTACAAACTGATGGGCGAAGGTCTTAAATTCGACTACGAAGTATTACAGGAGAATACGGCATATCTCAGAGGCCAGATGCAATTCATGCAAGACTTTCTAAAAAACTTTCCCGTTAGAACCGGTATTTATAATCGTTTTTCCGAATTTACGCCTAATAATGATTGGAATAAGGCTATTCTCTGGGGTTTAACCACACTCACAAATTTTACAAGTGCAGAAGTTTCAGTGCGCCTAACAGCTGCAGCCGACTATCTGGCTGAGGTGGAGATCGTTGCAAACTGTCCTGATTTTGAAATGCCTGATGCAGCTAGTAGCTATAGAAGGATTTTATACTTAGTTTCGCTTGTTAAGAGATTTAAGCCGGTAATTGCTGGTTCGGTCGGATTTCGCGGTAACGGGATTTTCGTAGACATGAACGATGTGTTCGAAGGATTTGTCCGAGCAAGGCTTAGAAGGGTTTTAGGTAAATCTAGCTTTCAAATTCCTTCGAAATCAGCCGTTGCAAAACAATTATGCAAAAATGTAGGTCTTGAGCCTGATGTAGTGATCACGGAAACCCCGGGCAGTATTTTGGCCATTGGAGACTGCAAATATAAATACGACTGGGACTTCAAAAACTCCGATGTATTTCAGATTCTGGCCTATCTCGAAGGGTATCGCCCGGTAACCAAAGGATATGTCTTTGTGCCGATCTCCGCTCCTGGTCTTGAAACCTCCTCTATCACATTGCCTAGGAATAGGACTTTGATTAAAATTGGGCTTCCCGCTGTGCAATTGTTACAAGACGAATTGTGGCAAGCTGTTGCTCAGTTTTTATATGTGGAACTCAAGGGTAAAGCACTTCCGAAAGCGGGCTAGTAAAAGTTTGAAGCATATTGCGGAATAAGTGCGGCTGCAGCCAACCGTGTCGTTTAGCTTATAATTGAAAATAGCTGGATTTCGAGGTTTAGTCATTTTCTATGCCAGAGCTGCCAGAAGTAGCGTTATATGCTCGCGATCTTAATTTTGCCGTTCATGGCCAAAACCTCGTAGCTTGTAGGTTTCCAAATAAAAAGAACTGGGGCAATATAATTATTCCACGTCCTGTCGCGCAAACTATTAAATCCCTGATAGGTTTAAGATTTAATTTTTCATCGATAGGTAAAGCCCTTTACTTAGAAGCGAGTCAACCTAACAAATCAGTAGTCGAGTTTCGCCTCGGAATGACCGGACGATTCTTTCGATCCCCATTCGACAATAGGTGGCGCGCTCATTGTTTTATTGAGCTTCATTTTGAACGGTGCTCCATCTATTACTGTGATCACCGTCGATTCGGGCGTGTATTTAGGGATACAGAAGCGCAAGGGGGTATTGGTGGCTTTTCTAGCAAACGAGGTCTTTGGTTTGATCCCAATCCGATTCCGCCTACTGGGTACAAATCATCACCGCGAATTTCCTGGTTGATAAATACAGGGCATAGGACTGGCGTTGGCAACTACATGGCAAATGAGGCTCTTGGACGTCTAAATCTTTCTCCTTTTCAGCCATGCTCATCAGAGGAGGAAGCTGTGGCCATTCTTAGGGAGTGTCAGAAAGTCGCAAGATCGAGTTTTCGATTCGGGGGAAATTCATTTAGCTCAGGTTATTTCCGACTTGATGGGACGGAGGGGCGCTTTTCGGGGCAATGTAAGTTTTATGGCCATCCTCGAGTCCCCCGATATCTATTTCGTGGACGTCCGGTCTTCACATTCCACCATCCCAAGTAAGCCAGGCAGGTACAGCAATTGGCAATGAAGTGTTGCCAAGGTCTCATAAGGCAGCGCTTTATTAAGATCATCACTATACGGGTCTTCATCAGCACGGTTGTAAGAATAACGACGTAAAAGCAATTTCATAAAAACTTAACTTTTCGATATAAGTTGCTGTTATTTAATAGTTTTAATACATGATCATTTTGTTTTTAATTATGCCAAATTAGCTTATACTAGATGCTAGTTCACAGTTTTTCGGGGGTTAGTTTCGTGAAGTCTAGATTTCTTGTAGTCGCATGCACTTTGGCAGCAGTTAGTATTTCGGGTTGCCTATCTCCTTCAAGTTTGGACCCAAACTCAAGTGCCGGTAGCAACGCCATTAACTCCAAAACTCTTTCATCAAAAATCGCAGCTTCAACGCTTGATGAAGAGCTGAAAGCCGAGCTTTCAGCGCTCATCACTCGCCTTGAGGCCGATCCAAATTATCAAATCACCTCCGAAGACCTTGATCTCCTCAAGGAGTCCGCGCTCCTGGAAGACGGAGATCTTGCAGCACTCGGCACTTAGGGCAAATTTCGCGCACAACAGTTTCTGGAAGTAGAGGGGTTACCGATGGTAGCACGTTGGAAGTACGTCTTGGGTTCTATTTTTTCGCTCGCAGGCTTGCTTGGTATTGCAACCACGGCTTTGGCGAACTCAAACCACAATGAACGCGAACGTGGTTTTGAAGTGCGCTTAGTGCCCGCCAATGGCTTTGCCCAACAATCGGGCCGCACTACCATTATTAATGGTGAAGTTTGGTACAAAGGCGAAAAGGACAAAAATCACCACGGTGGAAAAACCTTATCGAAACTGCTGCAAGACAAGAAAGTAAAATTTCGGGCGTTTTTCCCGGACATGACGACGGAAGTCACCGAACAAGTGGTGATCGATGAAAACGCTCATGACTTTCGTTACACCACTCCAGCATTTAGCGCTCAAGGCCTCAACACTTTCATCGTGATTTTAAGTGATCTCTCACCGCGCTCAAAGCGCCTGCTTAATGCCCAGGCCAAAATCGAGCGACGCATTGTGGAATTTGAACGGCACTTGAGCCAACTCATTGCCCAAAATGCTAAGCCTAAAAAAATTGAACTACTAAGTTCACAGATTGCGAAACTACGTGTGATCGCTAGCCGCATCACCGCAAAATTGGCGCTTGAACCAGAAACCCTGGCTGAAACCCGTTTGCCGCTAATGGTAGATAACCATACGGCAGGTCAGGGCTATGCCACGAGCGTTCAAGGTAAGTACCGTTTTACGGTAGTGAGCACCCCGGGCGCTGCTACGACTGGTGAAAGTGCCCAGCTCACGGCGAGCGTTACGAATATGCGTAATGCGCCAGATAGTGATGAGGACGAAAACGATAGCCAATGGATTGTCGAATACCGCTGGCAAGGCATGCACGTTCACGACTCAGGTCCAGTAGCAATCGATGGTGGGCAAACGGTTTCTTACACTTATACGGCTGAGGGTCTAGCTCCTGGTAACTGGGACGCTAATAAATTTCATATTCTGCTTTATCACTTCGACGTTAATCGTAACCGCTACGGCGGCCGTTTTGGCAAACTGGGTCTGCAAGTGGGTGTGGCGGCTGACACCATAGCTCCTCAATGGAGCGTCACAAGTCCAGCTCTTGTGGAACACAGTTACTTTAAAACCATGCCGCTCGTTGATGCCACCGTGAGCGATGCGTTTGGTCGCATTAATCCAAATACTCTTGAAGCAAAACTGGCAGGCACACTTTTAAACGGCCAAAACGTGGACCTTAACGCGCTTTCGCACCTAACCGTTCAAACCATGGGCTCTGGTCAAAGCGTAAAACTTAGCGGCAATCTTAATCCGCTTCTTGAAGGCGATTATTCGTTTTCCCTACGCGCATCGGATTATGCCGGGCTTTCGGCACTGCCCAATCCCTATCAAGTGAGTTTCTCGATCGATACTACCGCACCAAGCTTAGCGCTTGGAATAAGTGATCACATTCTCACCAGCGGCAACTCGCTCACGCTGCCGATCACTGTGACCGATCGTTCACCTACGGTGGTTCGAGTTTCACGAAACGGCACAGAAGTTTATGCCGACGACGCACCGGTTGCCAACGTCAACGTTCCGCTAAATGAGGGAATAAATCTCATTGAAGTGTCGGCAGTCGATGCTGCCGGTAACACAGCTACCACAGTGCAGTTACTCGATGTGGTACGAGACAGCACGGCGCCCCTTCTTTCAAACTTAAGCCCGCTTGACGGCGCACGAATAAATGCTCTCTCATTTATTGCAAGCGGCGTATCGAACGAGCCGCTTGCAGTTATTTCAGTAAATGGCCAAGCCTTAACGCTAGCGGCTGATAAAAAATCATTTAGTGGCAACGTGTTTTTAACTTCCGAGGGAAATTCGCAGCTCGTCTGGCAAGCTACTGCCCCCGCCGGTAACACCACCACGGTTACAAACGCCATCGAAGCGATCTTACGGGTGCTAAACGCTGGTTTAGTAACCATTGAGCCAACGGCAAACGGCCAGGAGCTTATGATTAAAGGCGCAATCGGTGCCGCTCGTGCGGGGGCTGCAATTGAAGCGCGGGCTAGTTTATTTAATCGGGCCAGCACGGTCGCCGCTGCCGATGGCAGCTTTAGCGTAACGCTAAATCTTTTTTCAAACGTCACGATCACGGCGACTGATTCAAGCATTGGTCGTTCTGATTCCGCTGATTTTAGCTACGGCATTAACACTTCGCTCTCAGGCATTGTAAAAGACACCAACGATCAGCCGCTCGCTAACGTTACGGTGAGCATTTCAGGGTCAAATCTTTTTAGCGTAACCGATGGCAGCGGGGTCTTTACTTTTACTGAGCCGGTTACTGGTGACCAGATTTTGGTGGTCGATGGAACCACCGTGCCACTCTTACCACCGCCAGCACCCCAACGAAAATTCGCAAAAACCTCGATTGCGCTTAGCATTGGCCTGGCTCAAGCCAATGTTTTGACTCGTCCGATTTATTTAACTCCAATTCCACTCGATGGTTCAGCTACTGAGCTTAACGCTGCACAAGGCGCAGTGGTGACCAGCCCTCACGCGCCCGGCGTTGAAATCGACATTCCAGCCGGCGTCATAGAATTTCCAGCCGATGAAGCAAGCGGGTTAATTAGTATTGCCACCATTCCAGCTTCGCGCTCAACCGTAGCTCCGCCCGATTTCGCTGAACCACTCGAAGTCGTTTCTCTTGAACCAAGTGGCGTAAAATTCAAAGAACCAGTCAATATAACGCTACCAAACGTAAATGAACTACCGCCCGGCGTGAATGTTGTGATCATGAGCATGAACTCGACAGAAGGTAGATGGGAAATCGATGGCATTGGTGAAGTCAGTTCCGACGGCAATTCGATTGTCACCGAAGATGGCAACGGCATCACTCACTTTTCAACCATTTACGCCACACCAGTCGGACCCAAAGTTTCAACCGCAACTAAACAAGATCGCCCAGGCGCCAACACCTTTGATGGTTCGTTATCGAGTAGCATTACGCTGCCAAGCTACAAAGCGTTAGGCAAAAGCATTGCTCCCTCACTCATTTACAAAAGTTCTTGGGCTAATCCCCAAGTACTTGTTTCAAATATTTTCGATATCCCAACCGGGCGCATCAGCTTTGGTACCGAAGATCGCATCAATGGCAGCGAGTTTTATTTAGCTGATCAAACCGAAGCTTGGTACGAACCAGCGCGCATTACTTCGCAATTTCAAACCCAAAATATTTTAGGCGAAAAAATTGAATTCACTGGTGCGCCGGCTAAAGCGGTTGTGTCTTATTCGATGCGGCTGCAAGATCCTGACAGTGGCGACTACTTGGCCTCCGGCGTTTACCCCTACACCTCGCACTGGGAAGTGCACTTAAAGCGCATTGTCGTTCGCACCCGAAAAATCACCGACACCCGTTGGGCGCAAAATCTTATCATTGCCAAAGCCAGTTTTAGAAAGATTATTGAGCAGTTTTTCCCCAGTGATTTGAATGATTTCATCTACGTGCAAAACGAAAGAGAATCTGCGGCTGGTAGTGGCTGGAAAATCGCAGGCGCCCAAAAAATCGCAAATCCAGGCAAAGAGCGTTTAATGATCGAAGAAGCGGATGGGTCAATTGCTGGCTACGCCATCAACAACACCATCACGACTGCCTTTAACGGCAGTTCTCATAACGCCGAATTTTCGGATGGCGCCGTAAATTTTCTAAATTATCCCGACATTTATCTTAACCTCACTTCGCGCAGAGTGGGCCGCATTGATCTTTCATCAAACAATCCCATTCCCCAAGTTCTAGCCACCCTGCCAAACTTAACCGCTGACATGCGCTCTTACGACGCTGAAGCCTATAACGGAAACTGGAACCTGCATCAGTGCCGTTATCACTATTACAGTTTTTCAATGGGCCGTATGCCAAGCTCGCTCATAATGCATCCCGACGGCAGGCTCTTTGCACTCGATCGATCGACTTCCGAACTTTATCACCTGACTAATGGCCAATTTAACTATTTCTCGGGTCCACTGAGAAACCCAACCACCTGGATCGGCACCCACAGTCACAACATAGGCGAATACAACTACTACGCCCAGAACTGCCCTACCTGTAAAGACGCCAACGCGGCGGGCTTTACGACCAAAGGCTGGTCCTCAATTGATGCAGCCCTTAACGATTGCGGTGAAGTGGGAGCTCAATGCAGCTACTTAGGTCGTAACGATGAAAGCGGTTTTCCACGCTGCCAAGCTTTGCAGCCGCGCGGCCATGTTAGCACCGGTCAATATCCAAATTTCGCGTTTGGGGGCGACGGTGGCTTAGCGAGTAGTGCTAATTTCAATCGCCCGCAAGGCATGACGGTAGGCACAGGTAATTCCATTGTCATTGCCGACACCGGTAACAACCGAGTTCGAAGAATTGATTTAAGCACCAACGTCGTCACCACCCTGGCCGGAAATGGCCAAACTTTTGATACCGGCGATGGTGGTTTAGCGGTCGACGCTTCACTTTATCATCCCCGCGGTGTTGCGTACGACACAGTTGGTAATCTGTATATCGCAACTGAAAATGGTTTTATTCGCAAGGTCGATCCGACTGGGCGTATTTCTACATTTGCGGGTAAGACTTTAGCCGACGGCGGGACGATTGGCGACAATCTCGATGCCGCCGACGTGTTTTTGAATAAACCGTATGGCCTGGTGGTGGATAACGACAACGGCTTTCTTTATGTTGCCGAAGAAGGCGCTCACTTAGTTCGTAGAATTAATTTGAACACCCGTGAAGTCGCAACGGTTGCTGGCACCGGCGCAGCCGGATTCTCGGGTGATAGCGGCCCCGCGATTACTTCGCAGTTAAACAGACCCACTCATTTGGGCTTAGATGAAAACGGCAATCTTTTAATTGCCGACGCCGGCAACAACCGCATTCGCAAAGTAGTGTTTCAAAATGCAGCGACTGGAGTTTTGGCTTTCGCTCCGATTGCCAAAGACCATTCAAAGCTCACTCGTCAAGCTGATGGCACTTGGCTCAGAGAGTATCGAAGCGGCGTAAAAGTTTATTTTGATGTGAACGGCAGGCAGACTGCAGCAGTCGATCGGGTCGGCCGCACGACCACCATGACTTACGACGGCATCGGTAATTTAACTTCAATCACCGATCCTACTGGTAGAGCGGTAAATTACAATTATTCTGGTGGAAAACTCTCTTCCATCGTTGATCCAGCAGGAAGAGCCACTTCGTTTCATTACTCGGGTTCGTATTTAACTCACGTCACTTACCCCGATGGCGCGCAAAAACAGTTTGGTTATAATGCGCAAGGGTTGCTGGCAACTGAGACCAATGAACGCGGTCATCCTACTAGCTACGTTTACAATGAATGGAGTCGCTTACAACAAGTAGTTCGTGCCGATAATTCTGCCGTTACCGTAAACGATTCAGGCTCGGGCACCGCTGGTAACAACTATGTCGGCGGCACCGCAACCGGCCAGCTTAAAGCCTATAACGAAAACTCAAACTACGACGGCATTAAAGATGCGCGTGACGTTGAAACGAAGTTCGTTAAAGATTCTAACGGTTATGTAACGACCATCGTGGATGGCGCAGGCCGCACTACGCAGGTTACTCGCGACGAAAAAGGTAAGCCACTTAAAATCACCAGACCCGATGGCAGTGAAGTTACGTTCGTTTACGATCCGGCTACCGATGATCTATTAGCCCAAACCGACTCGGCATTAGGCGTCACCACGTCACAGACTTTCGATGCCTTTGGCAATTTACTCACCCAAACCAACGGGCGAGGTTTTACGAGCCAGAATACGTACAACCCAAACAATGGTTTACTCGTCAGTAAAACCGATCCGCTGGGGCATGGTGCAAGTTACACTTATAACAATCTGGGTATGCCGCTCTCAGTAACTAACGCATTGAATAAATCAACAGTCTACACCTACGATGCCTTTGGCAACGTTGCTACAGTGCGTGATCAGCTCGGTCACACCACCACCTATACGCGAGACGCTGCTGGCAACGTAATCTCGGTTCGCAACGCCAAGGGGCAAGTCACGCTTTATGAATACGATTTGTGGAACAGGCTTGTCGCTGTCACCACTCCTAAAAACGAACGCACCGAATACAGCTATTTAGCAAGTGGCGAACTCGCCCAGATCAAAGACCCGTTAAACAACATCACCACCTTCGAATACGACAACCTCGGGCGTTTAACCAAGAAAACCGATCCGCTGGGTTACGCTATCACTCGAAGCTACGACCAAAACGGAAACGTCGTTGGTGAAATCGACCCGAACGGCAACAACAAGACCTTTGAGTACGACGCACTAAATCAACTCGTTCGCAAAAATCTGCCAGACAATTCTTTAGAACTCTCTTACGATGTAAGAGGAAACTTAACCGTGGCTAAAAATAATCAATCCCAGGTTGCTTTTGGCTATGATGTTGGAAGTAGACTCACGAGCGTAAACTCGCGCGGACTTGGTGCGTTAAGCGGTCTACCTAATATCACCATCGGCTACTCTTACGATGCCAACGGCAATCGCATTACCATGACCGATCCAGTCGGCACCACCAGCTATTTTTACGATAATGCCGATCGCATGTATTCTCTTACTAATCCCAAAGGTGAATCTTTTGGGTTTACGTTTGATAACGCGAATCGTCTGACGCAAATGAGTAGACCAGGCTCAAGCACTGCTCTCTCATTCGATGATCGCAACTTTGTAACGAGTATCGTGCACTCGCGCGGTGGAAACACCGTTTCAAGTTTTAACTACGCCATGGATTCCATCGGTAACCGAACTCAGATTACAACGCAGGTAGGTAGTTTTAATTTTGGCTATGATGACAACAATCAGCTGACTTCCGCGACGAACCCAGAAACACCTGCCGCAGCAAACGGATTCAATTCTGAGTCGTTTAACTACGATGCCATTTATAATCGTACAAGCGATCAGGGCGGAAACTATGTTTACGATGGCAGCAGTGTTCGGCTCACCGAAGACTACAAAAACATTTACGCCTACGACAACAACGGTAATTTGATCTCAAAGCAGAAAAAAGGTTTAAATGGCGAAGTCACGAACTTTGAATATTCATCTGAAAACCAATTGCTACGCTTTAAACTCTTCGATCCAAACTATTCGAGCACCATGCCTGCCAAAGAGGTCGAGTACACTTATGATGCTCTTGGCAGAAGAATCCAAAAACAAGTCGTCGATCACCGTGATGCAACTAACGTCACCAAAACTTTTACGCGACGATTCGTCTACGACGGCCAAGAAATCGCACTCGAATACGATGGCAGTAATTCTCTGCTTGCCCGCTACACCCATTCGACTCTCAGAACAGATGATGTGCTTGCGGTTGATGTAAGACAAGCTGGTGTTAACGCCGCTCTTGCTCAAAATGCTCAGACCTACACTTATTTAAAAGATGCACAGGGAACAATTACAGACATCGCCGGCAACGCAGGCAATAAACTCCAACACTATATCTACTCCGCCTTCGGTACTATTCTCGGCATCCAAAACTCTAATGCCGCAGACATCACAGCAAATCCAGTTTTAAGAACCAGTTACTCCTATACGGGTCGTGAGTTCGACTCCGAATCAGGTAATTTTTATTACCGAGCACGGTACTACGACAGTGCGGTGGGTCGCATGCTTCAAAAGGATCCACACCCTGGTATTCCTGAAATTCCAGGCTCGGTGAATAACAGCTATGCTTACGGCTTAAACAATCCAATTATACAAACCGACCCAAGCGGTAGAATCTTGCCATTCATTGCAGCTGTAGCAATTGGTGCAATTATTGGTGGCTTAGTAAACACTGCAATCCATGGTTTTGATTGGAGTCAATTTGGTACGGGTGCCGCAATCGGTGCCGTTCTTACTGTGGCTGCCATCTCCGGCGGCGCAGCCGGCGGACTCGTTGGAGGTGCGTTAGGCGGTGGATTCGCTGGTGCAGCAGGTGGCGCCGTAGCGGGCGCAGTTGTTGGCGGACTCATCGGCGGCATCGGCTACGAACTCACTGGTGTTGGCTCATTTGGGCAAGGTTTTATCGCAGGCGCGATATCCGGAGGCATTGCGGGCGGGTTTCAGGGGTACGCAGGCTCCTCTAAAACAATTTTGGCCAGAGACTATAGTCCATGCAGTAGTCGAAATAATTATTCGACATACTCTGTTGAATACACGGACTATTCGAGCGGTACAGGCCAAGACGTCTACCCATTAAAGCACTCTTCATTTAGTTCAAACCAAGCTAAGGCAAATTTAAGTCATGGTGACTTTGTATCCTGGGCACTTAATCCGTCTTTAGATTACATTACTTGCGCCATCGCTCAGAACCTCGAAAGTCCAAATCGTAACTTTAATGAACAACTTATGAAACACGATAGAGAGCTACTTTTTGCGAGCAACTATTAAGGGAACCCAAATGAAATTCACAACTATATTTTTAGGATTATTTTTTTTAATTAACTTCAATATTGCTCACTCTCGCTGCATTAAGGAAAAAAGTCTTCTTCAAGGAGGGAACGAGGTATCTGAAAAAATGAAGATCGAATGGTGGCTCACTCTTTATAATACGTTCGAATGTGAAAAAGACGTTAGTCCAAACAAAATCACAGCCGTTTTTTTTATAGAATCGATAGAAAAGGATTTAAAAAATTTTCCGAAACTTGTGGCGCTAATGAAAAATAAATCAGCATTTTTTGACTTTCTTCTCTACCAACTTAATAACGCGAATATTGAAATATCCCGTTTAATTGCCTTAAATGAAACCCTTAAACAACATTGCCCAACTGCACCGAAGTGGACGCGTAAAAAAGCAGTTCCAATTTCAGTACGAACTAAATCCGCATGTTTTAGACTACGAAAAACGATCGAACAAAATATCAATGCTTCTGACTTTAAGTAATCCAATGATGGATCATTTTTAGATTCGCCTCGTGTCAAATAATTTAAAAAAAAGATTAAATTTATGTCCAATTTGTTAGAGTTTATTATCATTGCATTTCATGACTTTTTTTCAAATCGATTCTCAAAATTAATCTTTTCCAAAAACTATACAGAATGCACGGCAGGCCAAAAAGCACTTGTCCTCGTAATTTCTTTCGGTAGCGCCTTATTAACG
>DGKJ01000052.1:28618-29406 GCA_002387735.1 Bacteriovoracaceae bacterium UBA4573 | reverse complement strand
TTGAACACAACTTCCAATGAAGAAAATAAATTCACTCTAGGCGTATCACGCTCTTTCGAAACCGGCACCGACTTGAGTGGCGAAATTTCCCAGTCCCAAACCAAACTCGGTTTCGCTACGATCGCGCCCATCGATGTGCGCGAAAGCGAAGGGTCACTTACTCTTTCTCAAAGTTTAGTTAAAAACAGCTTCGGCTACGGCACACGACGCCTTAAGTCCGCTGGAGACTTCAGCCGCCGGGCGGCGGAGCTTGAGCTTCAAGAAAACATCGAACTCTGGTCGATTGATTTAATTTCTTCATTTTACAATGCCTGGCTCGCGCAAGCCGGCGCTATTGCGGCGCGACACAACCTTGAAAGACGAGAGCGGCTCATGAACATTACCGCTATAAAAGAGCGCCGGGGTACCGCAGAAGAGCCCGATCGACTTCAAGTTCAAAGCGCGTTACTTGCTGCCAAGGTCGAACGAGACCATCGCGAAAAAATTCTTGGTGATCGATGGAGATCTCTGGTCACTAATCTCAAATTGCCTTCCAACTGGACGGAGATCGACGCTACATTGATACCACTGGTGTTGGACGAGCCGTCGGCCGACGCACTTGCCGTGTGCGGGTCTTCATTAGAAGCGACTCAAGGGCCTTCGGAAAGCGCCGCCACAGAACGACTTAACATGCAAGCCCGTGCCGCCGAACTCGAGGCTCAGCGAACGAACAACTTGCTCCTTCCCGATTTAAAGATCTACGGCACGCTTGCATCGAACGGAGTCGACCCCAAGCAGGAGTCTCGGGC
>DGKJ01000052.1:19115-28431 GCA_002387735.1 Bacteriovoracaceae bacterium UBA4573 | reverse complement strand
ACCCCAAGCAGGAGTCTCGGGCATTTACTGAAATGCGCACCGGAAAACACCCGGCATATCAGATTGGCATTCAACTTCAATATAGTTTAGGCCAACATTTGGAACGCGCCGAAGCATCGATCAATCGAGCTAATGCTGAACGACTAGCGGCACTTGCCAGCGCATCAACCGATCAACTCAAAATTGACTGGCTCAACGCGTGTGCCGATCTTCGACGTCTAGTTGACGGAGCCAAACTTCGAGAAACCGCCTATAACAACCAACTTCGAAGAGCAGCTCTAGAAGAGGAGCGCTTTCGCATTGGACGCACCACCACGATCGGGGTCATTCAATCGGGTGACGACGCCGCGTTGGCCGATATTGATTACCGGACAATTGATATCGAGCGTCGAATTGCAAGTTGGCATGTTTTCCATCTAAGCAATCAACTTGGAAAAAAACTCCCAGCGAAAGCTAAACAGTTTCTCACTAAGGATCTCTAAATATGAAACGGGTCATCGCGTTTTTCGTAAATCAACAAGTTTTCGGTGACTTACTCACCGTGTTTGTCGTGTTGGCTGGGTTAGTTTCTATGACCCTTATACAACGCGAAGTGTTCCCGAACGTTAGTTTTGACATCATCACTGTGAATACGATTTTTCCAGGAGCGGCGCCGGAGGAGATCGAAAAACTCATCACTAATCCCCTCGAACAGGAAATTAAAGAAGTCGATGGAATTAAAAAAGTAATCTCGGGTTCAGTCGAAGGCCGAAGCGGCATCGTGGTGACTCTCGACCCTGACCAGACGTCTGAACAGGAAGGCAAAACCGATATTCAAGACGTCATTGACCGGTTTGACGATCTTCCGATCGATGCCGAACGCCCAATCGTCACTGCCGTTCAGTCTAAACAGTCTCCTATCATTGAAGTGTCTGTGTCGGGAGCGATGACCGATTTGGAACTTCGCAAAGTCGCCAAGCATCTTGAAAATGAAATTGAAGCGATCCCCGGGGTTGCGCGCGTAGTGCATCGAGGCTTGCGTGACTTAGAAATTAGAGTGGAGGCAGATCAAAATAAACTTGCTCGCTACCGACTCTCGCTCGACGATTTGATTCGATCGCTCAAGGGTCAGAACGTTTCTATTCCCGGTGGAACCGTAGAGGCGGACCCCGAGCACCCGGAAAGAGACGAGCGAATTGTTCGCACTATCGGTGACTTCCTCACTCTAGAAGATGTTCGAAAAACTGTGATTCGCGCCAATGACCTTGCCCAGGGAGTGCGCGTAGGAGATGTCGCTAAAGTTTACGACGATCTCGAGCGCGCTACGACCATTAACGGCACTGACGGTCTTCCGGCGTTCGGTCTTACGGTATTAAAAAAAGAAAAAGCCGACGCCATTACCCTGGTCGACAGTCTTAAAACCAAACTGAACCAGATTGGAAAAAACCTAGATCCGCGTGTGAAGCTGAGTTTTCTCAACGACATGTCGGAATTCATACGAAGGCGTCTAAATATTCTCACCGGCAACCTCATGATCGGTCTTGTACTGGTACTTTTTTTGCTGTCGCTTATTTTGCCAATACGGGTAGCTTTGATCGTTTCATTGGGAATACCTTTTGCGTTTTTGGGCACCATGCTGATCTTTCAGTGGATGGGTTTTAGCATTAACCTCATTTCAATGCTGGGCTTGATTATCGTTTCCGGCATGTTGGTTGATGACGCCATCGTCGTCACAGACAATTCAGTTCGCCTTATCGAAGAGGGCATGGAACCTCGAGCTGCGGCAATCGAAGGCGCCTCTCAAATGGTGGCCCCTGTCACCGCGTCGGTGCTAACCACGATCGTAGCCTTTTTGCCCATGATGTTCATGAGTGGAATTTTTGGTAAATTCGTACGAGAAATTCCGCTTGGCGTTATTTGCGCGCTCCTCATTAGTTTGTTTGAAGGTTTTTTTATTCTTCCCGGTCACATTGCCCGATTCGTTCGTGTACCATCGGTTGCCGCCAATGGGGGCGAACGCAAGAGTCGATCACGGGTTCGGCAAAAACTCGACAGCACACTTTTAAAAACCCGGGGTTTTTGGGAAAGCTGGGTGGTGCCTCGCTACATTAAGTTGCTCACCGTGACCCTGCGCCACCGCTGGGTCATGATGCTTGCGTTGGTTTTTGTTTTTTCGAGTAGCATTGGTTTAGCGGTCAAGGGAATGCGGTTTATCTTGTTTCCGCCAGAGGGCATTGAAATATTTTTCATTCGCGCTCAAGCCAAAGTGGGTTCTAGTCTCGAAACTACGGCCCGCCTCACCAAACAGCTCGAAAAAATTGTCGAACAGTTACCAAAAAACGAAGTTAAAAATTACATCACTAGCATTGGCATTCAACAACAAGATCCAAACGATCCCAACACCAAGCGTGGGAGCGAATATGCCCAAATTACGGTTTTCTTGACGCCCGAGACCGAGCGAAAACGAAAGGCGATTGAAATTATCGAGGCTGCTCGCCAAATAGGCGGAACACCCAAAGACTTCGTGCGCGTGAGCTTCGAGCGAGTTAGCCCTGGCCCGCCGACTGGTAAACCAGTCAGCATCGGCGTGCGCGGTAAAACTTACGAAGATATCATGCCGGCTGTAAAAGAACTGAAACAGTTATTAACGGGCGTTACCGGCGTAACAGACATTAACGATTCCTACGTGCTCGGCAAACCCGAATTACGAGTAGCCGTAAACCCCACCGAAGCCGCAGCGGCCGGTTTGACTGTGGCCGGAATTGGCACCACCGTTCGGGCGGCTTTCGAAGGAATTGTTGCCACTTCCGTACGCAATCTCGATGAAGAAATTGACGTAAGAGTTTCGTTGCTCGAAAAACAACGCAGCGAAGAAAATGTACTTCGCGAAATTCTGGTACCCAACTCTTTTGGCAATCTTGTTCCACTTGCCAGCGTGGCTAGAATCTCTGAAGCTCAGTCGCTTGCGGTTTATGAACACGAAGCCAATCAACGCCAGGTCAAGGTCACTGCGGAGGTTGACGTAACGAAGAGTAGCGCACTAGAGGCAAATAACGCTGTGCGGGCAATGCTTCCTGACCTCAACCAAAAATTTCCGAATGTAACGATCGCCTTTGGCGGAGAAGACGAAGACACTCAGGAAAGCTTGAAGTCACTCATGAGGGCCTTTGGAATCGCTTTTTTTGCCATTTTTCTGATCTTAGTAATGACCTTCAAACAGCTACTGCAACCCCTATTGGTGTTGATCACTCTTCCGCTCGGTATTATTTCGGTGATTTGGACACTATTCTTTCACGGCTTGCCGTTGAGCTTCATGTCGATGCTCGGCATTATCGCATTGGGTGGCGTGATCGTGAATAATGCGATCGTTTTCGTCGACTTTGTAAATCAACGACGTATCAATGGAATGGATCGGTTCGAAAGCATTATTCAAACTGCCAAGCTTCGAATTCGCCCGATTTTTCTGACCACTACAACGACCGTGGCTGGCCTTTTACCCACTGCCTACGGAATTGGGGGCTTAGATCGGTTTGTTGTTCCGATTGCGCTGGCACTGGGGTGGGGCCTCGCTTTTGGTTCGCTACTCACCGCGTTTGTATTTCCGTCGGCCATCGCGGTACTCGATGATATTTCAGAGTTTTTACGTCGAAAGTTTCCGGGCCTTTATCGTTCTTATGACAGGTAGACAACCCGGGACATCGATGAAATACTTTTGTTAATTCTCAGAATTTTTAGAAAGGACCTAGACACATGACAGCAAAAGAATCCGCACTCAACAAGAAGGTAAAAGTGTCGCCGGAGCTCGCAAAGTTTGTAGGAGCTGACGAAATCTCCCGAGCCGATGTGACTAAAAAACTTTGGGATTACATTAAGAAAAACAACCTTCAAGACCCAAACGACAAGCGAACAATCGTTCCTGACGCTACGCTTGCTCCGTTAATCGGCGGCGAACCCATCAATATGATGAAGATGACGTCGGTTTTGAACAAGCACTTCATCAAATAAGCATTTAAATCGGAATAAACTTCATAGGAACCCTGCCACGTGGTCGCAGTGTGACCAACGGGTGGGGTTCTATTTTCTGTTGCGAACCACCTGATAGTTCAAATCGGTAGTTTCGCAGCAGCGTTGAAAGCACGGTCAATAGTTCCACACGCGCGAACTGCGTGCCAATGCATTGGCGTGGACCAGCGCCGAACGGAATGTAGGAATACTTGTGCCTTTTGGCACATTCGTCTGCCGTAAAACGCTCTGGGTCAAATGTTTGCGGATCTTTCCAGAAATCGGGATCGCGGTGCAACACCCAACTTGAAATCGCGACAATTTCGTCTGGATGCACGACAGTTTGCGACAGCGCTACTGGTTCGGTCGATTGGCGCGAAACAACCCACGCCGGCGGGTACATGCGCATTGATTCATCGATTACCCGCCCCAGATATTCGTACGAAAGCACACGCTCAAAAAGCCCCGGCGCTGCATTAGGTTTTTGAACTTCCTCGCGAGCACGCGTTTGAACTTCCGGGTGCTGCGCCAGCAATATGAGTGTCCACGCAAGTGCATTTGCGGTGGTTTCGTGTCCAGCCACGAAAATCGTCATGGCTTCGTCACGCAATTGTCGATCAGTCATGCGTTCGTTGGTTTGGTCGTCAGTGGCGGCAATCAACAAACTCAAAAGATCGATACCTTTGTCTTTTGGATCGTTCTCTTTTTGATTACGCCGCTCCTCGATCATTTTCGACATCAATCCATCAAGGCGCTCAATTAGTCGGCGAGTTCTCAAGTTACGTGGTAGCGGCACGGACACCGGCAATGGTACGACCGACAACAAACGGCGATTGGCGTCTTCGATTAATTCAGAAATAATTGGGCTAACTTCCGAAGTATGGTCCGACACATTTGTGCCAAAAAGCGTTTTGCCGACAATTTCCATGGTGAGTTTGAGCATGGTCGTAGTTACATCGACTTCGACCTGTCCACGCAGGCGGAGAACAAGGGCGTCTGCTTCATCCTGCATGACTTGCGCGAAACCCACCAAATTGGATCGGTGAAACACGGGCTGAATGAGTCGGCGCTGACGGTGCCAAAAACTGCCGTCTGAAGTTAACAGTCCTCGGCCTAAAAAAATCTCAAGAATATCGTAGCCGTATCCTTTAACAAATTTCTTGGCTTGATCGTGCAAAACCAGCTGCACGTCGACCGGATTACTAAGCAGCCATACGGTTTTGGGACCCATGCGAAAACGTACGGTTTTACCATATACTCGAGTGCTATCAGCATAGAGTTCGAGCGGTCGCCGGCGACGGTCGAGCAAATTACCGAAAAACCAGTGCCCCTTTGGGCCCGCAGCGCCCGGATTGGGGCCGTTGGTCCGACTAGTATGTAGCTCCATAAGTCCACTCCCACTCCGCTTCTGCCGCTTTTTCTGCGTTCAAGAAGCGAAAGACAGACTCCCACATCGCAATGTGTTGAGCAAGATTGGCTTGCTCTTTGCGAAACACTCCCTCGAACGTGAACGCGAGCGTACCATGCACCGCATAGTAGTAGTCTTTTGAAGTGCCGACTGCGTTGTAGCCAAGCAAGGTCGGAGTTTTGCCCAACCGATAGCGCCCGACATCTTTAAAAGGCCTAAGCATCGCATTGCCGAGCGCCTGATAAGCGGCTTCGTGTTCGCGCGGCATTTCGGGACCTTCGTCATAGGACCACGGGTAGAGCAAAGCGCCAATGCAGCAGTGATAATCGACAGCCACCCGCAAGTTCAGACGATGAGCGGCGGCGTCGCGCTGAAGCGTCGTTACTAAACTGCGTGTTTCAGGTTGCGTGAACCCCGGTAGGTTTTCGGGCGGCAAACCGAAGTCGCGATTAAGGTCAACCCCATTTCGATTTTCACGATACCGCCCCTCGTACCCATCGGGATTCAAAATAGGCGCGATGTAAATGACTCCGCCTTCGGCAACGAAGCGCTGCAATTCAGGCATGGTGGATCGGTCGCCTTGGGCCCATTCCGTCAAAAAAATTCGTGCGAGGCGGTCTTCAATGTTGAGATATTCATCGCCGTGGGTTGCACCGCCGATGTAAACCGCCTTGCCTCCTAGCGTTGATTCGTCAACCTGAGTTCCGCCGATACGCAACATTGCAAGCGGTCGCCCTTCTACCGTCTTGCCATATTCTACGTATTGACCCACACCGGCGAATTCTGCCTCTAGGTTTTTTAATTCTTGGATCTGATCGCCATAATTTGGACCGTGAATTCCGGAATCGGATTCGATACCGACGCCGTCTGCAAAAGCGGAAATAGAAATTAGAAAAGAGAAAAGAAAAGCATATCGCATGCGACGCCTCCCATGGTGTCTTGCTCCGGGTCATCCTTGCCAAACTGAGATCCTGTGCAAGAATGATTAAAAAAACGGAGTTCGTCATGGCACGCCGCATCGGTTTATGGTTCATGTTCTCGCTACTTTTAACAACTTTATCTGCGCACGCGCGCAACGATAATGTTCTGCGCGTCCGCACGTTTGGTGAACCTGCGACTCTCGACTGGAATAGAGCTTTTACGCCGGTAGAAGCTACGTTAGTACGAAACATTCAAGAGGGGTTGGTGGCCGTTGGGACCAACCTAAAAGTAGTGCCTGGAGTTGCCGAACGTTGGACTCTCAGTGCCGATGGCAAAACCTACAAATTTTTTATAAGAAAAAACGTAAAATGGTCTGACGGAAAACCCCTATTGGCGCAGCACTTTGTTGATAGTTGGGAACGATTACTCGACCCTGAAACCAAAGCAACCACGGCCTACCTTCTATTCGACATCGAAGGGGCAGAAGACTATCATCACGGAAAAGGCCCCATTACCGGTGTCGCAATGAGAGCACTCAACTCTCACACGCTGGAGGTTCGACTCCGCAACCCGGTTTCCTACTGGTTGTGGATCCCCACATTTTGGAGCACGTTTCCCATTCGCAAAGACCTGATCGCCGAACACGGCACAGCGTGGGATAAACCTGGAAAACTAATTTCCATCGGACCCTACGTACTCTCTTCCCACGAGCCGAACAAGCGCATCACTCTTGATCGCAACCCGCACTATTGGGGCAAAGTTGGAAATATCGATCAGATCCATGCCTATTTGATTTCGGACGATAAACTCGCAGTCGAAAAATTTGAATCTGGTGCTCTAGATTTTGTCACTCGCATTGGATCGGCCGACGTTCGAAGACTTTCAACTACTAAAGAACTTCGAAAATGGACCGAATTACGAACTGTGCATTTAGATCTTAATCCCAATACTTTGCCAACAGACTCGTTGGCACTACGAAAAGCGGTTTTTCACGCAATTGATCGAAAACGACTTTCTAGAATTGTATCTGGTGCCTACGAACCAGCGACTTCTTTCGTACCGCCCGGGTTATTGAGCTTTCAAAATAATATCGGACTCGAATTCGATCTAAAAAAAGCAAAGTCATATCTAAAAAAGGTGAACCCCGAAGTCCTATCGTCGCTCGAATTGGTAGCGCCCGGTTTTGACGACTTTATTTTAGTTGGAGATTTTCTGCAGACTGAACTTAAAAAGAATCTCGGCATAGATCTGAAAATCAGTACGTTTGAACCCAAACGTTTTTATTCGTCGGCGGTCAATTTCGGTGGCTATCACATGATCCTAACGCACTGGACGGCCGACTACCCCGACCCCGATAACTTTTTTTCAATTTTTCTCAGCAATGCTGGCAACAATCGCGTCAACTGGAAAAACACGCAGTACGACGAATTGGTGTTGAAGGGGCGCACCACGTCTGATCTTAAGGCGCGAAAGAAACTTTACGCCGACGCACACAAGCTACTTTTAGACCAACACGCAATAGCTCACCCACTCTATTACGGCAAAAATCACGCGTTGGTGCGCAAAAACATTCGAGGTTTCGCACCTACCGCTACTAACTCTTACTTGTTTAAAGATTTTTCAATTAAGTAGTTGGCACTTCGAGTTCGCCGGACCAAGCAATAATTCCACCACTCATGCTCTGAACGTCGTCGCGCCTTAGCATTTTGCGTAGCACCACGGCTCCAGTCAGCGATCGCACACCGCCGTGACAATAAACGATGATCGGCGCATCGAGTGCGTCCAGGGTAGCAAACACCGAAGACTCGGCGGCACGACCACTAGCAAGCAATGAAAGTGGCAACCGAAAGCTACTGGGAACACAACCACTTTCCCACTCTGGCGCTTCGCGTACATCAACAAACACTGCCGAATTACCCCGAAATTTTTCGAGAGCTTCGTTTGGTGAAAGTTCAAGGTTGTCTTGATTTACGTCGTCAAAATTTTGATCCATAGTCATTGGCGATGTTCTCCTGAATATAGCTTCCTGGTTTACTATCACATTCGAGTAATACCGACGACAACAATCAGGGCCCCGGAAAGCCCTTGAATCGCGCGCAAGACGCCCGGACTAGTTCCAAGCGAAAACACCCGCCCTAATACTAAGGAATAACCTGCCATCGCCACTAGAACGCCTATGCTAAAACCCAGAGCTACGCAGGTGACAGCTCCCAGGCCCTTTTGCTGAAAGGCCACCGCTTGAGTCAAAAAACCTGCTGTACCCGCTAGTCCATGAAGCAAACCCATTAATAACGGAGCCCGACCGGAATGCGTGTGAACGTAGGAATCACGAACTCGAACCGCCCGAAAAAGCAGGCTGGTGCCGAGCCCTACTAATACTAACCCTACGACTCGCTCAAACCAGGCTTCGGTGGTCGGCAAAAACGTGGTTTTTAGTCCCACCAATACCGCCGCAAATACCAGCAGGCTTGCGGCATGGCCTAGGGCCCAAAGTCCGCCGAAGCGCATTGCGTTTCTCCAGTGTGGGCGACGCGCCACAAATGCGCTGACGGCTGCCAAGTGATCGCCCTCAAACGCGTGGAGCGCGCCAATTGCGATCGCCGAAAAAAACCAAACCAACGAACTGTCCATTTTAACCCTTCCAATAAAACTTAAAAATCTTAATAGTCCTGAGCCAAAAGCCGCTTTAGGCGGTCGGCGTCTTGTTTCACCACAAGCGTTTTATTTTGAGAATAGGTGACCGCGAATTTCGCGCCACTAAGTCGCTTGACGTATTTGCGAAAGGTGTAGTCGACCTCAGCTTTTTCTTGCTCTCCAATGCCGGAATAATGGCAAACGAGGGCTGCCGCGTCGAGTAGCGTTTCTAGCGAAGCGCTTTTTCCGCGGGCAATTTGCACAATCACGTGGGCGCCGGGGCGCCCTTTTAAGTGCATCCAAATGTCGTTGCCGTTGGCGACGCGAATGACTATTTTTTCATTTTCGTCTTGGTTGCGACCAACCCAAATG
>DGKJ01000052.1:0-18942 GCA_002387735.1 Bacteriovoracaceae bacterium UBA4573 | reverse complement strand
TTTTTTCATTTTCGTCTTGGTCGCGACCAACCCAAATCATTTGGCCGTCGCGACTGCGAAACTGGCGCGCACCCGCGGCGATCATTTTTTCTTTTTGCTTAAACTCGCGGCCATCTAATTTTTTATCGACCTGGTTATCGAGTCCGGCCTCAACTAAGAACTCTGAAATCTTCGTAACCTCGAGGTCAAAATTTTGCGGGAGCTGGGAGTTCGTGGTGCTCAAGCTTTGATCACGAAGCCGCTGTATTAACTTTCTTTGACGCTCAACGCGAGACTCAATTTCTTGTAATCGTTTCGTGACTTCCTTCGAAGTACGAACCAACTTCTTGCTGCGATCAAAAAAAAGATCAGCATTTTCCGCTAAAGTTTTTTCAGCATCTAATTCGTAGGCAAAACCAGGAAGATGACTCGTTTTGAAAGCTGGCGGGTGTTGGTAAAGAACCGCCTTGAGCTCTTCGCCGGCTTTGCGCAGTCGATCCCCTTCTCGCGTTTCTCGCAGCTGCTCCTGCATGGCGCCACGCACTTTTAAAAGGTGCGTGAGTCGTTTTTCAAGCTCCCCGGCAGCCCAGCCACGAAGCGCCCTTAAATAGGCCGTGCGACGTAGCGCACGGTATTCGTAATAAGCGCCTTCTAGCCAAATCGTGGTGTTATGAAGTGCACCGAAATCGCGAATTTCAAAATTTTTCTGAATTTTTGGACCGGCGTCGCGCAATGCGCGTTGTGTTGAATTTTGTTGCGCTGAATCCGGTCGCCACTGTGAATTTATTGGTCCGGTTAACTTCCAATTCGGGCGCATACCAAAGAGTTCGACTTCAAGCTGCGCCCCGCTGGAAAAGTGAAGCTTCACTACTCGATCGCCCGATACCTGTTCAAGGAGGTCGATGCGTTGACCTTTCAGAGAGTCAAATTGCGATAGACTAAATCCCGCCATACTAGTTTGTTTTATTTTTCGAAAAGCTGGATGCCGCATCCAAAAAAGTCCGACCCACGGGTGCTTGAGTGAAAACACCAGCGAATAGTCCGCAAGACGAAAGGCCAGACACACATCTTCGAGCACCACGGCACTACTAGTGCGCAATTCGGTTTTCTTAAATAACGGGAACTCGACGAACTCGATCGAGCGTACAAGAAAGTCTTCTGCGCCTTCATTGGCCGAGCGGTGAATCTCGCTTAATGCCCGTTCAATTTCTAGATAATTAAAGCTCATACTGGTATGAAAGACTCCATGCAGGTTTCATCTAATTTTTCGGACCATTCGCTGCAAACACTCAATTGGGGACTTATCACGTCGTCGCTCTCGGAACGGGCCATGAGCGATCTAGGAAAAGCGCGTTGCGAATCACACCGCCCGTTTACCAGCCCTCAGGCCGCTGAACGATTTCAGACCAAAACGGCCGAAGCCCTGCGACTTGCCAACAATGGGTCTACCGTACACTCGTTCGTCTCAGGTACTCAAGACCCAAGCGAACAGTTAGAACGGGCGAGCCGTGAGGCCATTCTCATGCCACTTGAACTGTGGAACGTCGGCCATTTTATGCAGTCGGTGGGTTTTTTGGGTTCAGAATTGCGTAGTGCCAAAACCCTGGCGCCAGTATTGGCTTTCGAGTTTGAAACAGCCCCCAGCGTGCCAGCGGTCTGTAACGAAATTTCGCGAGCTGTGTCGTCGGAAGGGCTCATTCTCGATTCGGCTTCAAGCGAACTACTGCGCCTGCGCCGCCTGCGGTCCGATCGTCGTTCGGCCTTTGAAACTCAACTCGAATCTAAAGTTAAAGAATGGCATGCAAAGGGTTTGCTGCAAGATAAGTTCTACGACGTCATGGAAGGCCGTTTTGTGGTTCCCGTAAAGGTGGAACAACAATCGAAACTCGAAGGCGCCTTGGTAGGGCGCAGCAACACTGGGCAATCGGTGTTCATGGAACCATTGGAGCTCACGACATCCAATAATGAACTCAAAGAAATCGAACTTTCGATTCGAAGCGAAGAATTGCGGATTTTGCGGGAACTTAGCGCAAAAATTGGCGCATTGGCTCCAGTTTTTCAACTTTGGGTTGAGCCGGTAGCCGAGTTTGATTTAGTATTTGCATCGGCACTTTTTGCGCGCGATTTTAAACTGACCCGGCCTAAATTTTCCGAGGACCGCAAACTCATTTTACGTGGATTATTTCACCCGCAACTCTCAAGCCAGGGCATTGAAGCGGTTAAAAACAGTTTTGCATTGGAAACCGAAGCCCCGCCCCAGGCCGGGCGCCGCTGCATCTTGATTTCGGGCCCGAATACCGGTGGCAAAACAGTACTCATTAAAGCAGCAGCGCTCGCAACCGCCATGGCGCAAGCTGGACTGTACATTCCGGCCGACGACGCGTGCGTCTTGCCTTTTTATAAAAACCTCTACGCTCTCATTGGCGACGAGCAAAGTATCGCAGCCGGGCTTTCGAGTTTTTCGGCTCAGATTGCCGAACTAAAGCGCGCGTTGAACGAAGCGGCGATTCCTAGTTTAATTGTGGTCGACGAAATTCTTTCAAGCACCGACCCCGAAGAAGCATCGGCACTTGCGCAGGCGTTTATCGAAGAATGTTTGGCTCGCGGGCATCACCTGCTTGTCACCAGTCACTTTAGTGAACTTTCCGCTCGGGTGCGCGAAAACAAACACGCGGCAGTCGGCGCCATGGAGTTCCGCAATGGTCGGCCCACTTATGAGTTACGACTCGACGAACTGGGGTCGAGTCACGCTATTGAAGTGGCCGCTCGTTTGGGGTTTCCGCCAAAGCTCTTGGAACGCGCCAGGGCGCTAGTGTCGCAAGGCAAGGTGGACTACCAAAATGCGCTTCAGGAATTGCGCGCAAAAGAAGCGGCACTCGAATTGGCCCACCGTCAAGAGACCGACCGCCTGCGCAGTGAAAACCGCGACCTTAAAAATCGGCTAGAACAATTTCTAAAAGATTCCGAAGAAAAAATTCGTATCGCGATCGACCAGGCGTTGCGAGCGATTGCTGTAGAGCGCGCTCGTAAGACGTCTTCGGTTTCGGTTAGCGCAAAACTAAAGGCTCAGACAGATGCAATCGCCCAAGAAGCGACCCGAAAAGTAGGCTCGGCTGCGCAAACTGCATTCGGTGAGGCCCTCGAAATTGATGCTCCTACCAAAGACCGAAAGACCGTCGAGTTCAAAGTGGGCACCAAAATTCGGCTGCGCGACAAACGGTACGTCCACGGCGTGATTTTGGAGCTACATCCAGACAAAGGCACCGCCGTGGTGCAACTGGGAATCCTGCGCATGGAAAAAGCACTGACAGAGTTAGACTTGTTCGAAGAAGCGGGTAAGAAACACCGCTCGAGTGGCATTCATGTGGAAACTCCGATTTCGACCGAGGTTTTTTCAAAAAAACTCGATTTGCGTGGCCGCCGCACCGAAGAAGCGTTGGCCGCTGCTGAGTCGTTTTTAGACAACGCTCTGCGTGCGGGCATGGGGTCGGTGACGATCATCACGGGCCACGGCACTGGCGCGATCAAGGCGGGCTTGAAAGAACTTTTGGGAAAACTCCCCTACGTTTCAGCGTTCAGAGCCGAACGTGAAAACGACGACGGGGCGCTGACGATCGACCTCGACTAGTCGCTTTTTGAAATATTCAAACTAATCTTAACGCTGCCCGATATCCGTCCACTTTTGATCGCGTGGTCCAGCGTAACGGCCGCGAGGGCGATAGATGCGGTTGTTGGAGTATTGTTCCATGACGTGGGCTATCCAACCCGACACGCGGCTCACAGCAAAAATCGGCGTGAAAATGTCGATCGGAATACCCATGCTGTAATAAACCGTGGCCGAATAAAAATCGACGTTCGGCAGAAGATCTTTTTTCTCCTGCATGATGGTGTCGATCTGAACCGACATTTCAAAAAAATGTTTAATGCCTTTTTTCGCGGTGAGTTCCGAACTCATCTTTTGCAAAACCTTCGCGCGAGGGTCGCCGTTTTTATAAACACGATGGCCAATACCCATGACCTTGGCTTTATTCTGCAACGCATCTTCGATAAACGTTTTGGCTTTTTCAAGCGTGCCGATTTCAAGCAGCATCTTCATGACCTGTTCGTTGGCGCCACCGTGCAACGGGCCCTTCAAAGTACCAATGGCCGACGTGATAGCCGAATGCATATCCGAAAGGCTTGATGTGGTCACACGAGCCGAAAATGCAGAGCAGTTCAATTCATGGTCGGCATGCAAGATCAAACACACGTCAAATGCGCGTGCAGTGTCTTCTTGCGGCTTTTCGCCTTGCAACAAGTAGAGAAAGTTCCAAGCAACGCCCTTAGACGGGTCGGGTTTGAGAATCTCTTTGCCTTCGCGCAAACGGTGAAAGCCTGCGACCAACGCGCCCATTACACCCGTCAGGCGAACCGCCTTGCGGCGATTAGCAGGTTCAGTAATATCTGAAACATCGGGGTCAAACATTGAAAGGCTCGATACCACCGTGCGCAGGTAGTCCATGGGAATCGCTTTTTTTGCCGGCAGCGACTTCATCACGGCTACCACTTCTGGCTTTAAATCCATGTTTTTAACAAGGTCGGCACGGAGCGCTTCGGCTTCGTTTTTATTGGGAAGTTTGCCATTCCAGAGCAAAAAAACGACCTCTTCGAAAGTCGCCTTAGCCGCTAGATCTTCAATCGTGTAGCCCCGGTATGTAAGCGTCGCGTCAATAATCGAGCTCACCTTGGTCGTACAGGCAACAATGCCCTCGAGACCTTTATCAATGGCAGAATCAATTTCTTGAACTGAAGTTCCCATATTCCCTCATGTTTTATATAAGAAAGGCTATACTCACATGATGGAGCAGGGCATAACCCTTGTCAATGGTGTTGGATTTTCGCGTTAGACAGAAAAGAATTCTCGCCGCCGCTGTTGCCGCACTGGCAGCGCATCTTCTATTTATGCTGGTCATCGCCCCCCGGCTTAAATTTGGGGGCCACACCCACGATCGAACCGAGGTTGTACAAATATCACCTGACGATCTTGCACGACTAAAAAAAACTATTCTCGCAAATGCCGAACGCCCCGCCTTATTCCAACAAGAGTTGCGAGAAGAACTAAAGTCCAAAGAAATTCCTAAAGACGCACGTTTCATTGCCCCCCATAATCAAATCGTACCCGAAGAAACAGTGGCGGGAGCCCAACCCGACGCCCCCAAAGCTGGACGCGTTGGTCGAAGCGATGTTGGAGCGGAACCACGGGTCAAAAATACACCTCTAAAACTTTCGCAGTTAGGACTGGGGTCCAAACCGCTACCCAAGCCAATCATGAATGCTGAAGACATTAGCGGCCACCGGGGACCGCAACAGCCTCGTGGCGAAGACGGACGACCAGTGGGCCGAGAAGACGCCCGTTTAAAACGCGGTAATGAAAACCTCCTAAACGCGATCGAAAGCGAATATTATTCGTTCTTCGCGCGGTTTGAAGAACCGATCGTGCGCAATTGGTACTTTCTTTTGCGCACTCACGAAAAGCGCATTCGAGCGGAAATCGCCCAAATAAGTAAATCGGGCGAAGGCGAATTTCCTGTCACGATTGAGTTTGTAATTGACCGCCAGGGCAACTTTAACAGCATCTCGGTGCTTGAATCTTCTCGTGTGCCAACACTAGATTCGGCCACCATGCAGGCAGTACGAAAGCTAGGGTCGCTTCCGAACCCACCACCTGGACTATTTAAAGATGGTTTAAATTTTTCCTATCGACTGCAATTTTTAGTCCGCGTTTCGGGTGACCCAATGGGCGATTCCAGCCCTGATCTGCGCTGGTACTAGTTCTTAAAGTATACGTAGATTAGTCCCGCAGCTAGTAGAACCAAAATGGCGCGCAACTGGGGATTCCGCAGCGATTGTTTGAACGCAAGCCACGCAGTCGGATTGCCCGCAAGCTGGCGAGTCGCTTGTTTGCTTACGCCATCTAGATGCTTTTGCAATGCTGCATCGGCTTCGACCGTAGGAATTGTAGTTACCCAATCGTTGTAAGTTTTCCGAAAATGTACGAAGCCCTTGCGACAAGTGGTGCAATCGCTCAAATGGCCATGAAGAGCCTTGGTGGTTTTGTCGTCTAAGTCGTTGCCCACATAGCGATCAAAAATTTCCTGTAAAAACTCCGCTCGCACAACAGCGTCCGCATTTTTTTCTTGAACCTTTTGGCCATCAATTTTTTGTTTTGCTTTCCATACGTAATGTTGCGGAATTTGATACACGCGTTCCCATTGGGGACATGTAGCAAAACCATCGACTTCGTTGAGGGCGGGCGACACTAACCAGTTGCGCCCACCAGAATGCACCAGACGCGCCGATTCGAGGTGGCTTTCGATCTGATCTATCGGCAGATCTAGCGCTTCGGCTATTTGACCTCGCGAAAATCTGGCGCGGAGTTTCAACATCACCACCGCACGTGTTAACACCGAGAGTTTAAAAAAACTGTCAGCTCCAAAACCGCGAAACGCTTTAGGGGAAGCAAGTTGCCAAATGGTTGCCGCAAAATCAGTAGGTTCAAAGTCGGTCTCAGCATCTTCAAGCGGAATAGTTCGTGGAGAAGCTGACTTACGAGCCACCAAAGCCACAATTGCGTCGGATACTATTTTTTCGGCCTCATCGACCGACTGGGTGATGGCGAACCCTAAAGAAAGCCCCCAGGTCTGCGCCCAAGTCGCAAAAAGTTCTCTCGAAAGCTGGCGATGATTATGACGTTGGATTCGTTCCACAAGAGCCCCCTCTTTCTGAGGGTGCCTCATTTGATTTTGAACTACTAGACCGGAAAAAGTTACCGCCGTCAGCCTGGGTTGTGATACCACACTGGCGACATGAAAAGTGCATCTCCCCCTCCAGCTTTCCAAGCCAAAAAACTTGGACCTAATGATTCGAACTCCCTTTTAAAGGAACTTAAAGACCAATTCATCGGCTGCGCCCCGGGCGCCGATCGCGTTAAGAAGACGATGCAATTCTTAAAAACTCGTTTTTTGGGCTTTTACTGGGTGGGCGTGTATGTGTACCGAAACGGAGGTCTCCACGTGGGCCCATACGTCGGCCCCACTACGGAACACGTCTTTATTCGAATTGGTCAGGGAGTGTGCGGCACCGCAGTAGCCGAAAATCGCAACCAAATAGTCGACGATGTTCGAAGCCGCTCGAACTACTTAGCTTGCAATTTAGAGACACGCTCTGAAATCGTAGTTCTCGTAAGAAGGGAATCGAACGGCGACATTCTAGGCCAAATCGACATCGACGCGACAACTACTTCAGCTTTCGACACTTCGTTCGAACAGTTTCTAAACGAGATTGCCAAGCTGATTGCACCGGATATGGAACTATTAGCGACTCAACAATCGTAGCTTCGCCAGGTTAGGCGCGGTCACTATCTTTAACTCCCGGCCACTCGACCTCACAAAATAAGGCTGCGTGATCCGACAGCCGGGACCAATGCGCGGTATCCATTACTTCGCAATGAATTGGTTTCAAACCTCGTACATAGACTCGATCAAGACAAAGTGCCGGCAAAATCGCAGGGAACGTTCGAGCTGGACGATCTTTTAAAGTCTCAAAAACTTCTTTTAACTGATTTTTCTTTAATAATTTACTAGAGGCTTTGATTCGCCAGTCATTGAAATCCCCCCCTAAAAGCACGGGACTCTCCTCCGGGACTTTCGCAATCAATTCAGCCAAGCGTGTGAGTTGTTCATCACGGCCCGCCTCAAACAACCCCAAATGCACACAAAAGATGTCGAGTTCGCCCGGCACATCAACTCGTACGTGCAACACCCCCCTTTTTTCTAAGCGATTGGTCGAGACATCGATATTTTCCCAGCGCGCAATTGGGAATTTACTCAAAATCGCATTGCCGTGGTGACCGCTGGGATAAACCGCATTCTTACCATATGCGTAGTGTTTCCAAGCCCGGTCTGCCAAATACTCAAACTGCATTTCGCGGCGATGCTGATTTCCGAAAACCTCCTGCAATAAAACTATATCGGCCTGGGTTTCTTCGATCGCGTCACGTATTTCGCGCAAAACAAACCGAGCCCCCCCCAGCGAAAACCCCTTATGTATATTGTAAGAAAGAATCTTAAGCCGCATGCTCTCTATTGTAGGTGTTTTTTTTGACTCGTACCAATCAATTGGAAGAGTCTTCACTCATAATGGTTGGCTTGAGAGAGTCGGTTTGCATCGGGGGCGGTGCTTGAGGTCCCGGTGCTGGTCGACTAAGCAGTAATCCCAAGGCTTTTTTCAATTCCCGTGCGTCAAACAATTCAAACGCCGCTGGTATCGTTCCTCGCGGCTGTTCTCGAACAAATTGTTCACTAAGCTCAAGTTTGGAATATAATGTTTCGACTTCACCAATGAAAGTTCCAAAGTTCCGTAGGCGTTCATAGGGAAGATGTTTGAGAACTACATTCGACAACCAACCGTATTCGCTTCGCGTCCTAAAACTAATGAAATGACTTCTGCGTCGATCAAGTTCTTGTAGTTGCAGTTGCATTTCGTCAGCGGAATAGGTGCTACCCTTGCTAATCAGCGAATGTCCTAAATCTGCGTACTCCGACCAGGCGAGTGTCAGTTTTCTCAGCCTTTTTAGATAAATCCCTTCTAATTCACTGTCTGAAAAATCTGACCTACCTAACAAACAAAAAAGTGAAGCTTCACTCGCCGCAATTTTAAAGTCCGTCGAAAAATCTTTTGGGAAAATCGGGTGAACCTCAAGAGTCAGGTCGTCTAAACGTAGCAGCAGCTTCGTCACCGAATCGGGCTGATTCACATATAATTCACTGGGTTGCAGTTTCGACCCTATTTTACCGGTCGCACAAAATGACCACTGATTTTGGTATAAATAATGATGGGCCAAGCCTGAGTCTAATTTATCGAGCAATAGTTGCTCCAATGCCTGTAGAATTTGTTTGGAGACATCTGGCAGGCGGGGTTCGATAGCGGTAGCCAAAACAAAAGTGCGTCGAAGCCTAAAAACCTTATCTTCACCAGTACCGGTTTCAAATACGACCTGCGTGCGTTTAACAACGAAGGGAACCCAAGTGTTGCTCAATAAGCCCTGCTGGGATTCCAAATATTCACAGAACCCTTCGCCTAGACCCGATTTCGAAATTTTTCCTTGGCCGTAAAGTTTCACTTTATCTAGGATTTGCTCTGTTTCGTCGGCAAACAGCGCTAGACCTACGTGGTAATCAAAAACATTGAGTTCAACCGTCGCAGGGGTGGCCAACCAAGCTTGAAACACAACCTTTCGGTTCGCTGCTATTTTCGATTTTATTTTATCTAATTCCTTAATTTCGAGTAACAATTCACTCAATGCAAAGTAACTCGAAATATCCAGAGCTTTTTCTTTTCTAAAGCCCAACAAGGCTTGTTCTCCGAGCGCACTTACCACTTCGATGAAGTTTTTCGCCCCCACCTTTTGGTGTAGTAATATAAAAAAGTTTCGCATTTGTTCGCGTTGACCGTTTGACTGGCGCTGACTGCGAAACTCTGTGGTTAACCTGGGGTTTTGTTCAAAAAGTGGTACCCGAGAGCTGTAACTATTTAGCGAAGATCGCAGGATTGATAAAACCTCTTCGAACCAGTGGGCATCGAATTCCGAATCCCCACTGAATCCATCGATCGCCAATTCGAGTATTCCGATAGCAGCGTCTGTTTTAAAGTAATATCCTAATTCGGGGTCTTGCCCGGGCAACATGGGACCAACTACTGAAAAACGAGTTACTAATTCGGCCCAATAGTTTCGTACGCGCTCGCGAACCACCTCCACTTCCGTGAAACGTTCATTATCGAGCTTCTTTTTCTTACGGCGATTTTTACTTTTTTCAACTTTAGCGCGAGCGGACTCTGTTACCTGAAAGGCTTCCGTCGACCACCCTGCTTGCGCAAGCTGATCGGCAATTTTCAGAAGCTGTTCTTCGGATGCGCCATCGCAAAGCTGTGCTACTTTTCGCAGTTGATTTAAACACGAGGTAAATTCCTCACAATTTGTAGCACTGCAGTCAGTAACTAAGTTTTTAAGCGCTGAAGTGCAAAAGGGTTTCACCGCTACTTTGTAGGCAGCCATTAGATTTTTTTCGGCGAAAGCCCGACTTACATAGCTTTCAAATTCTGATTTGCGTTTCGTCGTATTTTTCTTTTTAACCCAATCTTTTGCTACTGCATCGGCCAGAGTGACTGCTCTGAGAGCGTTTATCTGATTATTCAATCGTGATGCGAGCACCACGCGATTGGTCCATTTTACTCTTTCCGACGCGTCTAGAATGCTCCATAGTCCGTGAACTTTGGCTACACCCATTACTTGAGCCGCGATGGCCGCCACAACTGGTGCTGCCACACTGGTTCCCGAAGTGAAATACCCGTGCGGCTGCGACTCGCAACCCATAATATCGAAAAAATACTTGTCGCTGATTAGTTCCTCAGAATGTTTCTGGGTGGCCAAGGTAAACACATCTTCACCGGGAGCAAGAATTTCACCGGCGGAAGAAATACTAGATCGACTACCTGCCCAGTTGGTAGCCTCTACTCTCAACAGTGCATCATCCGAATCGAAATACTTTCTACCGACGTCTCGCTGCAGGGAACTATTTCCAGCGGCTCTCACAAGTAGACACCCTTTTTTGCGTAACTCATCGATTGTTTCGGGCATGAGCCACTCGGTTCTCAAACCAACCTCATCTTCCAAAGAAGAGTAACTTACGTTAATCACCTCGGCTCCGGCCTCACAGGCTCTAAGGATTGCCAATTCTTCGTCTTTCACTAAAATAGTCCAATTAGTGGTGTCGCCCGAGCCCGCGGGTACTACCAAAAGTGAAACATCCGGAGCGACCCCGAAATCTTTGCCGCTGATCATGCCTGCCACGCTCGTTCCGTGGCCATTTAAATCGGTCCGTATGCATTCGCTGCCAGAACACATCAGCTTTACTTCGGGTGACACTATGGATTGGGATCGGTTGGCGAAATCGAAGCCGGAATCTACGACCGCAACAGTGGTGTGGCCGGGGAGCACCCCAATTCGAACTAGCTCCCTAACAACCAAATCTGCACCGACTGCGCGGGAAACCCAGTCGAATTGTCTTTTATTGTTTTTACAAAAGCTCGCTGCAGTGCAGGTTTTTGGTTCAACCAAACTTGGTGGGGGCAAAAGTTCTTCGGCGCCCATACCTCGCGAAACGAACACGAGGCTGCACACCACCGAAATGAGTACCGTAACTACTGATAATCCGAATCGCTCCAATTTATTCACCACCTGACTAGCAATACAAGGCACGTACCACAATTGAACCCTCGATTGGCAGTCATCAATATACCGCCCACCCCTCACAGTCGCTGCAATAACCAGACGGGTGTCTAAAGTTTAGACACTGTTTTTACCGGGTTTTTAGGGGTTTTTTCCGATTTTGCCCTGGTCTCGCTTGCTCGACCAATGGCACCCCCATTGCAAACTATAGAGCTTAGAGAGAGGGATTCATGCGTACTACTTATGCGGCTCTGACCGTACTTACACTCGTAGGCTTAAGCGGCTGCTCGCCTAAGGCTTCCGAGGGAATTCCGTCAAATACCAAGGCCCAAATCAGCTCCGGAAGCATCGTAGCAGGTCCCACTCCGAGTCCGGTACCTCCGATTACGCCTCCACCATTTCCGCCGCCAACCCCAGAACCGACCCCGGTTCCGGCTGGAAATCCCCCGTTGAGTTTTACTGTTACCGGCAAGGGCAACCACCCCAAACATGTTTGTATTGCAGCCGACGAAACTCTAAAAATTCGAATTAAACCGCCGGCCGCTGTTTCGAATGATCCGATCATCTCACGTTGGCCTGCCCCTACTCGTACCTATATTGCGCTTCGCATGAAGGTAGCCATTCAGGGTGCCCCGAGCTCAGATTTCACGGTTACCGCCAAAAATAATGGCTGGTCAGAGGTCGTTGATCTTTCGCATTTCATTGGACACGGCCAAACTCCTTCGTGCACTTACCCGCATTTTTGTCTTTTTGGCGGCTCACTCGCGGTCCCAGAATCTAAAGCGAATGTTTACGGCGCCGATCGCAATGACGGACTTTGCACCTATTGGGAAGGTGAAAAGCGTGGCTGCCTTGTGAGCCATTCACTGCTTACGTCGTACACCGCGGAGTGCAATCCTGGTGAACAGAAAGTCTATATCGACCGCATCATGTCAACCAACCCTTGCGGCCTGCATACTGCGCCTTCGCCTACGCCGCCGCCCGGCTGGTGCAACGTCGATGATCCGTTTCAGTACATGCTCGACACTGAAGAGTGGAGTGTGGAACTCGAAGCGATCACCGAAAATACGCGTTCGGAATTTTAAGATTCTAGCCGTGTGTCTAATGATTAGACGCCGATTACAACGAAGAGCCCGCGCAAAGAAGGATTCGAAAAATGGCACCGTGATTGCACTAACTAGAGTTTGAGAAAGAGATATTCGGGTCGAATTTACTTTTAAGTAGTCGCTCCAGTTGCGACCCGATGTTGTGAAGAGAGGAAGTAGTTATGAAGTTCCTAAAAGTTATTTTGTTGGCATCGTGCTTAACGATCACCGCTTGCGGTGGCAAAGACGCTGAAGACGTCGCGCTAACCAACCCGTCAGGCGGCAATGCTAGCCCGGTGGTACCAAACCCAACAAACTCACCAACCACGACTCCATCGCCAACCGCGGCTCCTGCAGTTTGTGATAAAGAAGTGATTCAAGCAGATTTATTTAGGCAGGTTCTGAATGGAACCGCCAACAACCGAGTTTACACCTCGGCTAGTTCGTTCTACGCCGACAGCTACATTAAGGCTAAAATTCGCTCTCTTGGCCAATCTTCGAGCGCGGATGACGGAGCAGGTGGCAACAACTCGTTCACCAAGTTTCGTGGCACAGTAGAACTATGGCGTCGCAATTCCGGTTCTACTTCGTACAGCAAAGTAGCGAGCATCGTAGTACCTACTACGGTCGATGCAGACGGTCGCCCGGATGGAATCTCGGTTAACACGCTTTCTGGCGAAATCACCTGGGGCTCACAGTATTTGCGCGCCGGTGCTAGCTACAAAGTGGCGATCTCTAACCCTTACACCAACATGAAGTGTAGCAACTATTGCACTGGCAACAGTAACGCTTACCCTAAAGTTTATTACAACGAATTTTATTGGCCGCAGCACGCTAGCCTTTGTAACGCAAATATCGGCTACCAATGGTATTACATCTCGGGTTACGGCTACACTTGTTACGGCGCACGCCTCGACATGGTGGCCTCATGCCGGTCCGAACAGTGCAGCGTTGGTCCGTTGACAAGTACAGATACAAACCACACTTGGTCGGTAGAAGTATTCGTTGAAGGCGATCGCACGGAGTGTTTGCCTACGAACTAATTGGACCGCATTAAGATTGATTTGCTAAAGAGGTTGTTTGGTTCGTTCACGTAGGAACGACTCGAGCAACCTCTGAGGCTTTTCGGCAGCCTTAGAACTAGCGTAATGTTTTGCGAATTCTTGAACAAGTCGTAATGACACTGCGAGATCACCTTTACTTTTTTCGTGCAATAAGTCGTATAGTCCTTGTTCATCCTCGTAGGTCAGAAATGCCAGTACCGTAGCGTTGTTGGTAACACGTTCGGAGAGGTACTCCCCCGTGCGGGCTCGATGCCACTTGACGGCATTGACCCGTCGCTTAAATAAATCGAACGCTAACTTTTTTTTCTGTTCTTTCTCGGCGTTTGATAAATTCTTAATGTTTTCGTAAAGCGCTGCTAGTTCTCGTTCAAACTCTCGAAGTAGCGCCCCCATCCTGCGTCGATCTTCACGATTTTTTTTCCAAATCTGCACCTGTTCGCTCTCGGAACCAAAATTCTCGACTAAATATTGAAGTTCACCATAGTCGCCAAAATAACTCGCAATTTGCTCGTTAAAAGCACCTTGGCCGTCTAAATAAACGTGACTATGTAGGGTTTCATGGAAAATGAGATTCACCAGATCCTCTTTTCGACCCTGAAGCATTGTAGACAATAACGGCTCACGTAAAAAACCCAACATCGAGTAAGCACTAGCTCCCCTAACATAGGTATCTTGCCCCTCGGCCTGCTCCCGCGCACTCCATTCACGCGCCATTTCTTCGTCGAAAAATCCGAGGTAAGGAAAGGTCCCCACAATCGGAAAGGACCAAGTTTTTAATTTCAGTTCGAAACGGGCCGAGCTACTTAGCACCCAAATGGCGTATTTACGTTTCAGATCAGAAAACGTTTTGTAGTTACTGGTCGCGGCTACTCCCAAAGTCTTGGCAACATAGGCCTTGATCTCCGGAACTTCTCGTAATTGATTGCGTAAGCTAAGCGACACACGATCGTCTTGTATGACTTCTTCCAGCGGACGTTCCCGATTATATATGGCCAGTTGCCCGCGCCCGGCCTGCACCAGATAGGACGCACTAGAACAGCCCGTCGTTGTCAACAACACTATCGAGAGCACAAATAGTTTATTCAATCAGAAATGCCATCCAAGGCCGGCCTGAGCGGCGTAATTGTTTTTAGCCTGATCAACTTCCATATCTGGAAGATAGGTCGTGATCTCGAGTTTAAGCGAAAATGATCTTGCGAAAAAGGCCCTTATTCCACCGCCGAAAATCGCGGACGGACTCTTGGTCGAGGTTGGCGCGGTTGGAACGCCATTGATTGTTCCTGTTTGTTTTCGATTGTACTGAGCAGCACCCACCTTCACGTAGGGCTGAATCGGCCAGGTAGGCGGTACAATCACCTGAATGAGCGACAGACCAAGTATCGCGTCATTGGTCGTTGTGGTTTGATAAGGATCGTAATTTATAAATGCCTTCGAAGACGTAAACGATAACTCAATCTCTGTAACAGGGGTTAGGTTCATAGCTCCGGCGAAGGTATAGCGGCGTTGAGTTGAATAGGAATTATTTCCGTAATTACTTTTTGAGTAGGAAGCCATGAACGAAAATTGGCCGTTTCTCGCAAACGCATCAGTCAGAAAAGGGTCGCTAAACAACCCCACCAACACGGTAGCGAAAAACCATGTAATCGCTAATTTATTTCGCCCTCTTCCGAGAGGGTTCTTGTCCGTACATCCTTGCACGTTACACTCTCCATCAAATACTTAATACCTAGGAATTTCGGTCTTCAAACTCTCCAATAAAGTTCTTTGTTCCTCGTTGAGTTTCTTTCTTTCTACTCGAATTTCCATCCCGGGAGGAAAGGCCGTTTTACTTGCCACTTCTTCCGACAATGGAACCGAGGCAAAAGAGCGACTTCCCGCAAGTTGCGCATTTTGTTTGCGTCGTCGAGCAGCTCCCGCCACTTCGAGTGAAGTATAAACTTCGTCTACACCTTTGAATAAACGCTCCTTCATAGCTTCTACAGCTTCGGGATTCGCTTCTTCACGCACGTCAGCTAACACTCGAGATCCACGAACACCCTTGGAATCTTCGACTGGTCGCTTAAATAGTATTTCGGCAGTTTCCTGAGCTACAGTCGGCAACCACATCGCATCTAAGTTGGCGAGTAGTTCCGAGCCGGCATTCCCATCTACTAGACGTGGCCGTCGCGGTTGAAGCTGGCGATCCGCCACGAAAGCTTCGGTGTACCAACCCGGAAGTAAATCTACTACAGCGTCTTTTTCATTTTCTAAGTGAGGATTCCAAACAAAAGTTTTTTTTCTAACCGCAACGAACTGAGCCTGCTTCTTAGAAATCCAAGCAGCGAATTCGCCATCAGATTTCGCGGCACTAAAAGGTGTATGAATTTCAATTTTTCCGATTACCCTGAAGGTCCCTTGAAGAGTTGCAATTTTACGTTCACTCGCTATCTCGACAATTGCGGGTCCCTGAACGAGCACGGCGGATCCGTTGCCATCGATCACACCAAGTTTTGCCTTGGTGTCGACCCAAATGCGATTTCCGATCAAAACTGAGTCCCCGATTTGCATCCTACGGACGCTGCCGCCCGGGGTTTTGAACTCAAATCGTTCTTTGCCCACATATACAAGGCCCTCAATCTGGGCGACGATTCCAAAGGTTGGTGGCACAAAGCTAGATTTCTGAGAATGTTTCCCAGTAAATCCGGCTCCGTGGCTGTACCCACCCACCAGGATCGCGCCCAGACCGAGGATTGCAGTCGCTCTTGTACCCACTTCCACCTGACTGCCTACGTGAACAATTTTTTTCAAAATCTCAGTGGCCCGCATTTACCCTCCGCGCCTCCTGAGACTTGGGATAATTTTGAATCAAATTTTTAAGCACGTTTTTCTTGGCGTCAGACTCGCCTAATTCATTATGGGCGAGAGCCAACCAGGCGAGAGCGCGGGGAGCATAGGCCAACTCGTCAGACTGCTCACCCAGTGCTTCGGCACTTTGAGCGGCTTTTTCAAAATAAGTTTTAGCAGTTTTGTAATTTTTCATCTTAAAGAGACTTACTCCAGCCAGGAAAAATACCTGTGGCCGGTGATAAGCTGTGTTTTCTTTATTTTCCGCCAGTGCCAAGAACGCGCTAGCCGCTGTTTCGTGATCACCTTTTCCAAAAGCTTGTACTCCGGCGCTAAAAATTTCTTTGGGGGGTTTAGAAAGAATATGAGCATCCGACGGTTCAAGCGACGCAATGGTACGCGATGCCGCACGCCCACCCTCGGCTTCATTTTTTTTGCGATTTTCTTCGACCCGTGCTGACTCTCTATTTTTAAGTGTTTCGTAGGCTAGCCGTTGGTTCATTAATTCCAACTCCGCTACTCGGGCACGAAGTTCTTGATTCACTTGATCTGCGGCGGCCAGCTCTCGTACTTTTCGTATCATTTCGTCAAAGAAAGCACGAAACACACTAGGTTTTGCTTCATGACGGGCGTTATGGTGGGCTGTCTGACCTGCTACGGAACTAGGAATTGGACACACTGCCACGACTGTTAAGCTCGCGCCAACGAACAACATTTTAGTTATGTGCGAACGCAATACGTGAAAGTCCAAGGCCTTCCTCCTCATTGGTCTCTATCGGGCGAAAGTGTCTAAAGACTGAGGGGATTTGGTAGGATTATGGTTTCGACTCGGGCGAAAGGGCAATTCTTTCCTTACGCTGACGGTCTTTAAGTTCCTGCATTTCGGCTCGCTGAGCCCTAAAGAAGTTTTTTCTTTCTTCGCTGGAACTTTCTTTGGCTTGATCGGAACCGGCAAACTCTTCCCTGGCGGCGCGGTGTTTTGTTTTCAACTCTTCGATTTCCGCTTTATGCCGGGCGTTTAATTCACGACGAGCTCGAAATTTTTCGGAGTAAACTTTTCTTTTTTCGGCGGCCCGAGCTTTAATTCGGTCTATCGTCCCAACTTCGCCGGGCACCCGTGGGTCGGTCGCATCTTCAGTACCCGTGGCCACTGCAATCGCGTGGAACCCTTTATTCAAAGATCCACGCAACAGAATACCCGCGGTCGCAAGACTCAAAAGTAATCCAATTTTTACTATTCTCTGCCGACTCATACTGACGGCATCATACGACGGACGCTCGAATCAATCAATGTACTCGTAACGATCAATGGCGTAGCCGAAAAAGGAAACTGAAAAATCCGTAACAAATTCAACCACTACCGAGTCAGTATCCATGTAGTCGGTAGTATATCCGTTAGGGTGACTTCCAGATATTTCCTCTAAAACCTCACCATTTGCGTCTTTAATTAAAATCACATCGTAACCTGGCTCGGTTTCAACTTTTGAAAAGTGAATACGCATCTTACTCACGCCAGTAGCAGACACCGCGAAACTTGTTTTAGCGCTGTTCTGGTACGGATGTTCCGACTCGTGTTTGAAGCGAATGGCGCGCCATTCACTTTCCAGCGGATCCAACGGTCTCTCTGGTACTACATTCAAAACCGCGTTTCCTACGTTCAAGCGACCACTTGAACTGACACGACGTTTCAATTTCTTCACGTAGTCGGACGTCTTCATTAGTCGGTTTTTTAGATCCATGTAGGTCATGCGCGGATTCAGCGACAACACCAAAGCAGCGGCACCCGCTACGTGAGGACATGCCATGCTGGTCCCACTGAAGGAATCGTATTTTCCTTTATTCATAGGAACCGTACTATAAACGTTGAAACCGGGTGCGAGCAGATGAACCTTGTTTCGCCCCCAGTTCGAAAACCACGCGAGTTTTTCTTTGTTGTCGGTGGCTGCTACCGAAACAATATTATCGAGATCGTAAGAAGCTGGGTAAGCAGCGCTCATGTCGTTGTCATTTTTTTCGTTGCCAGCAGCTGCCACAAACAAGACACCTTTGGCCCGAGCATCCGCGATCGCTTCATAGAGCGACTGAGTGAATGGCCCGCCCCCCCACGAGTTATTCATGATCTGGGCCCCCATGAGCGTCGCATACTTAATCGACTCTAGCGCATCTTCCAGCGAACCGTAGCCGTCTTTGTCGAGGAACTTAATGGGCAGAATACTAACGTTCCATGCCACTCCGGCGATTCCGATACCGTTGTCACCGCGCGCGCCAATAGTGCCGACAGTGTGGGTTCCGTGTTCGTTGTCATCCATCGGGTCATTGTTGTCATGAAAGAAATTCCAGCCTCGAACGTCATCGACGAATCCGTTTCCATCGTCGTCAATTCCGTTGCCGTCGATTTCTTTTTGATTCACGAAAATATTCTCAACTAAATCTTCGTGTGTATAGTCAACGCCGGTATCGATTGACGCTACCAGTACGCGTTTAGAACCCGTTCCCACCTTCCAAGCGCGCGGGGCGTCGATATCTACGCCAGGCGTGCCTTCAACACGAGCTGAGTCCCGCTGCCCGTAATTTAGCAGTCCCCAAGCTTTCCATAGATCTGGATCGTTCGGAATAAGCTCATCAGCGGTCGGACTATAGACCGGTGGCACATACGGAGCCGGGGTTGGTACTGGCGTAGCCGTAGGTGCTGGCTCTGCCGTAGGTGCTGGCTCTGCCGTGGGTG
>DGKJ01000037.1:41450-60161 GCA_002387735.1 Bacteriovoracaceae bacterium UBA4573 | reverse complement strand
CCCATCCATTAACCACCTATATAGGTGCACGCTGTTCGCTTAAAGCCATATCGAAAGAAATATTCCTGCCCTGGCTAATCGTAGCTGCGATTATTTACGGAGTAGCCGCGAAATTCGGTGGAGCACTTTGGAGCGCTTACGCCAATGTTCCAACTTATCTAATACTGGTGGTGTTACTCGGGCGATTTTATCGACGACAGGTTACAGGTGAACCGACAAGCCCATTTCAAGGGAAACCCGGTTTAATGTAGCGCGCGAATCAAAGCGATTGCCACCAAAGAGATGAAACCAAGATAGACTGCTTACAATTCCAACCGCGGGTGTGACAAAATACTTAAAACCAAAAGTTGCTTTCGTACTGAAGTAATAACGAAAATCGTTTGAGTTGTTGTAAAGGACTGCAAGTCCTCCGAAAGGAGCGAAGGAATCCTTCTGAAAAAAGTAATACTTGCCAGAGGGACCAATGGCCGTTTCGTTAAAGCCACGTGTCGAATAGTGGCTAAATTGTCCGCCCAGGGAAAGTCGATCAATTACGAAGTACTCAGATACAAAAGACAGAATTAGGTGGGAATAATCGTCGCCGTTTTTGAAGGTGTTATGAAATCCGAGACTGCCGCCGACCTCGAAAAAACCCTGAGTTAAGTTGGCCTGTTGATCGGATTGGGCATTTCGTTGGGAGATCATTCCTAAAATTGTTTTATCTTTTTGCTGCGCTGAAGAGTGCATGCACAGAAGGTTAATGAGTACCAAAAATAGGCCAACAGTTTTTTTGCGTAGAGATTGGTTCATTAAGGTCCAGTTATGATTTGAACTATGATCGGTGTCAAGCAAAGCGATTAGTTTACGATACCGAGGCTGCTGAGGGTGATTTGCTGATGACGTTCGCCGTCGGACAACGGGCCCACCACCGCAAAAGAACGTTCGAAAAGCAGGATAAGACCGCCTACGTCGTGTCCACTGGCCAATAGTTCTTCGAGCGTGACCCCTTTCGTCCTTTTTTCAAGGCGTCGACCGTCATTATCAGTGACCAAAGAAGTGTGAAAAATTTCAGGGTAAACCCGGGGTATTTCCTTCGACGAGAGCCAATCATAGATTGCTTTTTGTATCAGCCGGGCCGGAGCCAGGTCCCAGGCCCGTACGAGGAGTCCGTAATTACCGTCGTAATCGTCGATAGCGCACGCGAAATGGTAGGACGGCGCTACGGTAGAGATGCCTCCGGTCGTTCTGGCTACGATGAAGTCTTGATGCCCCGAATCCGGTGGACTTCGAAATCTCCAAGCGATTTGGCGGTTCTCAGGTCTTTTTAATATTTGTACTGGATCCCATCTTGTAGCCCGACAGGTACCATCATAGAGGGGTTCAATTTCGTGCGGTGCAGAGGCAAGATTGGCCAGAGCCCGCTGTACCTCTGCGCGTGAACAAGTGCAGGGGTAAACTTGCCCCGAGTTAACGGCCAAGGAAAATACGTCCTTATGTCGGTTTAAAAGCTTGCTTTGAACGACGATGGTATCGGGCACCATACCCAACGTTGCGAGATCTGATAGTTGTTGATCCATAGCTCCAGGTAAAACTCTCGGAGTATCTATGTCTTCGAACCGAACGATCCACGGTTGCTGCCTAACTCGGGCCAAAGAGTGGGAAATCCAGGCGGTTCGTAGGTTGCCAACATGAAACCTTCCGGTAGGCGAAGGGGCGAATCGGACGCCAAAATGAGGGGACAGGCTCATAGATCGATACTAACTAACGGACCGGCTGTTTTATAGATTTTTGTTGAGAACCCACTTGCTTCTGGTTGGGTCAAAAGTTAAGCGTTGGTTTTGCCTTTTTGCGGAGAGATGGCCGAGTGGCTGAAGGCGCACGCTTGGAAAGCGTGTTTACGGTAACACGTAACGTGGGTTCGAATCCCACTCTCTCCGCCATTCAAATTCTACGAGTTTCTATGGACATCGTGAGTCTAGTTTACAATCGAGAAAATGATGTAAAAAATTTGCTCGATTCGATTCAAATTCAAAGCGAAATGCCCAAAAATGTTTGGCTAATCGACAATGGCAGCAATAGGCCACTTACGATCGATAGTTCGAAGTATTCCTTTCCGGTACATGTTGTCCGAATAGAAAACAATATCGGCATCGCGGGTTACAATCTGGGATTTAAAAAGAGCCAAGCAAAATATGTAATGGCTGTAGATAGTGACGTAACGCTTGATCGAAATGCGATAAAAGTGTTTAAAAAAGCGATTCAGGATTATCCAGATCTAGTGGTTGGTGGTGCTAGAATATTAGATGCAACTACCCAAACTACGATGTTCGATAACCCTATTCATGCAGAGCCCGAGCTGCCCGGCGGCGGGCAACAAATGGTGCAATTTAACGGTTGTTGTTTTCTGGTACTTCGCGAGGCATTTTTAGGCCTGGGGGGGTTCGATCAGCGGCTCTTTATTTATGTGAATGAATGGGACTTTACTTTACGAGTCTTTAATCGTTTTCGAATGGATCAAATTCGATACTACTCTGAAGCTGTTGCCTATCACAAGACCGCCCCTTCGAGTGACCGAGCAAAGTTGTACGACGCTCTAATTCGAAGAAATGAATTCTGGGTTCGTTGGAAATATTACCCATTGGGTTCAGCGCTTAACTACTCGGCTAGATTTTATGTCGGATCCATTAAACGTATGATTTTGGGTGGCCCCAAGGACTTCAAACTATTCGGCGGGTACCTCTTAAGCGGAACCCAGGGATTGACCTGGGCTCTTCGAGAGAGACAGGAACTTCCGAGTGCGGTTTTCGAGCAGCTAATGAAGATGCGCGACACATGTGAACAGCCTGAAAATTTAGTCCGAAATATTTAAAGCTAAAAACTACGAACCGCCTGTTCGAGTTGTTCAAGCATATAAGTAATGTGTTTGTCGCTAATCGCTGGATGGGTTCCAATCCAAAAGGTATCTCGCATGATGGCGTCGGTATTTTTTAAGTCGCCTACGACACGAAACGAAGATTTTTTGTATGCGGGTTGTTTCAGTATGTTGCCGCCAAAAAGCAAACGCGTGCCCACAAGGTGTTGTTCCAAATAGGTCGTGATTTTTTCGCGCTCTAAACCTTCAGCACAATGCATTGGAAAGGCAAACCAACTCGGATTGGTCCCCGTTGTAGGTTCAACGGGAATGAGTTTATTTCTAAGTACAGGTGATTGGGTCACGCCCTTGTATAGCGCGCTCCAGTTAGCTCTGCGTTTTTCTACAAATCCTGAAAGTTTCTTAAGCTGCGAGAGTCCAACAGCGGCCTGCATGTCAGTGGCTTTTAAATTATAGCCAATATTAGAATAGGTGTATTTATGGTCGTAGCCGTAGGGCAAATCACCGAGTTGCCAACAAAACCTTTTTTTACAGGTGTTGTCCTGCCCGGGCTCGCACCAGCAATCTCTGCCCCAGTCACGCAAGCTTTCGGCCACTCGTCGCAATTTGGCATTTGCTGATATTACTGCGCCACCTTCGCCCATAGTAATGTGGTGGGCCGGGTAGAAACTAGCGGTTGCGTAATGCCCAAAAGTTCCTACGTTACCACGGTCTATGATTTGAGCTCCCAGAGCGTCGCAGCAATCTTCAATTAAAAATAGATTTTCTTTTTTACACCACTCGGCCAATAAATCTGCCCGAAAAGGATTCCCAAGAGTGTGGGCTAAAATAACAGCTCTGGTTCGCGGCGATTTTGCCGCCATGACTGCTTCCGGCAAAGAGTTGAGAGTTCTAGAGTCTACATCAATGAATACCGGAACCCATCCGTTTTGAAGTATGGGATTTACAGTGGTCGGAAATGCCGCAGCCGCGGTTATGACCTCGTCACCTGGAAGAAGCGGTTTCTGTCCCATGGTTTCTAGCATGGGTGCCCCTAGACTACTGAGTGCACACAAATTTGCACTGGACCCGCTATTGACAAGCACTGCGGAAGTTTTCATTCCGAAAAATGCTGCCAATTCTTTTTCGAATTCGCGAGCGAAGCGTCCCGCGGTAAGCCACAGATCCAGAGAAGATTCCACTAGATTAACTAGGTCTTCTTCATCCATTACTTTTGTTGCGGCAGGAATAAAGGTTTTTCCAGCAACAAAATCAGGCGACCGATGTTCGCTGCGAAAGTACTGCCGTGCAGCCGCAATTACTGTTTCACGTATTGACGAGGTCATCCGTTCTTTTGACTCCAATCGTACTTAAAATAGATATCATCGAATGGTCGGCGAGAAATTTCTTCAGGATCGTGTGGTTCAGTCGAACAATTAGCAACAATGGAACTGTTAGAACCAAGACCTTTAAATCCGTTCCACACTAAGGGCGGTATAGTTACAAGCTTACTATCGGATTCGTCGAGATAAATTTCCTGAAAGACGCCACGGGAATGTGAACTTTCTCTATCATCAAATAGTGCCAATCGAACACTTCCAGTCACTAAAAAATAATTCAGAGTCATAGAGCGGTGAATATGCCAGGCTTTAACGACTCCAGGGTGAACCTTGCTAAAATAGATTTCTCCAAATTTCGAGAAAACAGGTTCGTCGTTGCGAAGCATGTGAAAAATCGCTCCTCGATCATCTACAATTTTCTTTTTCGGAGTAATAACAACGCCGTCTATCATTCCTATTTTCATTTCTCGCTCCGTTCGTAACGTGAAATTTGGTCTAAGCTATAATTTTTCATCATTCCACCGGAATCGAAATTCCGATACCAAAGGCTGGTTTCTGATACTGCTTCTTGAACGTTCCATCGAGGGGCCCAGCGAAGGCGGTTCTTGGCTTTATTTATGTCGAGGTGCAAGAGTTTGGCTTCGTGTGGCTGTTTCTCTTGGTCGATTTGAATTTCGCCTGGACCATAGTACTCAAAAAAAGTTTCTACCAGTTTGCGTACAGTGATCGTAGAAGTCAGTTCCGGCCCAAAGTTCCAGCCCTCTCGAAACCCAATGGAGTCCGGCCCGAGTAGCTGGGCCCCGAGTGTGAGGTAGCCGCTGATTGGGTCTAATACGTGTTGCCAAGGTCGCACGCTATCTGGGTTTCTCAATAAAACGGGTCTTTTCGCGCGGGCAGAGCGAACACAGTCGGGTAATATGCGATCTTCTGCGAAATCGCCACCGCCGATCACGTTACCCGCTCGAGCGCTTGCCACATTTAGATCGAATGAACGTCGATAGGATGCTGTCAGTAATTCGCAAGAACCCTTCGACATGCTGTAAATATCGTATCCGCCCATCGGATCGGTCTCGACGTAGGACTTTCCTGTTTCAAGGTTCTCGTAACACTTGTCACTCGTAACTATAACAGCGGGCACCTTTTTTTTTCGCAGTATCTCTAAAATATGAGCCGTGCCTAGAATGTTGGTCTGAATCGTTTCGAGCGGTTGAATAAAGGATTTTCGAACTAGCGCCTGCGCACCAAGGTGGAAAATAATTTCGGGACTTACCTTTTCAGCAAAGGTACTGAGTTCTTCGATATTTCGAAGATCTGCGAGTGCCTCATCTGCCAAACAATTTCGAATTTCGAGTGCCGAATAAGCGGCGGGGCCATTTTCTTCTGGCAAAGCATAGCCATAAACTTTGGCACCGAGCTTGGTGAGCCAGAGACACAACCAACTGCCTTTAAAACCCGTGTGGCCAGTAACGAGAACTCGTCGATTTTTATAGACGTCGAGTTCTACCATAATTTCCAGGGGGCTTTCCCGGTGGCCCAAAGATCTTCAAGCAAATTTTTATCTCGAAGGGTGTCCATCGGGTGCCAAAAACTATCGTGCCTGAAGGCCGCGAGTTCTCCGTCGGCGGCAAGCGATTTAAGAGGGTGCTGCTCCAATATCGTAGTGTCATCAGTAATCCTTTTAAAGATGTTTTGACTGAAGACAAAAAAGCCACCACTGATTCGACCGCCGTCACCGATTGGTTTTTCCGTAAAGCTTGTTACTTTATGATCAGTGCCGAAATGAAGTGCACCGAAACGGCCTGGTGGTTGAACGGCGGTGACAGTTGCCGCCCGTCCGAGCTCTTTGTGAAAGGCGAGGAGTTTGGAAATATCCACGTTACCCAGTCCGTCGCCGTAGGTCAGCATGAACAGAGGGGCGTCTTCTAGGTAAGGTTTAGCTCGCAGCAACCGTCCTCCGGTCATAGAGTCTTCCCCTGTATCTACTAGAGTTACTCTCCATGGCTCCGCCCGGCGATAGTGAACCTCGGTACGTCCGGATTCTAGGTCAACTGTTACGTCGCTATTGTGAAGAGCGTAGTTCTGAAAATACTCTTTGATCATGTAGCCCTTGTAGCCAAGGCAAATGACGAAATCATTAAATCCAAAATGACTGTAGATTTTCATGACGTGCCATAAAATCGGTTTGCCACCGATTTCGATCATGGGTTTAGGTTTCAATTCCGTTTCCTCTTGGAATCGAGTACCACGCCCACCGGCTAGAATGACTACTTTACAAGGACTCTTCATTGCTTACTCTTCGAGCAGGCTGCGTAACATCCATGCCGTTTTTTCGTGCAACTGCATACGCTGAGTCAAAAGATCCGCGCTCGCTTCGTCGTGCGCTTTTTCAACCGCAGGAAAAATTGATCGAGCCGTACGAACAACGGCTTCTTGGCCCTCTACTAGTTGACGGATCATGTCTTTTGCTGCCGGCACGCCAATCGGTTCTTTAATTGAAGTGAGCTTTAAAAACTCGCTGTACGTTGCGGGAGCCGGAAACCCTAGAGCGCGAATTCGTTCGGCGATCAAGTCCACAGCGGTGGATAGCTCAGTATACTGGGCTTCGAACATTAAGTGCAATGTTTGGAACATTGGTCCCGTGACGTTCCAATGAAAATTGTGAGTCTTCAAATAAAGGGTGTAAGAATCTGCTAGTAGGCGAGAGAGACCCTCTGCGATTGCTTTGCGGTCACCCTCGGGTATCCCAATGTCGATCGTATTCATGTTTTTCATAAGAAACCTTCCTTTATTGCTTCCCCGACTCTAGCCGATCGTTGCGGCCTGCGCCAGGGCATTGATAACCGAGGCGATTCGGATCGCCGACTGGGCGCCTTCGGTTGAAATTCCAGCCTTTTTTACTTCGGATATATGCGAATTGATGCACGCGCCGCAGCCACTCATGGCAGATACGGCCAAGCACATTAGTTCGAAGTCGACTTTGGCTATACCCGGTTTTCCAATAACGTTCATACGAAGACGCGCCGGCAGACTTCGCAGGTCTTTGTCTTCACTTAGGTGAACGGTGCGATAGTAGACGTTGTTCATAGCCATGATCGTGGTTGCGGCTTTGGCAGATTCTAGGGTTTCTGGGGCAACAACCGAACGAACGTCACCCTCCAGCGCTTCAATGACTTTTGAATTTTTTGTCGCATAGGCGCAAGAAAGGGCAGTGCCCAGGATTTGACTCTTGGTCAAGCCCGGTGCGCCCTCCTCCGTGAGAACGCTTCCGAGATTGAGTTTGATGTCGCGGGCATAGTCTTTAAGGGAGTCCCTTAATAACGAGATGCTCATAGTGGTTGCTCCTTAAACCTTGATAGTTTCTTCGCCTTTTTCCCAGTTGCAGGGGCAAAGTTCGTCGGTTTGCAAGCCATCCAAAATTCGGAGCACTTCGTTGGGATTTCTTCCAACGCTTAAATCCGTAACGTAGACAAAACGAATAATGCCTTGGGGGTCTACAATAAAAGTAGCACGTTGTGCCACGCCCTCGTTTTCGTCCAAAATTCCGAGGCTACCGGATAGTTCACGTTTTATATCCGAAAGCATTGGGAAGGGTAAGTTCTTCAAATCACCATGGCTCTGTCGCCAAGCTAAATGGACGAACTCCGAATCGGTGCTAGCGGCCAATACTTCGGTGTCGCGTTCCTTGAATTCGGAATGAAGATCCGCAAACCCCTTAATTTCGGTAGGACACACAAATGTAAAGTCTTTCGGGTAGAAGAACACAACCAACCACTTTCCAGCGAAAGTTTTATTGGTTACGTCTTTAAAGGCATTCTTTGCTTCAGTTGAGACAACTGCTTTCAATTTAAATTCTGGAAACTTCTTTCCTATTCCTAACATAACGTGATCCTCCTTATTTTTAAGATCGTTATGTTTTGATTCTCGGCCTTTTTGTGTCATATGTATAATATATCGTTTTTATCATATGATAGATAAAAACTATTACGAGAGAGGTGCGATTTGCCCACAATCACTCAACTGCAATATATCGTAACAGTCGATAAATTAAGGCATTTCGGCGAAGCGGCTCAGGCCTGTCATGTCTCGCAACCAAGTTTAAGCATGCAGATTATGAAAGTAGAAGACGAGATTGGTTTCCCGCTGTTTGATCGGGTGAAGAAACCCATTGTGCCGACCGAAAAAGGAGCGCGCTTTATTGAGTCAGCCAGGGCAGTGCTTCGGGAGCACGAGCGCATGATGGCCCATGCCAAAAAAGACGAAAAGGAGGTGAGTGGAGAATTTCGGCTTGGAGTAATTCCTACTATTGCTCCGTATCTATTGCCGCTATTCCTCGAAAAGTTTTCGATAACCTACCCTAAGGTCAAACTACATGTAGATGAAATGAAGACCGAGTCTATAGTGGCTGAATTGAAAAAAGATCTTCTTGATGCAGCGGTATTGGCCACCCCGTTAAATGAACAGGGTTTAAATGAAGAACCAATGTTTTACGAAAAATTCTATTTATACGTTTCAGAAAACCACCCACTCTCAAAAAAAACTCGCGTCAAGCAAGACGATATCGACGGAACCGGAATTTGGTTAATTCAAGACGGGCATTGCTTAAGAAATCAAATGATTCGCTTATGTTCTCTAAAAAATCAAAAGGGAGTATTCAAAAATATTTATTTTGAAGGTGGAAATCTAGAGACACTCCGATACCTTGTTCAAAAAGGACACGGGTACACCCTAATTCCACAATTGTTTTTAAATACCCTGTCACCTCCTGAACGGAAAAAATATGTACGCGAATTTGAAACTCCATCTCCCATGCGCGAAGTCAGTCTTATTGCTCGACGAGACCAATGGAAGTCAGACATCATGAGAGCAATTTTTGATTCTATTACGCAGAATTTACCAAAAGATTTTCAGACTTCGTTGGCTGCCAAAGAAGCCTTAGTTGTGAAGGTTGTGTGAAAAAACTTTCCACCGTTTTTATTAGAGATGAGTGGCTCCTCTTAGGGGTCGCCTTATTCATTTATTTCGCTGGGATATGGGATCAATCCATGCCGACGCCCGATGGTGCTCATCGCGCGAGCATGGCGCGCGAGGTCCTAGAACGGGCCACCTGGTTCCCCATCTACTATCAGGGACACGCCCTGGCTGATCATCCACCGCTATATGTGTGGCTTGTCGCCTTAGTTTTTAAACTCTTCGGGGTTGGAGATCTGCAATTCATCATGGTGAATCGAGTTCTGGTAACCATTGGAGTCTTGCTGCTGTATTTCGCTGGAAAGTCGATTTTTGAAAAAAAAGGCCAAGCTCTTTTTGCTTGTTTAATGTTGCTGGTGACGGTCGGATTTTACCAAGGTTCGGTCGCCGGAAACATCGAGCCTCTTCTGAATATATTTTTAATCGGCGCATTTTTGTCGTGGTGCCGCTTCCGAAAAAAAGCCAAGCCTATTTACGCCATTCTTTGTTCGAGTGCGGTAATTATGGCCTTTTTGACTAAGGGAATGGTTGCGCTTTGGCCATTTGTTTTTTTCGGCTGGAAATTCCTACAGAAGTCTTCAAGACGACACGCCGCTTCGTTTTTTGTGCCCTTGTTCTTATTTTACATTTCGTTGGTATTTTTAGCGAGGGGCGAAGTATTCGGTGATTTTTTAAAAAGATACTTATCAGAACAAGTTCTCAACAGCATGGTCGAAGGCCGAGAAGAAAGTAATTCGTTTGATTTTTTATTTTATTTTCGAGTCTTGGTGCGTCAGTACTGGCCAGTGTTGCCTCTATTTGTTCTGGCAGTGCGCAGATTGAGGATAGCCGATTGGGTGGGTGGGCTGGAGCGTGATGCACTCATTTTCGGACTGGGATTTTTTGCTGGTTTTTCGATGGCGCATTTTAAACTCGATTACTATGTGCAACCGAGCTTTGCTTTTTTTGCGGTTTTTACGGCTGCTTACACCTTTAAAATCGTTGAAAGGCAGTGGTCCCGGTGGCGAGTCGGAATTCTCATTGCAAGTGGTATCTTTTTCGCATTTGTTTCGTTGTTTGGTCCAAAACTACACAAAAATCGCACTCCCGAAGTGGAATACTTTTCTCAAACAATACTTACCAAACGAGATCTGCCGATAGTGCTTTCGAGAACACCTAATGACGATAATCGCCTGCAAAAGAAATTTCACTGGACCTTAAACCAGCGAACGGTGCGAATCCCACACTACTATAAATTCGAGGAAGCAATATTCACCGACGCCTGGGTTCTTACCAATCGAAAGGATTTCGAGGCATGTCCTTTCAATTGGTGTCATCAGTCAAAGGTAGTTGCCGATGATGGCAAAACCATTCTGCTATTAAGAACTATTGATTGAACGTTTCTTTGCGATCAGCGAAATCAAACAACTGTTCAACCTGAAACCTAAAAATGGAGCCAGCCTTTAAAGAACCAAAGAATAGAGTTTTCCGATCTGCACTGATGGCAACGGGGTGGTCGAACTGGAGAGATGTAAAGTTCTGAACGTTATCGTTTCTATTCTCAAAAGTTTCGAACCAGTCCTTTTTTAAAGTACCCCTTAGCAGGTCGATAGCAATAAATCGTACGCCATCGATTTTTTTAAATATCAAATTATTGATTCTAACAGTTTCAAAGCCTACCGCTATTAATAAGTTCCGTTCCGCGGAATACAAAAGCTCTTTAACCACTAAACGAGGAATTCGATGGTCCGGGTTGGTCAGGAATGGGCGCAGATGAGGTAAAGTAAACCGCCAATCTAATAATTTATTGGTGGTCGTGTCTAAAAAGCGAATAGAGCCGTAGTTGCCAGCAATCGCGAAGATTGAACTGTTATCTAACCGCGAGATTGCAGTTACTGTTTCCGGTGTAAACTTTTCGGAAAGCATGGGAATACCCACCGTCTTTTCGAACTCAGGTTTTCCGCCGGAAAAAAAGTGGTTGTGTATTAGTACGCTGGATTCGCCAGCAGACAATACGAGACCAGATTTCGCATCGATAAATCTAGTAGGATGTGGTGCCGCCCCCGACTCACTTGAACTTGTATTTAGTAAGGCGTTTTGCGTTCCTAGAAAAACGGTTTTATTAGAGTGAACGCGATAGTCTGCCTTTACCAAACAACCTGTGTTCGTGCCGGCTATGAGCTGTTTCTTCGAAAATGAGATCACCTGACAGGCCCCGCTTGTTGGGCGTCTTCTGAAAATGTCACTGTGGTCGGCAACTTGAACGGTATTTGTACTTGGAGGACTACTTTTCAAAGCAGACTGATTGTCGGCGGTCATCAAGTATATAACGCCGTCAGAATCACCGGCGGCGACTGCTCGTGCGGTTGGATCAAACGCAAGGGCAGTAATTAACGTACGATCGAGTACGTTCTTTGCCAATGCTTCACCGCTTTGGTTCCACACCGTAATTGCAGTGAAGGTCGAATGTCTGCCGTCAGAAGAATTAACAGACGCCGTGGCAATTCGATCGCCCGTATGATTTGTTGCTAAAGCGGTGATTTCGCCAGAGCCACGAGATAACACGGTTCCGCATTCGAGCGCTGCTTTAGCTGTAGCAACATCAAGAATTAAGGTAAGACTAGCGAGAATAAGTAAAGCTCGCGAAGCCATATCGATACTATTGTTGAAGCGTCCTAGCATTCACCGAGACATTTTTTTTCGCCAACAGACGGGTGATATCTTTCCAAAGAGGCTTTTCTTCAGGTGTGACAAAACTAAGTGCTTTGCCTTCTGCTCCTGCTCTTCCCGTGCGGCCAATTCTGTGAATGTAATCTTCCGCTACCGCCGGTAGATCATAATTGATGACGTGAGCAATGTGGGAGATGTCAATTCCACGGGCCGCAATGTCAGTGGCAACGAGAATTCGAAATTTTCCATGCTTGAATCCGTCAATTGCGTCATTTCTTTGTTTTTGAGTTCGATCGCCGTGAATACGACTTACTTTGTGACCACTATCATAAAGAAAACGAGCCAAGCGATCGGTTCGGCGTTTGGTCCGAGCAAAAATTAAAATTGAGCCGTCACGTGATGTGACTTCGTCGATGAGCACATTGTTCTTAGTCGCCTGAGTCGTTTGAACCACTGATTGGTCAATCGTGACTGCGGGCTGAGAAACGGTGCCAATAGTCACACGTTCTGGATTCTGCATGTACCGCATAGCCAGTTGTTGAATATCGGAAGGCATTGTCGCCGAAAACAAGAGCGTCTGCCGATTTTTAGGTACAAATTTCAAAATTTGATTCAACTGGGGAGCGAACCCCATGTCGAGCATTCGATCCGCCTCGTCTAAAACAAGGATTCCGACACTATCGAGTGTCACGCTTCTTTGGCGCAAGTGATCATTCAATCTGCCAGGGGTTGCGACAATCACGCGCGGTCGATTTCGAAGCGCTCGGAACTGAGAACCCATCGACGCGCCGCCAATCAATAGCGCAATTTTTAAATCTTGGTGCCGCGCAGTTAATTTTTTAAACACTTCTTCAATTTGCATCGCAAGTTCGCGAGTCGGAGCGAGAATTAGTGCAGTTTTAGCGGGTGTTTTTATTAGGCTGCATATCATCGGAACGCAAAAAGCAGCGGTTTTACCGGTTCCGGTTTGCGCACAACCTACGAGGTCGCGCCCAGCCATTGCAATTGGAATGGCCTTGGCTTGGATAGGTGTAGGAACAGAGTAATTCATTGCAGAGAGCGTGCTTTGCAGCGCCTCTGGAAGAGACAGGTCTTTAAAAGAATTCATGTATTTTTTGCTTTCGTCGCAAGAGATACGCGACGAATCAAGTCAGGAGGGACGAGCAGTCGCGTGTGGTTTCCAAAGGGCCCCCTTTTTAGGAGGCCCTTTGAGAACCTTGATTAAATTAGGACTTAGTAACGACCGCGTCCACCGCCGCCGCCACCGAAGCCACCACGGCCGCCACGACCACCGCCGCCGCCGCCGAAGCCGCCGCCGAAGCCGCCGCCGCCGCCACGATTTTCACGTGGAGCCATTGGACGAGCTTCGTTTACAGTCATAGCGCGACCTTCAAGATCAGCGCCGTTGAAACGTGCGATTGCGTCAGCTGCTTCAGCATCAGACGACATTTCTACGAATCCGAAGCCTTTGCTTCGGCCCGTGTCGCGATCTGAAATCACTTTTGCGGATTCCACCGTTCCCACTTGTGCAAAAATTTGCTCAAGCGACGAATCGGTTGCGGAAAATGGTAGATTACCTACGAATAGTTTTTTACCCATGAAACCTCCTTATAAGGCTAGGTAGCCACTTAAGAGGACATGAGCACTACGCATCAAGACTCTCAAAGTCAGCAGTCACTATAACGAGAGGGTACATAGCAAGGTTCACGACTAAAAAGCTACGTAAATATTGCATAGGGTTATAAATAAGTAACGGAAGACGGAATTTGACGGTCTTTATTTGGGGTGGCAGCATGAAGGCCATGCTGGAGACATCCTTAACCAAAGTCATAAAAAACACCGTTTTTCTAAGAACCTTCGGATTGTTAAAAATTCCGATGATCTTTTTCGTACGCCCCACGGTAATTGAATTTACTGATCAGCGGGCAGTAGTAAAGGTTCCGCTCTCCTACCGGACCCGGAACCACCTCGGATCAATGTATTTCGGGGCACTTTGCACGGGTGCCGATTGTGCGGGCGGCATTTTGGCCATGAAGCTTATTCAACCCTATGGCAAGCGTGCCTCCATAATATTTAAGGACTTTTCAGCCGAATTTTTGAAGCGCCCAATGAAGGATGTTCACTTCGTTTGTGATGAGGGTTCGGTCGTTAAAGCACTCATTGATAAGGCGGTCAGCTCTGGTGAGCGGGAAAACGCCCCCGTAGCCGTCCGAGCGGAAGTGGACGGTGAAGTGATGGCCCGGTTTCGACTCACGATATCCGTCAAAGTTCAGAGAGCTTAACTAAGTATATCTACCGAAGCCCTTTGTAGAACCGCTCACCGCGTTTGGCCATTTCGACGAGAACCGGCGCGGGCTCAAAGCGTTTACCGTGCAGGGTGGAAAGGCGGCGCATTTTTTCTACCGCAACGTGTAATCCGATTTGATCTAAATAGTGGAACGGTCCGCCGCGGAAGGGTGGAAAACCCAGTCCTAGAATAGCGCCAAGATCCCCGTCTTTTGGTTCGGCGATAACCCCTTCCTGCAAACAGAAGAGCGCTTCATTAACCATGACTAGAGCTACGCGGTCATAAATGTCGGGTGAGCTAATCGTTTTGACCGGGGGATTGCCGAAGTAACGGTATACCGCGTCGTTGGGGCGTTTATCTTTGGTGTAAAAGCCTTTTTGATTCTTTTTGCCCAAGTAACCGTCTTTAACCAGTTTGCCTAAGGCTTCACTGGTTCGTCCCCACCGAGATCCAAAAGCCAATCCCAGATCGTGTGCCACGTGACCGCCGACATCAATTCCCACTTCGTCGAGCAACAAAACGGGACCGACAGGAAAACCAAAGCTCTTCATTGCCGCGTCGACCGCCTCAATGCGAACTCCCTCTTCCAAAAGCAACATTGCTTCGTTGAGCAGAGGGGCTAGAATGCGGGTGGTGTAAAAACCGGGCTTATCTTTCACGACAATGACCGTTTTTCCTTGGGCGGCGCCATAGCGGCGGGCTTTTTCCACGACCTCTTGCGAGGTGCGTTCAGCCACCACTATTTCAAGAAGAGGCATTTTTTGGACTGGCGAAATGTAATGCATTCCTATGACACGTTCAGGATGTTTCGCATTTTTTGCAATTGCGTGAATTGGTAGTGCGGAAGTGTTCGAAGCGAATACAGTCGCGGAACTAACAACGCTTTCAATGTCTGCTAAAATTGTCTTCTTAAGGTCGATCTCTTCAAAAACCGCTTCAACGATAAAGTCACAATCCTTGAGTGGTTCATAAGATGTGGTGGTCGATAATTTAGAAGTGAGAGCCCCTTTGTTGCGTTTCTCAAGAAAACTGGAAATGCCACTTCGTGCCTTTTCGAGCGATTGGTCCGAAACATCTTTAAGTACTACGCTACTGAGAGGCAAAGAAACTGCAGCGATACCTTCACCCATCAAGCCGGCACCAATAACTCCCAACTTCGCAATGTTGGGAGACTCGGTTTTTTTCTGTTGGTTCGTAGCTAAAAACAGCCAAATGAGGTTTTTCGATACCTGGCCTACCGCAAGAGTTGCAAAACAGCTTGCTTCTGCTTCGAGTCCCCTTCGTAGACCATGACGAAGGCCAGTTTCGATACAAGTTAAAATAGCGAGTGGTGCGGGGTAATGACCTCGCGTTTTTTTCAGAGTTTCCTTTTTGACCTTCGCGAGAGCAATTTTGTTTATTACAGGGAGTTCCATCCAACTTTCCAAAGTCGGGCGTCTTTTTTTTGTTATATTTTGTTTTGAACTCGCAAGGCTAATAGCCGTGTCTAATACGACCGCAGGGTCGACTACTCGGTCTACTAAACCAAGTTTTAGAGCCTTGTCCGGACGAACACGGGTACCGGCTAAAATTAGCGGCAACGCATGTTTAAGCCCAATCAATCGGTAGAGACGCTGAGTGCCGCCAGCAGCGGGAATTAATCCGAGCTGGACTTCGGGCAAACCAAGGACCGTTTCGGAACTTAAACTTGCAACACGATGGTGACATGCGAGAGCCAATTCTAGGCCACCTCCCAAAGCGGCTCCATGAATGGCTGCTACGAAGGGAATGGGGCTGTCCGCTATTCTTTGAAAAATGTCTTGCGCAAATCGGACAAATTTTTCTGCTTCTTTGGAATTACTGACTCCGGCGATCTCGTTTAAATCGGCGCCGGCCAAGAAAGTACTTTTCTTTGCGCTCGTGATCACGCACCCAATAATTTTTTTATCCCGAAAGACTTCGTCGAGCGCCGCTTGCAAATCACCGAGTGTTGTACTTGAGAGCGTATTGACCGAACTCCGGGGATTGTCCAAGGTAAGTACGGCAATACCAGTGGCAGTTTTGGTCAGCCCGATTGAAGTCATTTTCAACGTCGCAACGTCATTACAAAACCGAGCCCCCCAGCCGCACAGACACTGATGAGGCCGGACTTTAGATTAGAATCTTGGAGTTGTTTGGCGAGTTGCATTACCAGTCTGGCACCAGTTGCGCCAAACGGATGACCGAGCGGAATTGATCCGCCGTTCACGTTAATTCGTTCGTATGGCGGAACCTTCGTTGCAGGTAAACCAACTCTGGAATTACACCATTCTTCGTTCTGAAGAGCTTCGAGATTACAGAGAACCTGGGCCGCAAATGCTTCGTGGATTTCGGCAAGATCATAATCTGCGAGTTGGAGCCCTTTGCGTTTAAGAAGGCGCAGTATTGCATATGGTGGAGCCATGAGCAGGCCTTCATTATTGATGTTGATTGCCGAAGTTTCCATATCATCGATGAGCGCGAGTATGGGCCAACCCATTTTTTTGGCGTAAGACTCATCGGCTAGCAACACGGCAGCGCCGCCATCGGTCATTGGACTTGCATTAGCAGCAGTAATCGTACCGTCTTTGGTAAACGCGGGCTTAAGTTTGGATATTTTTTCGAGATTCGTGTCGCCACGAATTAAATTGTCGACCAGTTTACCGCCAGACTTCGGAGCAGAACAAAGAAACTTGGAATGCCAGTCTTGTTTCGCAGCAGCGCGAGCATGAGTCATTACAGCCCATTCATCTTGGGGTTTTCGAGGGAGCTTCCATTCCTTAATCATGAGTTCGCAGTGCTCGCCCATAGTGAGACCGGTGAGACGTTCTGCCACCGGAGGTACTGTAGGGGTAAGATCCCTTGGTCGAAGGCCAGTCAGGCTTTTTAACTTGGCGGTTTTGGTCTTCGAAAATTGAAGATTACCTAATACGCGTCCAAAGCTGCGAGGAAAACTCACTGGAAAATTGGAACTACTTTCGGAACCGCCAGCTATCGCCCAGGGTACAGCGCCTCGATGAATCCAACCCGATGCTTCGGCAACGGTTGAAAGGCTGGTTGCACAAGCCATAATAGAGGTAAAAGCGCGGGTTTCGGGGTGTAATGTGCTCTCGAGCGCCACTTCACGCGCGAGGTTGCTTACATCAGAGTGAAGTATGACTGACCCAAAAACCAGAAGGCCACCAGGGTCTTTCGAAAGATTGTATCGAGATACTAGAGTGTTTACGGGTCCGACACCGAGATCAACCGCAGTCGAATTGCGGAGACTGGTACCCATTTTGGTAAACGGTGTTCTTGCACCGTCAATCACAGCAACTGCCACAAATCCCCCTTCGAGCCCGGATCAGACAATGCCTGATACAGCGTTATGAGTGGTTCAGCTCTTTGCCAGCGGCACGATCGAGAAATTCCTGAAGATTGATTTTGAAGGTAGCGCAGATCTTCTCGGATTCTTGCTGAGTAACACCGCGTTGTGCGTAGCCCAGTTCAAGAGACTTCAAACGCTCAACAGGCATTTTCGAACGTTCAGCGGCTTGTTCAAGCGTAAGCCCGCTTCGCGTTCTGCGATCGCGTAGCCATTGGCCAAATTCAATATCAATTTCGTGATCGGTTTTAGGTTGGTTATCTCTTCTCATCATGGGCCCTACTTTCTAGAATGGAGGCCTCATTGTCTAGAAGAACTTTGGGGATGTTGAGCTTTTTTTCATATTTTTACGGCTTCATTTCGTAATTTTCGCGTAACGAATGAACGTGTTTTTGCCAAACGTTTAAAAAGCTCGAACGATTAGCTGAAGGTTTTCGAATCATCGTTTGGGCGAGCATCGCCTGAAGTCGCGTCGTACTCGGTTTTGCGTATAATCGCAGTGCAAAATGCGAAAAATCCCGCACCATAAAGTCAAATATCTGATCTAAAAGGTCGTTCTCTATTCGCGATTTTTGGCACTGTTCGATGATGAGTTGCCCATAGGCCACCAAAGTAAAGAGCTCGCCAAAGATAAGTAAAAAATCAAAATCTTTGATCTGATCTTTAGATGGGCCGGCGAGAAAAAGTAACCGTTTGTAGGCTGCAATCTGGCGTCGAAAGGTTTTAACGCTGGGTAGGTCGACACTCTCGAAGGCTGTTCGGTAGTCGTGAAACTGGATTTTCCCCAGCCCCTTGGTGGCGCCCTGGTTGAAGAGGAAGCTATCGTCCGTGATTTTGGAAGTGGGCGGAATATCAGGAAAAACACCGGGGTTAAAAAAGTAATTCTTCATAAACTTAATGATGAGAGCCATGTTCACATGAATCGTGCCCTCTAACTTCGGAAGAGCTCGGATTTCTCGAGCTGCAGTTTCAAAGAACGTGTCTTTTTCGAAGCCCTTGGCCGCGATTACGTCCCATAATAGGTTTATGACTTGTTCCCCCTGGCTTGTTACCTTCATTTTGACAATCGGATTGAAAAGTAAGTAACGCCGATCGGACTCAGAGGCTGAACGCAGGTAGTCAATTGCACGGGTAGAGAAAAGTTTCATCGCGAACAGTCTAGTAAAGGCCTCTACGAACAGGGTTTGAATGTGGGGAAAGTCGGTGACCCAGTGGTCAAACAAACGCCTTTTTGACGCGTGATTGATGGCTTCATAAAATGCGTGGGTGCAGCTTC
>DGKJ01000037.1:28873-41282 GCA_002387735.1 Bacteriovoracaceae bacterium UBA4573 | reverse complement strand
ATGCCCAGCCGAGATTAAATTTGCAGATATTAATGGTATTTAAGGCTGTATCCCAGGCTTCTTGGCCGCGACTCAGAATTTCCTTTTCGGTGATCGGATAGTCATTTAATGCCAACTCTCCGACATAATTGGGCGAGTTAACCACGTTTTGTAAGCATTCATAATTGGGTTGGGTGGGAGCAACAGCGAAAAATACAAAATCGCCAGAACCTTCAAACTTTCCAAATGTCGAAACGAGTGCCGCTTTTTGAGCGTTGCCTATATAATATTTTCGTCCGCGCGCGTGGTGCAGTTTTTCGTTAATTGGGAAAAGGCGCATTTCGGTAGCGTAAAGGTCGGCACCGTGATCTTTTTCCGAAAGACCAAATGCGAATATGCCGCCCTCTTTTAGAAACTCAGCGGCTTGCTTCTTGAGGGGTTCATTTTTACTCATCCAAATAGGCCCGAGTCCCAGCATGGAAACTTGCCAGGTGTACCAGTAACTTAGTCCGTAGAATCCGAGGAGTTCATTAAATTTGCAGATGCGAGAGGTGTCCCATCTGGAATGCCCGTTTCCGTATTGTGTCGGAGTTAATAGCGTCGAAAAAATCTGATTTTGCTTCTGAAACTCGAGAAAATCGGCGTACCATTCCCGATCGTGATCGGCTCGCTTGAGCTTTCGTTTGCCCCGAGTTTCGAAAAAATCAATGGTTTTAAGTGCGATTTCTCGCATCGGTGCATCGGGATCAGACTGATTTTTATAAAATTGTGGATTGAGCAGATTCATTAGGAAACCTTATAAGAATTGCTGCGAGATGCATAGTCAGCGGAATGGTGCAACGCATAGTATCAATGGGTTCGTTTTCGACTAGCGTAGATAAAAAACGAAGGTTGCCCTAAAATACCTACATGGGCGACGAGTTTGAGTTATTTAATCCTTCTGATTTTGAGTCGATTCGGCTGACCTTTGATTTTAAGAATCTATCGACCGACCGGTCTGTGCCCAATTCGAGTGACGTATCGTTGCTCGAAGTTGGCGACAAAACGCTAACAGTGGAAATTCCATTCGATAATTGTGCGGTGGATAACCATGTACTTTTAAAAATATTTAAGACCGATCCCGCGTCGGGCAACCAGGTTCCTATTTTTAATACCACCGCCAAGATGATCAAAATTGATAAGGTCGGCGACGGGGACCGATTACTGATTGTGTTGGATTTGATTCAATTTGATAAAAAAGGCTGGAACGATTTTTTGTGTGTATTTTCCAGTCGCCAGCAAGAGATATCTCGATTGTTCGAGATGAGGAATAAATAGTGGCGCAGATATCAAAAGATGCGGAACTATTTCAGAAGTTTCTCCCCGGAAGAAAAATTTTAATTGCGGACAGCAATGCGGGGTCTCGTTCAAGTCTATTTAACGTTTTAAAAGAAATGGGCGCCAAATCGAATCAGTTGTTTCTAGCGAACACCTATAAAGCTGCCGAAGAACAAATAGCAGAACTCAAACCGCACGTTGTAATTGCCGAGTACGAATTTGGTCCGCGCTGCGGTTTGGAGCTGCTTCAAAGTCAAAGAGAGCAACGTCCTAAAGAAACAAAGGATTGCATATTTATAATTGTGACGGGAAATACGTCGCAGACTGCTGCAGCTCGAGCATTAGAAGAGGACATCGATGCCTATATTATTAAGCCCTACACCCTTGAATTTGTTCGAAAGACAATTCTGAATGCAGCGATTCAAAAAATTCGACCGCCAGAGTATTTAAAAACAATCGAGCAAGGCAAGGCCCGCATGGAGGAGGCAAAACTCGATGAGGCTGAGGAGCTTTTCAACAAAGCTACGAAACTTGATCCGGCGCCGTCGCTTGCTTATTACTACCTTGGTCAGGTGAAGTTTTTACGAGAAATTGTTGCTCAGGCCCAGTCTAATTACATGAAGGGCCTAAAATTTAACGGCATTCACTACAAATGTTTAGTTGGAATGTACGAACTATTAATGAAAGAGCGGCGACACAAAGACGCCTACGACGTCGTAAAGAAAATCGCTAAATATTTTCCTGCCAACCCAAAGCGCCTTGGAGAAGTGTTGCGCTTAGCAATCATGACCGGAGAATACGAGGACATCGAACGTTATTATTTGATGTTCATGACGCTGGATCAACGTAACGAAACGTTGATTCGATACACGACCGCCGCTTTAGTAGTGTGCGGAAAGTACTATTTAGATTCAAACCAAGGTGCAGGAAAGGCCCTCGATATTTTTAATAAAGCGGCAGTAACCTCGATGGGTAGCCCAAGAGTATTGTCAGAAATCATTCCCGTGCTTATTGAAAATAATTTGCCTGAGGAAGCCGAAAAATTTTTAAAACGGTTTCCACCAGAAACGCATAAGGGCAAAGAGTTTCAAGTAATGAATTTTCTAATTTTAAACGGCAAGTCGGCCCCTTCACTGGTGGTAGAGCAGGGCCGGCGTTTATTGGCCCAGGGCATTGAAGATCCGCGACTCTACGAAGTAATGATTAAACGTTCAGTAGAAGCTAATCTTGGCGCTGCAGCCGAAGATCTGGTGAGAAGTGCAGTGGCAAAATATCCGGCCAAAAAAGAGTTATTTGAATCGTTATTGAAACGCAGTAGTCCGTAATATATCGTTCAAAAATGTTTCTTCTCGGGTTCGCAGCTCTTGTTCAATCGTTCATTCTACCGGGCCTCATTTTACAAAGGGTTTTTAAATTTCGATCGAATTGGATGGTGCAACTGTTTTTTTCGGTGCCCTTCAGTCTTTTGTTCACGCACTATCTAGTGTTTTTTCTAACAGCCTGTGGCTGGTATTTGCGGCCGGTGGTGCTGTCGCTGTTCGCCGTTCAGTGCATTGCGTTGTTTGCGCTGATAAAGTTGGAAAATAGACGTAAGAGCTCTGAGTCGCCGTTCAAATTTTTGGACCCGAGTGTTTTCGAAAATTTCCGTAAGTTTCAGTTTCCTAATTTAGTTCTTTTCGCATTTTGCCTTTTTACTCTGCAAGTTGTTGTTCGCGAGTTTAAAAACTTTTACTTACAAGTTCCTGGGATATTTGAAACTTGGGATGCGGCGGTAAGTTGGAATTATTGGGCCACGCAGTGGTACGGCAATAGAGTCCCCTTGGACACTTGGTTGTACCCACAGCTTTTACCAATTGTATATTCTCTCACCTACAAATTCATCGGAACCAGCAAGGTTCAGTTTTTCGCGCACGCAAGCCAAGGCATTTTAGTGTTGCTTGGAGTAGGTTCTTTATTGGCGGCGACGTTGTTGCACCGTTCTTTGACGGCGATATTCGTAATCGCAACTTATTTCTATATTAAATTTCTAAAGGTCTATGTTGGCCACCTCACCTACAGTGGCTATGTTGACGCTTCGCTTTCTTTTTATCCGCTCGCAATGCTGATTTGTCTGATTATTCTAAAGCGAAGAAACTCAAAAAAAGACGAAGATTTTATTAAATATGTTTTAGCTGCGATTCTCGCAAGTGCGGCGCTCACGAAACACAATGCTCTGGGTCTATTGGCCTTGCTCTGTGCGACGTTTAGTTATTGGACTGGAAGGCGTGAGACACGCTTTGTGCTGCTGACATTGGGCTTGGTCGCGCCTTGGTATCTTAGTCGAGCCTATTTGGTAGCTACGGGTGTAGAAAAACCTACAGTAGTAATGCTTTTTAACTATACCGATCCGCAACTCGTTAAAACGATTGTCAGCACCTTGACGTATGTTTGGACTCACAGCCCCGAGGTCTTGCTCTTTGCGCCGCTAAGTCTGTTTTTGCCTAAAGTAAGATTGGTGACGGTGTTTTTAACCATTCCGATATTTATTTGTTGGAGCTACCTACTGTCATATGCCTCGCGTAATTTGGCGCTGGGCCTTGGGCCTATGGCAATTTCCGTTGCCGGCGGAATTTGGTTCTTTACTCTTCGAATAAAAATACTTGTAGAGGTTTTGGGAAATCTAAATAGACGGGTGTTGGTGGTTTCAACGCGTTTGTTGTTAGTCGGACTTGTCTTGTTCGCGGCATGGTATGCGTCTCGTAATTTCAGCTCAGATAAACTATTGGCGATACAGGACTTTAAGGAGCGAGGGATTGGAAACAGGGAAATCAACAAAGAAATTTATACTGAGTTTAGCCGACACCCAAATCAATACCCGATTTACACAGACTATCCCTATTTGACGTTGGTTCCAGATATTTCTAAACGCACTAAATACTTAGATTGCGAAAATACAAACTGCGTGTCTGGGATTTCTTTCGCTGATAAAGCCTACGTATTGCTGTGGCCGGGATCTAAAAGTTCGTTGGTCAAATTTGTATTCGAACGCGAACAGTCTAGGACGACCACTGTTGTATTTGAAAAAGATCAGTTTAAGATGGTCCTGTTGAGCGGTAAATAGTTAAATCCCAGGCTATTACCTGTTTTTATTATCCAGAACAACGGATACAGGCTATTGCGATTCGAATTTCGACTTATGCAAGTAGTACGTTTTTCGTCACTTAAATATTAAGTCTACACACTCTGACGTCGGGTGCATAAAGTCATAAAACTGTTCGGGCCTACAGCCCACCTTTGATGGACTGTAGCTTCCCAAGAGTTTAATATTATGCGTGCGGGCAATTTCTCTGGTCTTTTTTTCAACCGCGATCAAATATTTTGAGTACGCGGCATGTTCTGGCCTGAAACTGCTTTCATGGTACGGAGTGAGAACTAAATATATCTCAACATTACGGTGACCTAATTTCTCAATCGTGTTGGAAAGGGTGTCGACGGCGCTATCTTCGAAAAATGGGCCACTTAAATTATAGGCAGGCGGTTCGTTGTAGGACAAGCCGGTCTTGTTTGTATCAGTGAACGATTTTTGGTAGACTAGGCTTCCATCTTTGATCCTTACGGGCTTAGTAAGAATCATGTTCTCAAGATTGGCAATATTTTCTGAATAAACTAGATTCTCCAAAAACGCTGTATCAGATAAAAATGTTAATTTGAATTTGTGTTGGTACAATTTGAGCAGGGACGCCTTAGTGTATTCTAGATTTATTAAATTTTTTAATAAGCTAATTTTATAATTTTTAACCGTGTAGCCTGGTTTCGAAATTCTATTCTCCTCGAGAAAAGAACTAAGTATATCCGCATTATATAAAAAGCGTATATCCATATTCCATTTTAGAGTCCACGGAGAGACTTCTATAAAAACGATCCTTGGTAAATTGTTATTTTGCGTGAGAAGTTGAACGTAGATAAATATGTCTTCAAGAGAACCTCCGGAAACGCCTAGGTTTAAGGTGTTGGTACAGAGGCGATTTAAATGCCTACTACGAATACTGCTTATCTGCATTGCGCGGCTGGAACCTAAAATAACGCAGTCCATGTTTTTTTTATGTTTGGCAAGTGCGTTGCTAAAGACCCTCTCATTACCTTCGAAGGCGAGTCCGACTTTGGAGCGTTCAAATGAATTAAATAGGCTTAGTTCAGCGTTTTGAATTGACAGCTTATTTTCTGAAAATAAAGACGCTTTTTTAAGGTAAATGTCTCCAGGATCTACAACGAAATTAAAGGCCGCTAGCAAGAATAGAATTAAAAACAGTAGAGGGAAAAATATAAATAAAAATCTTGATTCGAATGTTTTCATTTTTAGAATTGAAAGTACAAAAATTCACTCTCTCTAGAAATAAACACTATTCCTATAGCGAGCAGCCCTGCGATAAAATAGGGGAGGTAGCGTCTATTTTTAATATTAGTTAAAAATGCTCTTGTGTTCGGAAGGAAAAAACAAATGGAGGCTGACACGACTAAATAAATAAGAAGATATTTATTGGATTCATTACCGACGATAAGAGAAATCCAAGGTTTTTCATCCGGCAGGTGGGGGATTCCAAGTATTCTATCTACATTCTTAGGAAGGTTGAAACCATTAATTCCGAATAAAGAAGAAACAAGATCTACTGCGCGTTCAAACGATTTGGATCGAAAGAAAACCCAACATATGTGTACATAAAAAAAAGTTAAAGCTATAGAGACAACCTTTGGAATCGATATTCTGAGTCGCGACAAAGGCAAATGTGCGCTAACACCAATCCCATGTAAAGCGCCCCAAATCACGAAATTAATGCCCGCCCCATGCCAAATACCCCCAATTAGGAAGGTTATAAATAAATTCCGCGCAGTGCGCAGGGCTCCAAGGCGATTGCCTCCAATAGGGACGTAAATGTAATCCCTTAACCATGCACCGAGAGTCATATGCCATCTTTTCCAAAAATCTCTGAGGTTTCGAGCTTGGTATGGGGACATAAAATTTTCAGGTATCGCTATGTTTATCATGAGTCCCAATCCTACTGCCATATCGCTGTAGCCTGAAAAGTCAAAATACAATTGAAACGTGTATGCTAGAGAAGCAAACCAGGCCTCAAAGAAGTCTAATGTAATTAAGTTGTCGAAACCGTTTGTGACATATCTGCTTAATGTGTCAGCCAAGACAGTCTTTTTAAATAGTCCGACGGAAAAATAAGAAATTCCAAGAATAAAATTGTGTTTACTAAAATAACGGGACTTTAGTGATCGAAATTGAGAGATCACTTGTTTGTGGTGAACTATTGGCCCTGCGATAAGTTGCGGAAAAAAAGAAACAAACAAGCTGTACGATGTGACGTCGTATTCTTTGGTCAGGGCCTTATACGCATCTACCAAGAATGCGATTTGTTGAAACGTAAAAAAACTAATCGCAAGCGGCAATGTTAGGGAAACATCTTTAAATTGAGTTCCAAATAGGAAGTTAGAAATTTCCAATAAAAATGCAGTATATTTGAAATAAAGAAGTGGAGCCAAATTAAGAACAATTCCAAAAACGAGTGTGGGAAGTGAACGTGTTTTCGAAATGCGTAGTCCAATGAAATAGTTGGCATAAATAGAAATAAGAATAAAGGGAAGAAAGTGAGGGTTCCAGTAGGCATAAAAAAAATAGGAAGCCAGAACTAAAAAGCTCTGAGAAATTGCATTAGAGGTCTTTTTTTGAAGAAGGAAATAGACAGTAATCACTATCGGAAGAAAGAGAAAGATAAACACGTAAGAATTGAAGAGCATTCAGCAAAATTAGCGGCGGATATATAAATTGTCCAATCCGGAGTGGCCTGAAATTAGGAGAGTAATGTTTTCGCAGCGAGTGCACCCTACCCACTAATTCAAACCAGTAGTCGGCATATAAACAGGGAAATAAAACATTCACGCCTAAGGGAAATTCGGGTGTCTAAAAGGCTTAGACCCAGCCGCACTACCTACCTAGACTGCGAAAATGCAGACTGTTTAACCAGTCTAAGGGGCATTTCCGACATTTATGTGCTTCTTTGGCCCGGTTCAAAGGAAAAGCTAGTTCGATACATTTTTGACCAAGAGCGTCTGAAGAAGGCTGAGATCGTATTCGAAAAGGATCAATTTAAAATGGTGTTGGTGCGAGGTAGCTTATTGAACAAAGATTCTAAGCGAGTACAATGACGGTGCAGCAACTTAACAAAGGTAGACTATGAAAATCTTGAATGTCTTTTTAGCGGCGACGATTATTACGGCATTAACTTTAACCTCGAAACTAAATGCCGAAACCGACAAAAACGAAAAAGCGGTGGTAACTTCGGTCATGCGAGCAAATTTCGAAGCGTTGACTAATTTGCAGCCCTATATCGCCGATGAAAAAAAATTCCAAGATCCCAAAAATAGCGCTGAGATTCAAAAAAACCTAGATATTCTCGCGAACTTTAAACACGTGTTCCCGAAAGGAAGCTTAGATCGGGAGCCGGGCTTTGCTGCGATCGCAAGTTTGTTTGGCGAATATTTGCAGGATGTACAACGCGCCTTCAAAGAAGGCGGGCGGGGTACTTTTGTACGCAACCAGGTCAAAACTATCACTGGGTTCTGCATGAACTGCCACACGCGAGTTGGGTCGGAGAAAAGTTTTGAAGACTTAGGGAAACGAGTTGATACCCTAACATTGAGCAAGTTTCAGCGAGCTGAATTTTATGCCGCTACTAGACAATTTGATAAGGCGCTCGCCGCACTCGATGAGTTGATTAGTAATTCTCCAGAAGGAGAGTTTGCGCTCTTGGAATTCGCGCGCGCTATACGACAGGTCTTGAGCATCACTGTTCGAGTGAAGCAGGACCCAAATTTAACTTCGGCATTTTTAGATAAGATTGATAAACGCAAAGATGTTCCAGACTATTTTAAACGCTATGTAGCGTCTTGGAAAAAGAGCGTAGCATCTTGGAAGCAGGAGCGTTCGACCGGCGGCAAACTTTCGGCCGAGTCCCACATGGCCAAAGCCCGCTTATTGGTACAACAAGCATCCAAGGAACAGTTGTTTGCAGTAGATCCAACCGGGGACGTAAGTTTTTTGCGGGCAACGAATCACATTCACGAAGCTTTACAGAAGAGTCCTCAAGGAAAATTTCGCGGCGAAGCGCTGTATCTATTAGGAGTGTCCTATGATGCTCTTAAAGACCCGTTGCTTTGGGCGCTCGACAGTATGTATTTTGAAACCTGCGTTCGTGAATTTCCGCACACCGAAATTTCAAAGAAATGCTACAAACGGTACGCCACCAAGCTCTACTTTGACTACAGTGGCAGTGGCGGCACCTTCGTACCGGAAGACGAGTTAGAGAAACTGGGCAAACTACGTAAATTGTCCGAGTAATTTGCTGAACAAGCTTTACTGGACGCTGTTCCTAGGCGCTTAATTATGTTAGGCCCCCCCGAAATAGGGGCTGAATATGATACGAGTGCTGATACTTCTGTGTGTATTAAATTTTTCTGTTGCCGCTGCAACCGAACATTCGCCGCTGGCGGATTCATGCCAGGCGTTATTGATTAATGGGCCGGAACGGGTGTTTTTGGAGGCCATTAGGAGTGGTCAGTCCGTAAAATTTAAAGCCCGGCCGGGATTTGCACGGGATGCACAACAAATTCACGGGTACATTCTTGGTGCGAGCAGGTCAATGTTTCTTCGAGATCTTGAAGTTATAGTTCAAGAAGACATGGGCCCGTTTCAAACTCTTGGCGTTCGTTCATTTAAAGTAAAACACATCGATTTTGATTCGATAGAATTGGTTACGCCAGAAACACCAACACTCGACTCGCAAGAAGAATCATTACTGCGACTACTGAAAAGTTCTCTAGGAGTGGACGCTGCACCGGTGTGGATACTAATCAAAAATCCAAAAGTTACTCCTGTGATGGGTCCAGTGTTTCTGACAAACGACTACTATGCGCATCAACCGGTTCATGTGGTCGGAGTTCGAAGGAGCGCCTCGGGCCAAACATATATGGTCGACGTGTTGGTTAATAAAGGCGATAAAAGCTGGACCGATAGTTTAGATTTTCGAACAATTGATACTATTGGTACTCGAATACAAAAAACTAATTCGGCAAAATGAAATGATCGAACGGTTTTGGTATGGTGCAGTTCCACCCGAGGCGATCTTGTATGCAAACGCGTAGTGCGTCGGAGGCCTGCGGTTCTCCGTGAACAATAAAAGTATTTTTGGGTGCAGTTTTGAACTGTTTCAACCAATCGAGGATTTCTTTTTGATCCCCGTGTGCCGAGAGACCCGAAATTTCTTCAATGCGTGCATGTACCGGTATGTATTTGCCATGAATTTTAAGTTCGGGAATACCTTCTTTAAGTAAGCGACCACGAGTGCTCGCCGCCTGGAAGCCGACAATTAGAACAGTGTTTCGTTCATCCGGTAGGCACTTTTCCAGATGGTGAAGCACTCGGCCGCCAGATAGCATTCCGCTCCCGGCGATTATGATGGAGCTCTGTTTTTTTTCGGCGATTTCGATGGAGTTGCGTTGCTTCCGTACCATGACTGCAATTCTGCCCAAGGCATCAACTTCGTTGTTTTTAAGTTTGTGCCATTTTGAGTGCGCCATAAAAATGTCGGTGGCGTGTATTCCCATGGGACTATCAAGGTAAATTGGAACATTCGGAATATCGTTTTGGGCTCGCAGCTGAGACAATAGGTGTAATAGGTCCTGGGCACGACCCACGGCGAAGCTCGGGATAATAAGTTTACCTTTTCTCGCTAGGGTTTCGTTTATTATTCTCTTTAATTCACGCGCTGGTGAAAGGTTTGGGTGAAGGCGATCTCCGTATGTCGATTCGACAATTAAAAAATCAGTTTTCTCAGGGCTAGACGACGGATTTAAAATAATAGGATTTTTACGACCCATATCGCCGGAAAAAGTAATTTTCGTTGTTCCGATCTTTAATTCAATGAAGGCTGAACCAAGTATGTGACCGTTCGGTTTGAAACGAAATTTAATCCGATCGTTAATTTTAAACCAATCAGAGTTCGGTACTACGGTAAAGTGGCGAAGCGATCGCCGAACATCTTCAATTGTATAGAGAGGTTTTGCCGGGTCATGTTTGGAGTAGCCTTTTTTATTTGCATAATCTGCATCTTCTTCCTGAATTTCGGCAGAGTCTTCTAGAATTATCTTCGACAAATCTCGAGTGGGTGGCGTGCAGTAAATTTTTCCAGCAAAACCTTTTTTAACTAGTAATGGCAAATAACCGGAGTGATCGAGATGAGCGTGGGTGAGGACTACAGCGGTAATAGAGCGTGGATCGATCGGAAATTCCGCCCAATTTTGCAAACGTAGTTCTTTGAGGCCCTGAAACAGTCCGCAATCGATAAGAATCTTTTCGGAACCTAAACTTACCAAAAACTTGGAGCCGGTGACGGTACCGACCCCGCCTAAAAATTGAATGCAAGGCTGGGGGTTTTGGTGGCGCATTTAAAAATGGTCCTTGGCTCTGCGTTATTGGGCAACCCATCCGCCGTCGATGGTCATGGTCTGGCCTGTCATGTAAGAGGCAGAATCTGAGCAAAGCCATAACACTGCGTTGGCAATTTCTTCGGGTAGTCCAACGCGCCCCATAGGCGCACCAGCAGTTAGTTGTGCTTTCGCTTCCGCCGAGCCTTGGGTGAAACGATCAATCATAGGTGTTTGAATCACACCCGGGCATACAGCGTTTACGCGAATGGAAGACTTGGAATACTCTAAAGCAGCCGTTTTGGTAAGACCGATGACGCCGTGTTTGCTGGCTGTGTACGCGGGAATTCCCGAAAACCCGATTAAACCGGCAATCGAGGAGCAATTTACGATAGCGCCGCCACCTTGTTTCAGTAGTTCGGGGATTTCGTATTTCATGCACAACCAAACGCCTTTTAAATTTATATCGATGGTTTTATGCCAGTTGTCTTCAGTGCATTCGGTAGTAGAGGCCGGGGTGTCTTCGATGCCCGCATTGTTAAATGCAAAATCCAACCTGCCAAATTTTTCCACAGTTCGTCGCACAAGGTCCTTAACGTTCTGGGTGTCGGAAACGTCGCAACGTACGAAAAGGGCTTTGCGTCCCAAGGCGTCGATCATGCTGGCAGTTTCAGTGCCACCCTTTTCCAAGACGTCAGCTACGACAACGTTGGCGCCGCTTTTAGCAAATGCAATTGCAGTGGCTCGGCCAATTCCCGACGCTGCACCCGTGACGAGTGCAACTTTTCCGTCGAATTGATAGTTTATTTCGCGCATGATCGGCCTCACTTTCAAGTTTGGCGTCACATTAACCCCAATTGAGATTTAGTTCAAATAGGGCGTTGGAAGTACGATTATGAGTCTCGGACAAAGAGTTCCTAGCGGGCATAAGGTTTCAAAATCTCTTTTCGGTTGTTCTTTGGTGAATTAACCAGACTAGACACTTCATGCGCAGAGAGCCAATTTGAAGGACAAGGTTTCAGAAAAGTTTTTAAATGTAAGGTGTCGTGATTTGTGGGATCTAGCCAGACCTTTTCCATTTCGCGGTCGAGAATCACCGGCATGCGGTCATGAATTTTTTTCATGAACGAATTGGCTTCGGTGGTAACGATTGAAAACGAATAAACCTCTTCTTTGGAATCTTCAGAATGCCAACGCTCCCAAATCCCAGCGATCGACATAATGGGTTCGTCTTTTAAATAAATGGCGAAAGGTACCTTGGGGCCCTTTTCAGTTTCTCGCCGCCACTCAAAAAAACCACTCAATGGCACTATGCAACGCTGGTTTGCGAAAGCGTTTTTGTAGCTGCGTTTTTCAGTAATTTCCTCGCCTCGGGCGTTTATAAGTGAATACTTAGAGGCGTCTTTAATAGTTTTGGCCCAATTCGGTACTAATCCCCAGCGCATTAGTTTTACAGTATTTTCATCAGCGCTGCGAACTACGACAGGAGCATTTTGAGTAGGGCACAAATTGTAGTTAGGTTGAAGACCCAGCGGGTTGCGTTTGGTGCGAGCCCATTGGTAACGCATTTCGAGTTCATCTTCGGTAAATGTTTCGTAGGCTCGACCACACATATTAATGTGCGAAGAGAGAATCTAGCCGGTTTGAA
>DGKJ01000037.1:0-28696 GCA_002387735.1 Bacteriovoracaceae bacterium UBA4573 | reverse complement strand
AATGTGCGAAGAGAGTATCTAGCCGGTTTGAAGAAGCCAACCTACTTTCGAAGTCGCTCGAGAAAATCTTCATAGGCGCCGACATTGCCTTCGCTTTTGCAAAACTGCTTAACTTTGGTTTGCTTAAATTCTTGATTTTGGGCGACCATTACGGCTTGTTCCAAACCCTGTTTGTCGTTCCAGTGAATATAGGCAGCTAGCCGATCTTTAATGCAGTCGGTGGGTGTAAGTAGCTTCAAGGTATTTGTTTTAACTTTTCGTTCATGGAATTCAGAGATGCGTTCGCCTCCAATCATTGTTGCCGATCCAGGAAACTCCACAAAGTATACCGATTTGGGATGAATGAAGTGTCGTGACTTGTCTTGTACGAATCCTAAAGCCTCCATTATTTTTTTTATTTTCTTGCGATCCCCAAAAGTGATGAAATCAAGATCATAACTTTCGTATTTATTTTTAGTATAAATCGAGACAACAGCACCTCCGGAAAGAAAGGCTTCGATACCGGCATCTTTCAGTGCTTGGCAAACAATGGCTCCTAGTTCTTCGATGGTTGTCTTTGTGTTTATCAAGGAAGCGGCTTTCCTTTTCTTCTCGGACGTGTTCGTGCTCGAAAGTATTTTTCTTGTAGGGACTCTGGAAGGCGTTTTAGCGCTTTTTCAAGCATTGCGCGTAGTTCGGGTAAGAATAAGTACCTTGGATTCCACTCATACATTCTTGTTTTTCCAACAAGCCGGCTTGCTACAATTCCCTCGCGCTCAAAGCGTTCAAGTTGGTTTTGAACTTGGCTGATAGAAAGATCGAAAGTTTTTGCGATTCCTCGTGGATAGCCGAATTCGTAGTTCTCCAAGAACAGGAGAACTTTTTCTGCAGTTTCATTTCCGAATATGCCAGAAAGTAACATAACCTAAATATAGGGTAATATAACCTAAATTTTAGGTCAATATATCGAGTTTGCTAAAAGATTCGATTAAATTGACTCAGGCAACTAGCCTAAAAAGAAATCCTAGTTAAACCCTTGAATTAACTGGACTTTTAAATTGACTCAGGAGGAGGGACTCGACCTACTACACTCGTCGCCTCCGGCTCCTCGTTGCGTAGGCTCCCCTTCGTTCGCTAAAACGCGCATCGTGCGCGTTTTGCGGGCGCGAAACGCCGCCTACTCGGCGGCGTTACCCGCTCCGCCGCACACTCCGCGTTCGAGTCCTCTTTCATAACGCCATAAAAAATAAAAACCCCACCAGCTTGCGCTGGCAGGGTTTTATTTTTTTTAAATGGCTCAGGAGGAGGGACTCGAACCCCCGACATGGTGATTAACAGTCACCTGCTCTACCGACTGAGCTACTCCTGAATATGACGATTAAGTCGGACAATCTTGTTACGAAAGAATACCTGGTTTTGCAAGAATTTTACCCTTTGGAACTGGCAGGTGCCAAAGGCTCAGGTCGGTACAGCGGCTGTTTTAAGACCTCATCCATTTTTGAACGAACCGTTGCCATTAGGGTTTCGATATCACCCACCCCAAGCCCGGCGGTCGTTACGGGCTCTAATACCTGTATATGAACGTCGTCTTTGTGGTTAAACCAATGTTTGTCGTAATCGAAATACCGGTGTAGGTGCTGGTGCACAATCGGCACTATCGGAATTTGGGCGCGCACGGCCAGGTGAAAGGCCCCCTTCTTAAAAGGAAGCATTTCCGCGCTACCGCGGTTACGAGTGCCTTCTGGAAAGATCCAAACCGACAGGCCACGCTGGCGAACGGCCTTAGCCGCATCGTCAAAACCGCTTAAAGAATGGGTTCGATTTTTTCGGTCGATCATCACGTTGCCTGCGCCTGCAAACAACCAACCAAAAAGCGGCAGCCACTTAAGTTCTTTTTTGCCAATCACCACCGTGTCGGGCGGGTAAATAGTCGACATCGTAAAAATGTCTAAATTACTTTGATGATTAGCCACGTACACGCAAGGGCGCTGGTCCATGCGCTCCGGGTTGTGAACCATGACTTTTAATCCGAATATTCGCAAACCGACAGTATGCAGCAATTTTGCGAATACGTGCCCTACGGTTGGGTTTCGCCAGCGAAACGGCAAAAGCAACATGGCCATTAGTGAGGCCACTAAAAACCAAACTATGGCCGCCAGGATGCGCCAAATCATGTCTATCGTATTCAAAAAAGGGATCTTTTTACCCCTCTCAAGACCGCCACTCGAGAGTGTTATGAAACTCATGGTGTGCCCATATCACGACTCACGGGTTGCTGCTAAGCGGCAATCGAAGTTGTTTGGACGAGATTGCTTTGACAACATTTTAGATGCGCCTTACCATTGAACCATATGCCGTATAAACGTTCGAAATTTCTCATCAATAGGCGATTTCAGCTCAAATTTGCATTTTTCGTTTGTTCCTGGATTTTCGCTCTCAGCATGGTTTATCCGATCATTATTTATAATGTTTTCGAATATTTTCTTAAAATTCTCAGCGCACCGCACGATGTATTAACCGTCGACAAAGTTAAGTACGTCGAAAACCAGGTTGTCATCGTACTCGGCATATTACAGCTTTTGTTCCTTACGATCACATTCATGCTCAGTATTTTCTTAAGTCATCGTATCGCCGGGCCGTTGTTTAAATTGCGCCGCGCGATCGACGAAGTTTCGCGCGGCAATTTTGACCAGCGCATAACGTTTCGAAAGAACGACCATTTTATGGAACTGCAAGATGGCTTCAACGAAATGGTCCAACATCTCGGCGTTCGGCGTTGGAAAGAATAGCCGCTTACCGGTAGACTAAACTAACGAATGGCAAATAACTCGATTTTCGCAATTCTGAGAATTGCTATCATTTCTGCACATTTAATTTTTCTGGCAACCGCCGGCTTCGCGGCCGATGAACCAATCGGCGCAAATATCTCGCTCATCGAACAAATCGAACAACGGATTGTAACCGACAAAGAAAAAAGAATTCCCGGGTTACTTGAAGCTTACGATTTGCTCAGCAAGGGTAAAACGGACCTCGCAATCAACAAACTTCGACTTCTGGCCACTAATCGCGAGTTTTCAGATTTCTATCACTACCTAATGGGTAGTGCCCATTACCAGAAAATGGTGCAAGCAGCCGAGGCAAAAAAGTGGATCACCGCCATTTCCTACGGTGAAACAGCCTCGATTCATTTCAATAGTGCTCAGACCTCGTTGCCCTACAATACGTTCGAATCGCGAATCGCGCTTTATCTAGGTTTAACTGAAGTTTACCTGGGCCAAGCATACGCCAAGGCCAAAAAGAAAGATCAAAAAATTGCGTTATCTAATTTTGAATCGGGCTTTCAGCGCCTGTCGCAGGCGAATTTTCTCGCGGCGGTTCCGAAAAATTATATGGTTGAGTACGCGCGACTTTGTGAAAGAAAACCAAATGAAGTGTGCACTAGCTGGGAAGCTCGGCTCGCGCCTCTTCTAAAAAATACGATCGAAGCTAAAGTGTTTGAACGCGTCGCAACCTATAAAATACCTTCGATCGAGCGAACGGTCTCGATTCCTTATAAAGTCGATCTCGATCTACAAATGTTTCAAAAGGGCTATTTGTTTTACTTGGCCGGAAAATTCGACGACGCCTACGCCACCTGGCGTAATTTGTTGAAAGACTATCCGCGCACTTCAATTAAATTACGCACTAAATTTTGGATGGGCCGCGCTGCTCAGCGGTCAAATCACGATTCACATGCCGAAACCCTATATAAAGAAGTCATTCGAGAATTACCATTCGCCTACTATGCATTGCTGGCGTCTTGGTTTGGCAATATTGATTTATCGAGGATGATGGACCTAGAGCTTCCCCCTGTAACCAAAGACGCGCCCGTGTTGTCGCCATCAGATATTGTGCACCTACGCCGCGCGGAGCAGCTATTAGCAACTGGAACCGCTGATCTCGCGGCCATTGAACTCTCGCAAGTAAGAGCGAGAGATAAGATGTCGAATGAATTTCTCATTTACTTAGCGTTGCTCAATCACATGGCTCAAAACCATTTGAGCACGTTTCAGATATTTAGCGAATTATCATCACGAGGGTCTCAAGGACTGTTTTCAAGTTACGGCCAGCGACTACTATTTCCGACCACCTACTTGCCACGAATCCGGCCAATTGCCAGTGAGGTCAAACTTGACCCACTCTTCGTAATTTCTCTCATTAAACAAGAAAGTGCGTTTGCTACTCAAATCACTTCACGAGCAAATGCCTTTGGATTGATGCAAATTATTCTGCCCACCGCGCGTGACATGGATCCGAGGGTTGAGGTGATTGACCTCTTTGATCCGGACAAAAACATGAAGCTAGGAACCAAATACCTCCGCATGCTCATGAATCGCTACGGCGGAAACGCGATTCACGCACTTTCGGCCTACAATGCGGGGCCGGGCAATAGCGATCGTTGGATTCGTGAAGCTCCAAGCGATTTGCCACCCGAGGAATACATAGAGCTCATTGGTTACCGTGAGACACGCGAATACGTTCAAAACATTATCAGAAATTATTACTGGTACACCCGCAGAGTAAAATCGGATTTGTTTCCGAACCTACCAGCGCTTCTGTTGAGTCTTTCAACCACAACCTCACCACCTACTTCGAAAAGTTCGGCGGAATTACAAAACGTTATCTCTATCAAAAAGAGAGCGCCAGCCGCCCGGCGCCAGGGACGCACTTTTAAACGTTAAATCGAAAGTGCATAATGTCGCCATCTTTGACGACGTATTCTTTGCCTTCCAAACGCATAAGGCCTTTTTCTCGAACCCCTGCTTCGGATTTACACTGAACCAAATCATTGAAATGGTAAGTTTCGGCCCGTATAAAGCCGCGCTCAAAATCAGTGTGAATTACCCCGGCAGCCTGTGGTGCTTTAAATCCCTTTTGAATTGTCCAAGCGCGAACTTCTTTTTCGCCCGCAGTAAAATAGGTAATTAGGCCTAAGAGCGCGTAGCCCGAACGAATTAAGCGATCAAGTCCGGTTTCGGAGACTCCTAATTCCTTCATGAATTCGGCGCGCTCCTCTTCAGATTCAAGAGAAGCAATTTCCGATTCCAATGCGCCACAAATAGGCACAACTTGCGACCCTTCGGATTCAGCGATCTTTTTTACAGCTTGAAAATAAGGAACTGCCTCAGGATTTTTAATGCCGTTTTCGTCGAGATTTGCGACGTAAAGCACCGGTTTTATCGTTATCAAATGAAAATCGCGCACAAGCTCTTGTTCGTCTTCGGTGAGTTTCAACGAGCGGACAGTTTTGCCTTTTTCCAGTGCCTCGCGTACGCGCGACAGGACTCCCATAACTGCTTGGGTTTTTTTGTCGCCAGAGCGCGCCTGTTTTTCGAGAGTGGAATAACGTTTCGTAACGGTTTCAAGATCGGCCAAAATAAGTTCCATATCGATAACGCCAATGTCTCGTCCGGGGTCGACTGATCCATCAACATGCACGACATTTGGATTGTCAAAACATCGTACGACGTGTGCGACCGCATTGGTTTCTCGAATATGACCAAGAAACTGATTGCCGAGACCTTCACCCTTGCTCGCACCTTTTACCAAACCGGCAATATCAACGAACGTCATTGTGGCCGGAATCAGCGACTGAGGCGGAATGTACTGAGAAATGACTTTTAAGCGTGGATCGGGAACTTTGACTATGCCGACATTGGGGTTGATGGTGCAGAACGGGTAATTTGCTGCCTCGGCGTGGGCGCCAGAGCCGGCTGTGAGCGCATTAAAAATAGTCGATTTGCCGACATTCGGCAGGCCGACGATACCGCACTGAAAACCCATGTTCTTAATTCCTTTGGTTCAACGTGTTCATCGCGGCGAGGAAGGCCTTCTCACCTTTGGCAAACGCTGCGATCGCTTGGAGTGCACGTTCTATCATATCCTCGACGAGGGGCAAGTCCTGCTTGCGGAAGGGCCCAAGCACGAAATCCGAGGTGTCGTCTTTGTTTTCGGGCTTACCGACCCCCATACGAACCCTTGAGAAATTAGGGGTTGCAAGTGACGCTATGAGCGATCGTAAACCATTGTGACCACCGGGACCCCCGCCGGTTTTTAAGCGAACAGTACCCAGAGGAAGGTCGAGCTCGTCGTGTAAAACACAGATATCCTCTGGCAAAATCTTATAAAAATGGGCTGCTGCCACCGCGGCCTGACCGCTAAGATTCATGTAAGTGAGCGGTTTTAGTACCAGAACGCGTTCACCATCGATCGAGACATCCGCCAATAGGGCATTTTTTTGTTGGCCCCAGGTTTTAAACTTTCCCTTAAGGTCGTCTATTAGGCGTTCAACTGCCATAAATCCGACATTGTGGCGGGTGGCGACGTATTCGGGGCCAGGATTTCCAAGTCCGATGACGAGCTTCATTTAAGTAAAAAGCGAACTCACGGATTCGTAACTGTGAATGCGCCGAATTGCTTCAGCTAAAATACCGGCACTGGAGAGTACGTGAATTTTATCGACCTGTTGGGCCGCCGGGCTCAAAGGAATCGTGTCGGTGATGATTACCTGTTGAAGACATGAGTTTTTAATTCGATCGGTGGCCGGATCGCTTAAAACAGCATGGGTCGCACAGGCGTAAATTTTGGTGGCTCCGTTTTTTTTCACCGTTTCAGCTGCCTCAACCAAGGTTCCCGCTGTGTCGATCATGTCGTCGAGAATTATTGCAATCTTGCCTTCAACACTGCCGATAAGATGCATCGCTTTGGCCACATTCGGACCCGTGCGCCGTTTGTCGATCATCGCAACGCCGGCATCGTTGATGCGTTTGGCAAAGGCTCTTGCTCGCTCCACACCGCCCGCATCAGGTGCAACAAATACAAGGTCATCGGTCTTACTAAAAAGAGATTTCAAATGGTCTAGGATCACTGGTCTTGCGTAGAGATTGTCGAAAGGAATGTTAAAGAAACCCTGAATCTGCCCCGCGTGCAGGTCCATACCGACAACCCGCGAGCAACCCGCAGCGGTTAATAAGTCAGCCACCAGTTTGGCGCTGATCGGCGTGCGAGGCGCCACTTTGCGGTCTTGTCTAGAATATCCATAGTAGGGAATCACCGCCGTGATACTGTTGGTAGACGCGCGCTTGAGCGCGTCGATCATGATCAACAGCTCCATGATGTGGTCATTCACCGGTGGACAAGTTGACTGTAAAATATAGACGTCTTTGCCCCGAACGTTTTCTTCGATTTCGACAAACACTTCACCGTCGGCGAATCTTCGTATTGTGGCATCGCTCACGTGGGTACCAAGCGTTTCGGCAACTTTAGTAGCTAGACCTCGATTGGATGAACCAGCAAAAAGACACAAACGCATGGGGTGGGGAACCTCCGTCTGCAGTATTTTTACCAACAAAAAACAAAGGCCGAAACCACGAAAGTGGCTCCGGCCCTTTTTATTTTTATTATCTGGCTGGGGTTGCTTAGAACGAAGAGATCACTTTTCGTTCATCCATCAACCACCAATAAAGGTCGCTCGAAACACTTCCCTCGGTGACTTCTGCCAAACGTTTACCCAGCGAGTTTTCAATCTCGGAGGTCATTTGAGAAGCCAGAGCTTGACGAGTTGCGGTAGACCAGTTCGGTATTGGCAAAATTCTTGAACTCAGATAATTCGCCATCGCCCTGCGTTCAAGAGTCCCGTAGGCATAGGTCGGAATAGTTACCGTTGGACGCATTCCATTCACGGAAACTGAACCTACTCGTGTTTTCCCGCTCTTAGTTAGAACAGTCTGACGAATAGTTGATTCCAACGCACTCTTCATTCCCATCATAATGCCATCGGCAGGAACATCGCGTAGAACCTTAAATTCGAGGTCCATGTGAACAGCGCTAAACGCGATAGCAGCCCATGCATAGTAGGCCGCTTCGAACTTGTCGAAAAATTGCCCGGCCCGCGACTGAATGTAGGCCACTTCTTTGTCGGTAAAAGAGTGAGTTTTTCCGTCAAGACCAACGAAGTTTCTCACATCTTTACGACCCAAATAAGCGTCGAGTTGCTTTTTCAAATTCTCGGACAATCGCCCACTCATGCCCTGAATCGAGGCGACTCCTGACATGTAGGGCTTCGAAACAGGCAACAACGTAAAGTACGCCCATTCCAAACCACCAATCGCTTTGAGCTGTGCCTTTACATAGTCTAGCTGTTGCGCGGCGATAGTTTCTTCCATGTTGAGACCGTCGAGCACCGCGTGCTGACGATCAATAGCAATGAAATACGCTTCTGAAGAAAGCGGATATAGTGCCCTGAACAAGCGAACTGCGGCGTTTCGTCCATACACATGCGGGCTTAACGCGACCGCATCCAATGGAATAGCATCTCGCGGATCATGCGGGGCCTTGGCCGCCATGTAGCGCTCCACCAACGTGGTGGGTAGCATTGCTACGCTGGAAACCGATTCATAAGCCCAGTTTGCGATCGGAGAAGCCGAACTGTCGAACGTATCGCAGTCCAAATAACCAAGCATCGCGTGGCTGTCAGTGCAAAACAACGGGCTTTTTTCAGCCATTTGCTGATCGGAATAGCCCCACTGAATAGCAGCTTTGTCATAGGCCAACGCTTCACCGCCCGACTTTATTTGAGCTGCGGCAAGAACGTCGTCCATGAAGTGCATGTATTCCATTACAGAGCTACCGAATACGTGTTCACTATTTGGAACTGTGTTTTTTAACACATATTCACGAAATGGAGCGTCACGTTGCGGAATAGTAACACTTGCTCCGAGACTGCCGGCGAAATTATGGCGCAGTCCAAGTGTATGGCCCACTTCGTGCGCTGTTACTAAGCGTACGTAGTCCTGCGATACCCGAAGAAGCGTCGCATCGTCTGCATTTGCTTCAAGCAAAGGCTCGAGGTTTGCTGCTGCTGCTTCGTCGAGTGAGTAGTTACACAAACGAGCAGGTCGCATGAACTCAAGTGCCACGCCCTTGTAAAGCGGGCGCTTGGTTCGATTTTTCGGATGAGCTGTTTCGAGCAGCTCTTGTCGACTGTACGGTGTTTCTTCTTCGGCATTTTCTAGCATGCCGTGCTGATGATCGGTGTGGTCACGGTGATCATTTCGCGCCATGGCCGCCGGGCGGTAAGTGCGCAAGAAACGACGCAAACGCGCCTTTGATCCGAATGCAAACGCACTCGTCAAATACACTTGTGCGTTTTTGATTTCACCCGTGCGGGGGTCCATCAACGCGTCAGCGTAAGCAAAACCCGCGCTGTCCCAAGGTACCCACTGAATTAAATTGTAGCTTGGGTCGGGAGCAGTGATTCCAGCAGGTGCGACTTCGGCTCGTAAAACTTCGCGACCAAAAGCCTTGTTCCAATAGAGGATGCCTTCTTTAACTGCGTCGACGTATTCAGCCGGCGTATTTGCGCTGACGTAAAACGTAACGGGCTTAGAGATATCCCATTTGGAGATCTTAATCGAAGTGCGACCAGATTCTTCCTCGAGAGTTGGAGGAACTTCGAAGTAACCGACTCGGTCGAAAGTTTTATCGGTTTCTTTGGCTACGTACTTCGGATTTTCTAAGTATGGGGTGAGGTAATAACGTACTTCGTAAGACGGAGCTAAGACGAAACCTCTATTGAATCCAATCTGAACCAATTGGCGAATTTCCACTAAGTTGTTTTTCAAACGCACTGAATCGATGAAACTATTGGAAACTCCTAAAGCCACGAAGTTCGCCATGGGATCGTAACCACCACCCGAAAATAATTTCTCGATATCACTCGCGTACCAGTTGCTGGCCACGAAAACCTTACTCATGCCCTTATTGAAGTCGAGTTCAATGCGGTCGTCGCTTTCCCAAACGATGGGGATTTCCGCTAAAATCAAGGTCGAAGGCATATCGTTTGTAACTTTGTGACCTTTGTTTGATTCGAGCATGAAAATGCGATCGCCCTGGCGTTTAAAAGCCACCACTCGGCTGTTAAGGCCAGAACCCGTCGCGGCCACCGTTTGATCGATCATCGAGGCGGATAACAAAAATTCTTTATCGAGTGCCGACTTGTAAATCACGAGGTGCATTTTGTCGGATGATCCGAATACTGGAGCCGCCGGAGCGGGCAGTGTGCTGACATCTGGTGTCGCAGCCACTTCTTCTTGATTAGTGGTTTCGGGCGGGACTACCGGATTTTCTGGCGTAGGTTCTGCTTCTTGCTGGGTTAATCCACCAGAAACAGCTTTAGCTGCAAAAGATTCCGAAATTTTTGCTGCTGCTTGAACAGAGTCAGATCTATTTTCTGTAGGCTGTGTACCGCAGGCTGCGAACACTAAAGACGAGGCGACGGCGAGCGTCGCTACACGCATTCTTAAAAGATTCATTTTTTCCCCCAAAATTGTTTCCCCAATTACAAATGGACCCTATTAGCTCAAACATAGGATTTTCGCTTTAGCAACGGGTGCAAACCGTTTCTAATCAGATATTTAGAGGGGATTTAGTGGACTTGTTGAGTCAGAATTTAGTTTGTGTTAAAAATGCGAACGCAAATTGGAGTAAATATGGTGAATTTTAAACGTTTTTTAGGCGCGGTGATCGCGGGGGTTGCATTCGTATCGGGGATTGCCGCTAGTGCGCGAGACCTAAGTTACGATTGGCGAAAAGACAGAGGCGCGCGGTACGAATCATTTCACGAAACGATCAATTGCACAGTGCGTGTAGGAAAACGGTCATTACTTAGCCTGCGCACTTTTGTTTACACTTACGATTTTGAGACCCCGTTTTCTGGCGACGACTATTTGGCCGCAATTGCTGCTGGCCGAAAGCACCAGCGGTCCAAGTCGGTACGTTACGCCGTAGCCGATCAAGTGTATGCACTGTTTTTCGAAAGTAAATATGCGTTTCGCGAGCAAACGCAAGCTCAGTGGTTCAAGGATCTACGGTCGATAAATTATGTTCCATCACGAGAAAGTCTTAATCTTTTCATAGATCGACAAGATGCCAGTTGGGACGAGACTGCGGCCATCGCAGAATCAGCACCTAGCGAATTAGAAAAAGTTCTTTTAGAAGAATTTGGATCTGAAGTTAAAGAGGGTTTTCAGCTATCTCGCTTTATAATCGGCGAAGTGTGGACAGATGATGCGGACCCAACAGTATCCAAATTAAATCTATATTTGAGCGATTTCGAAGCCAATTTAAGCAAGGTTGAATATTCAAAACGAGCAAAGCTGATTTCGAAAAATGGATACCGACCATTGTTTCGGTTGTCGGTAGATCACGCGCGTCCAGAAAATTCTAAATTCGAGAAAATTTCAAAAAGTGGCAAAAAAGTACTTTTAAATGTGCCCCTTCACTGCGCGAATGTGGCACCTGGCGAGCGCGAAGCTAGTAATCGATGATTACAAAATAAAAGGGGCCGAAACGCTTGCGCGACTCGGCCCCTTTTATTTTGGCTGGGGTGCTAGGATTCGAACCTAGGAATGCTGGAATCAAAATCCAGAGACTTACCGCTTGTCGACACCCCAAGCCTACGCGGAAACTCAATATAATTTCCGGACAAACGATCTCTGAGACGCCAGATAATTAGCACCACTCCTTAGAGGTTGCAATGGCTCTCCACAATTAAGAAGAGTAACCCTAGTTGCTCATTGGGCGGCTTCTAGAATTGCAATTGCCAAAGAGTCTTGACTCTTTTTTGCGTAATCATAAGCCGTGAAACCGTAGTCGTCTTGTGCGGTTACATGGGCGCGATTCTTACCAAGCAATGCGCGCATGGCGAGTGGTTGCTTGTGAATTGTAGCTAAATGCAGGGCGGTACGCCCCTCACTGTTAGTCAAATAAACGATGTACTTTTTGTAGGCGCCCGCGCCATAGAGGGCTTCGATTTGGGGTACTAGACCGTGTCTTGCCGCGAGGTGGAACGGTGATTCTCCCTGGACGTTAATGTCAGAGGGGTCCGCTCCGGCGGCTAATAACAAACGGGTAGAGTTCAGGTGGTCGTTAACTACGCTCAAGTGCAGGGCGGTCTCCGAGAGGCGGTTGGGCAACCGAGCAGAAGCTCCATATTTCAAAAAAGTTCTTACGCACTTCGAAGAACCCTTTGCACTCGCAAGATGAAGCAGAGTATTACCGTTTTTATCCCAGTCATTAATTTCCAAAATTCCTTTGGGATCATTGCGGTCCACAAAAAAAGACTCGATGGATTTACAGTTTTTATTCAGGGTCTGAGTTAAAAGAAAATCTTTTTCAGGATTGTTAGAACCTTCAGGTACTAATAAACGAGCTATCTTTTGATTGCCCGCAATTAGTGCCCGGTCTCGTGGGGTGCGACCTGCCGAATCTATCGAGGTGAGCGAAAGACCAATTTCAGCCAGTGTTTCACAAAGCGAAGACTCACCCAAGTCGGCGCACCAGTGTAAATAAGTTGAGTCGGTTTTATCCCTAAAATTAACCAGAATACTTTTGGCAGTCGTATTCTGAGCGATCAATTTAGCAGCGCCAAACTGACTGTTCATTAGTGCCAGCCCAAAGTAATCTTGCGCACCACCGACGGGGGCGGCAATCGAGGCTTTTTTCTTAAGAGCATGAGCCACTAATTGTTCCGCTCCCCAAACCACCGCTGCGGAAAAAAAACAGGTACCACTTGGATCTTTTTGTTCGATGAGCTGCTTAGTGGAGAAAAGTTTTTTTGCGAACCCTGCGTACTTTTCCTGCATCAGTTGTCGCCAAAACGTTTGAGTCGGCGAACGAAAGTAGAAATCAGTGTTTGCGCCATGTGAGAGCAGAGTTTTAGCCTCAGCTACTTTTTTGGTCACCAAGCTAAGCCATAGCGGGCGGGCGAGATTCGGGACAAATTCGCAGTCGGGGTCCAGACCTTCGTTTAAGAGAATTTCCAGAAATCTAGGTGATTTACCAATTAGTGCGCTGGCAAGACATTCACCACTTTTGTTGAGAACAACTCGCGAGAGGTCGCCAAAATTTTTTCGGCGCTCGAATAGTGCCTGTGCCAGTGCCTTTTTGTTTTGAGCGAGGGCTGTCACAAAAGCCGTCGCCCAATCGCTACCGTTTCTGAGGCTAAGCTGATCGGCATAATCGCGAGCTTTCTGTTCTTCCGAATATTCGACCTGCCACTCGTCGACTAAATCGTTGGCTTTAGCCGATGCGATTGTCCCCAGTCCCACGCACAACAGTGCCACCACATACCGCGAAAACGCGGTGCGCAGAGTTGTTTTTCCCATGTTTTAAGATCCCCTATAGTCCAGGGACCCGATAACATGATGGACCGGACCCTACAATGGGGGTATGACTTCTAGTGAAGAGGAGCTTTCATGCGCCAATATCTGGATCTCATGAAACACGTGCTCGAAAAGGGCGCCAAAAAAGAAGACCGAACGGGCACAGGCACACTCAGTGTTTTCGGTTATCAAATGCGATTCGATTTGAGCGAAGGGTTTCCGGTCGTCACGACTAAGAAACTTCATTTGAAGTCTATCATTTACGAGCTTCTTTGGTTCCTAAAAGGCGACACAAATATTGAATTTCTTAAACAAAATGGTGTTTCGATTTGGGACGAATGGGCCGACGAAAATGGTAACTTGGGTCCGGTTTACGGTCACCAATGGCGATCATGGGCCGGGGCTGACGGAAAATCGGTAGATCAAATTTCCGAAGTTATCGCCCAGATACGCAAAAACCCTGACTCCAGAAGATTAATAGTGAGCGCCTGGAACGTGGGAGAGTTGCATAAAATGGCTTTACCGCCCTGCCACGCTTTTTTTCAATTTTACGTAGCCAATGGTCGCTTATCCTGCCAGCTGTACCAACGCAGTGCTGATATTTTTTTGGGCGTGCCGTTTAATATTGCATCCTATGCTTTGCTTACGATGATGATTGCTCAGGTCTGTGATTTAAAGCCCGGCGACTTCGTGCACACTCTGGGTGACGCGCATTTGTACCTCAATCACCTCGAACAAACCAATTTACAGCTTTCGCGCAATACGTTTCCGCTTCCGAAAATGCGAATTAATCCAGCGGTTCGTTCAATTTTCGAATTTAAATACGAAGATTTTCAATTGGAGGGGTATCAATGTCACCCCAGCATCAAAGCACCCGTCGCGGTGTAAGAATTATGATCGCGGCCTGCTCTTTGAATCGTGTTCTCGGGTTTCAAGGTAAATTGCCTTGGAAACTGCCCAAAGACTTAAAGTTCTTCCACGACACCACCAAAGGCCACCCCGTAATCATGGGGCGAGCTACCTACGAGTCGCTTGGAAAACCATTGCCCAATCGAACGAACATCGTGATCACGTCGAAAAAGGGCTTAAATATTCCCGGTTGTATCGTGGTACATAGTCTTGAAGAGTCATTCGTAGAGGCGGAAAAAGCTCCGGGGTCAGAAAAAATATTTATAGGTGGTGGCGGGGTTGTTTATACCGAGGCGCTGCCACATTCTGACTTTATTTATCTCACCCGAATTCACGGAACATTCGAGGGCGATGCTTTTTTTCCGGAATTCGACCAGACCGAATGGAAGCTGATTTCAGAAGAAAAACACGGAATCGACGAAAAGCACGCCCAGGCGTTTGATTTTTTGGTTTTCGAACGTGCTCGCAAGTAATATACGTTCCAGATGGGCGGATCAAATCCTTACATTAAGCAGTCCAGTCCTGAGAAAGCAAAACAGGCCTATTCCATTCGGTTTTTGCCAGGCGGCCAAGAAATTACGGTTGATCCAGCGAATGCTCCCAGTTCCGCGACGGGACTCGAAGGTAGCGTTCTGGATATTGCGTTAGCTAGCGGAATTGATATTGATCATGCTTGCGGCGGCGTATGTGCTTGTTCCACTTGCCATATTGTAGTTCGTGAGGGTCTCGATTCTTGTAATGAAAGCACCGAAGAAGAAGAAGACCAATTGGATAAAGCCCCTGGAGTGACGCCCCAATCAAGACTCGCCTGTCAAACCGTGCCAAACGGGACTAAAAATTTAGTCGTAGAAATTCCCAACTGGAATCGCAATCTAGTGCGCGAAAAATAGACGCTTCAGAGAAAACCGTGGCCCAAAAGATGTTGCGGCACGCCATTGAGTGATCGAAAAATATGTAGATAAGTGACAGATATATCTTGGGAATCGAAAAATTAAGTTTGAGTGACATTTTAAATCGGTTATCAAATATAGGTAAGAAACTGACGCCCCAAAGCATGCTGTCGCGCAGGCGGTCGATCGGTGAACCCAGCAGTTGAACCTATATAGGAGAAAAGAGCATCCATGGCGATACCAATGAGGCAGGCGATCGACGTAGGTAAGTACATCATGAAGCAGAAAATCCGCGGCAACAAGCGTTACCCCTTGGTGCTGATGCTTGAGCCCTTGTTTCGCTGTAACCTCGAATGCATGGGGTGTGGAAAGATTCAATATCCAGAAGAAATTCTGAAAAAGACCTTAACCCCTGAGCAGTGTTTCGCCGCAGCAGATGAGTGTGGTGCGCCGATAGTCAGCGTTGCGGGGGGAGAGCCACTTATTCACCCTCAAATTAAGGAGATCGTCGAAGGTCTAATTGAACGCAAGAAGTTCATCTACCTTTGCACCAATGCGCTCTTGTTGGCCCGTAAGATGGACCTCTTCAGCCCCAGTGATTACCTGACTTTTAGCGTACATATGGATGGTCTAGAAAAACACCACGATGAATGCGTGCAACGCGAGGGCACTTTCAAAACAGCGTTCGATGCTATTAAAGAAGCTAAACGTCGGGGATTTCGGGTTACCACAAATACAACCATTTTTGAGGGCCACCCCCCTGAGGATCTACATCAATTTTTTGACCAAATGATGGACCTGGGCGTGGATGGAATGATGATCTCTCCAGGCTATAGTTATGAAAAGGCCCCAAATCAGGACCGGTTTTTGAAAAGAGAACAGACCAAAAATCTTTTTCAGAAAGTTTTGGCACCTGCGGAAAAACGCGGATGGGTGTTTAATCATTCCCCCTTTTATTTAGATTTCCTCAAAGGCGACCGGGAATACGAATGCACTCCCTGGGGCAATCCGAATTACAATGTCTTTGGTTGGCAACGCCCGTGTTATCTATTCAGTGAAAACGGGTATGCAGCTACTTTCGCGGAACTTATGAACACAACAGACTGGGACAAGTATGGTTCGCGTAGTGGTCACCCAAAATGCCGAGATTGCATGGTTCATTGTGGTTATGAGCCGGCGGCAGTGAATGACAGCATGGCGGGACCGCGCAATATTATTAGGTCGATTACCGCTGCAATGAGGTAAAATTGTCGGTTTTAGAAGGCGAAACAGACAGAAAAAATAGTCATCTTAGGATCTGTCTGGACGAAAGCGTGGATTATTACGACGAGCGCCTCAATGGGTTTGCTCGGTATCGCCTAGAACATGACGCGTTACCTGAAATTCGCAAGGCGGACATCGATCTTTCGGTCGAACTTTTTGGTAAAAAATTGAAAGCTCCGCTTTTAATAGGCGCGATGACTGGTGGTACAGAGCGGGCTGCGGAAATAAACCGACGATTGGCAATTGCGGCCGAGCGTTGTGGAGTTGGTTTCGCGTTGGGCTCTCAACGTAAAATGTTGGAAGACCCGTCCTTAATTGCTTCGTATTCGGTAAAAAAATGGGCGCCAAATCTTCCGTTACTTTTTGGAAATGTTGGAGCGGTTCAATTGAATTACGGAGTGACACCGAAAGATATACGTCGTTTGGTCGAAGCGGTTGAATGTAATGTGTTAAATCTCCATTTGAATCCGCTACAGGAGGCCATACAACCCGAAGGGGACACTGACTTTCGAGGGCTGGTCGATAAAATCCGTGAAACCATTTCGCAGGTCGGAGTGCCCGTAGTCCTAAAAGAGGTTGGAGCAGGAATTTCCAACGCTACATTGCAGAAAATTCGAACGCTACCGGTCGCGGGAGTGGAGACGGCCGGAGTCGGTGGGACCTCCTGGTCGAAAATCGAAAGTCTACGAACCTCCAATTCAATTCAGAAATCTACTGGTGAGTTGTTCGCCACCTGGGGAGTATCTACTGCAGAGAGCGTAATCGCCTGTCGAAATGCATTGCCCGATAAAGCAGTAATTGCTTCGGGAGGGATTCGGACCGGAATTGAAATTGCAAAGGCACTGGTGTTGGGGGCCGATGCTGCAGCAATGGCGTTGCCAATGTTGAAAGCAGCTGAACAATCAATTGAACAAGCGGTAAACGCGATCGAACGAGTAATTGAAGAACTACGGGTAACCATGTTTGTCACAGGTTCTTCGACAATCTCAGAACTCAAAAAGAAGAGGACAACGACATGAAGGTTGTGGGGCGATCTCATGGAAAGTTTATTTTGCTTGGTGAACATTTCGTAGTTCACGGCGGAGTTGCCGCCTTGGCGTTTCCGATGAAAGATCTGACATGTGAAGTTACCATTGTGCCAGACACAGTGCCAATGTACCGAGCCGAAGTTCCCAACACTCCAGAGCGAGACATTGTGGAAAATGTTATGGCACGGGCAGTGTATATTGCCGCCGACTGTTTTCGAGTCGACATTAAAGGCCAGCCAATTCGGGTAGAGTCGAAAACCAATTTCCCGGTATCGCGAGGCTTCGGTAGTAGTGCAGCGTTCGCGGTAGCATTGGCGAGGGCGTTCGACGAATACCGTACCGAAGTTGCAAAAGTACGAGCCGATTGGATGGAGATTGAGAGAGCTGTTTCTGCAATTGAAACTTTATTTCATGGCAATCCGAGTGGCGTCGATGCCGCAACAATCTTGGCGGGGCGACCAATACGTTATGAGAATCGTGCGGTGGTTCGCGAAGTTCAAAATAAAGCGCTTGATTTCGTAGCTATTGATAGTGGGCTTCGGGAAAATAGTGCCCCACTAATTGCGCGCATAACTGAGTTCAAACACAAGAACCTTGATCGATGGACAGAAATGACCAACGAATTAAAAACCGCAATTGATAACGCTGAACAAGGGTTAAATTATGGTGATGCTGCGGTGGTTGTAGAGTCGATTAGAAAATCCCAAGGGATATTGTCGGAACTTGGCCTGAGCAATGAAACAATTGATGCATTAATATATGAGGCGTGCGCAAATGGTGCGCTAGCAGGAAAAGTAAGTGGAGCTGGGGGCGGCGGAGCAGTGATTCTTGCAGCTCCTCGAACCAAAGGGCGAGAACTAGCCGCGCGCATGACCGAACGAGGATATTCAGTGCTGGGCATAGAACACGGAGAGTCTGCTTGATTCGAAGCGTAGAGCTTTTACCAAAAGATTGGGAACTCGTTCCGGTTGTAGAAAAAAACGCGGTTCGAGTATTTTCTCCCAGCAACATTGCGGTCGCCAAGTACTGGGGCAAGCGCGATCTTGCCCTGAATCTTCCTACTAACGACAGTGTTTCGATCACGTTAAAAGATTTTGGAAGTTTTACTACAGTTGAGTTTTTAGCGGGCCTCGAAAACGACGAATTAATTTTAAATGGTTCTATAGAATCGTCGGAAAAAATTACCAAAGTTATTGCAGTATTAAACGAGGTACGAAAACTTTCTGGAAAGTCGCATAAAGCGCGGGTTCAAAGTCGAAATAATTTTCCGACTGCAGCGGGACTCGCATCTTCGGCTTCAGGCCTTTCGGCGGTAGCTTTGGCAGCAGTACGAGCTGCTGGATTAGACATTCCCGCTTCAAAGATTTCAGAAATAGCGAGAAGAGGCTCGGGGTCAGCTGCTCGGTCCATTTTTGGTGGGTTCGTGCAGTGGAAGGCGGGCAAGGAACTAGACGGTAGCGACAGCGTGGCAGAAAATTTTAAGCCCGCCAGTCATTGGAATCTTGTAGTAAGAGTTCTTGTGGTGCGCGCGACAGCTAAAACTCACGCGTCGACGAGTGGAATGGAGCACACACGAAAAACATCTCCTTATTTTGAGTCCTGGGTTAACTCAGCCCAGCGCGATGTGGCTGAAATATTGAATGCCATCGAAAATAAAAATTTTAATGAGCTAGCAAATATTGCGGAGTCGAATTGTCTTCGCATGCATGCTTCAGCAATGGCCGCTCGTCCTACAGTGTTTTATTGGCAGCCCCAAACTTTAGCTTTGATTCAAGAAATTAGCGATCTGCGCCGCGGAGGCGTACCGGTGTTCTACACCATTGACGCGGGTCCGAATGTTGTTTGTTTTTTTGAAAAAGACGCAACGGACGTCGTAGATCGCGCCCTCGAGCGAATTGAAGGTGTGCAAATTCTTCGAACAACGATCGGCGAAGGGGCAAGGGTTCTTTCATGAGTCGATTGCAAGAAGTGCGTAATCGCATGCAACCAATTCTGGAAAAAACACTAAGTGATTATTTGTTAAATTGCGAGGCAACTGGTTCAAGAGGTTGTTCAGCAATGACAAGGTATCATTTCGAAACCGGTGGAAAAAGATTGCGCGGTGTTATTCCGTCAGCCGTTTTTGAGTGTTTTAAAAGAGACCCAAAAGAAATTTTATATTTTGGTGCCGCGGTCGAAATGATTCACAACGCAACTTTGGTGCATGATGATCTTCAAGACGGAGACGAACTGCGCCGGGGTAGGCCGACCGTATGGAAAAAATATTCCGTTCCTCAGGCAATAAATTGCGGCGATGCGATGTTTCAATACGCTAATGAACTTATTTGTAAACTGTCGCTCGATTCCAGCGTTATATTACAACTCTTAAAAAGGTCGACTCAAGCGACGATTCGAGTCATAGAAGGTCAGGCTCAAGAGTTCATAATGAAAGACGAACTCGAACCCTCCGTAGCCCGGTACACTGAAATTATTCGTGGTAAGACCTCGGGGTTGTTTGCACTTCCAGTAGCCGGGGCCCTAGAAGCGTTAGCCGTAGCACCATCAATTGTAGATGCCTTTGAAAAAGCCGCAATGGACATGGGTATGTTGTTTCAAATTCAGGACGACTTGTTGGATATTTACGGACAAAAAGGCCGTGATCGGGTCGGTACTGATATCGCCGAAGGCAAAGTGTCCATGTTAGTTGCAGCGGTTTATGATTCTGGTGATGCAAAAGCGAAAAGGGAGCTTTCCGCAATTTTAAAAAAATCCAGGCAGGATACCAGCGATACTGATATATCGAATGTTATCGCCCTTTTTGAAAGCCACGGGGCAAAGTCAAAAGCATTGGCCACTATCAGAGACTTACAAACCCAGATTAAAGATCAAGCTGAATTGCGCCGTTTGCCGGAAGTACACGAATTAATGCTCGAGTTGTGCGACACGTTTTTGGAGCCCCTGAATGGAGCGTTCTAATCCGAAGTACGACGCTATTGTAATTGGTGCAGGTATTGCGGGCATGACCGCTGCTTCCGAGCTCAATTTACGAGGCCAAAACGTACTTGTTATCGAACACAATCATCAGCCAGGTGGTTTGATGGCGGGAATACGAAGAAAGGGATATTACTTCGACGTCGGCTGTCAGTCGTTTGAAAACATGGGAATCATCTTCCCGCTGCTCGAACAATACGGAATACTTTCGGAAGTTGAATTCGTTCGGGCCCGATATCGTTTAAAAATGCCCGGCATTGATACGGTCGTTTATTCGCTGGAACAAACCCGGCAGGAGTTTAAAAAGAGTTTTCCGGAATTCGCCGAAGGCTTTGACCGCGTGTTCGACGTACACGAAAGAACGTCGGCCTTAATAAAAAGATCATTTTTGCCAGAATTGATTCCATTCGTAAAAAGCGAACGTGTTTCACAATACGGAAAATTTCTAGCTCGGATGCTACCGTTTGCTGGTGATCTAAAATCGCTGATGTTCGAGGATTTCGAGGACTGGTATAAGCGGTTACTCCCTAAATCGGGCGTTCGGGATTTGTTGTCTACCTGTGGATACTCTCGAATGAATGTATTTGTAGCGTCGGCATTCTGGCATTTATGGGCCGAAGATTATTGGTACCCGCGAGGCGGGTTTGGACATTTGTTTGCCACCTGGGAAAAGAAATTAACTCAACGTGGAGTAACGTTTCTTTATAAACAAAGAGTTACGGCATTCGATAAAAAAAATGACAACGCAACCGCCGTAGTAACTCAAAAAGGTGAAAGGTTTGAAGCCAAGCAAATCGTCTATTGTGGCGACTACAAAAAAGGCATGTCAGATTTGGTCGGTTTAGATCACTACTCCGAGAGTGAAAAGAAACGACTCGCAGCGACTAAACATTCAGACGCGCTATTGAGCGTCTATTTGGGTTTAAACTTTCCACGCGAAGAGTTAAAAAAAATCGTAAAGGCCGCTCATATTTTCTATTTTCCAAATAACCTGTGTCGCACCGCAATGGACCTAGGCGACCCACAGGCTCACGAAAAGGTGTTTCTTGAGATAACATCCCACTGCATAGATGACGAATCGCTTGCGCCGGAAGGTAAGTCGTCAGTTGTCCTCCAAGCTTTTAGTCGAAGTGAGTGGAATCAACACTGGCTCTCGGGCGGGAAGTTAGACGAACGTTCCTTGGAATATCGAGATCTCAAACGAAAAGTGACGGATCAAATTATCACGATATTTGAGGGACTATTTCCGGATGTTCGTAAATATATAGAGTATTGCGATTTGGGAAGTCCGTTAACCACTCACCGATTCACTAGAAACGAATTGGGTGGTACCTGTGGGTTTGAGTTGAATTGGAAAAATTATCCGTTTATGAATCCGCTCGCCCACACCAAAACACCGCTTAAGAACGTACAATTTGCCGGCCATTTTACAGTATGGCCAGGAGCAGTTCCTACAGCCGCCCTTTCTGGAAAAATCGCCGCGGTACGCGCTATGAAAACTTTGGGTTTTCAAAAGGCGAAAAGAAAGTTCAGTGCGAAGGTGAACAATAATATTGAAATAGGTTCAAATCATGTCGAACTCCGCTGAATTCGAGCTGGGTTACGCCCAGTGCGCTGAAATATTGCGTGAACACGGAAAAACCTTTTATGTAATGTCGAAACTTTTCGGAAGGGAAAGGGGCAGAGCGCTCGCCGCTGTCTACGGATTCTGTCGTACTAGTGATGACATTGTCGATGAGTCGGAGCTCGATGTTCCCGCCACCAAAAACAATTTAAATAATCTGTTAAACGAATTTAAAAAGGCTGTGCGCGCCGACAGTAGAGAACCTAAATTTATGGTGTTAGGTGAGACTGTGCGAAAGTACGGAATCGAAGCCTATCCATTCGAGGATTTGGTGGCCGGAGTAGCGATGGATCTCGAAAAAAATCGTTACGAGAATTTTGCCGAGTTAGATCTCTATTGTTACCGGGTTGCAGGTACCGTCGGACTGATGCTTATTCCAATTTCAGGATTCACCGGCGGTCAAAGTACGGTTGAGTTAGCTAAAACATTAGGCAAGGCTTTTCAATTAACCAATATTTTGCGGGACATCGGCACAGATTTAAAAATGGGCCGAATATATCTGCCCCGCGAAGAATTGAATCGTTTTGGTTTGAATGAGACCGATATTATAAATCACGTTCGAGACGAACGATTCAAACGATTCATGGAATTTCAAATTGAACGAGCCTTCGCATTGTATGCCGAGGGGTTGGCATTAATACCGCGAGTGGCGACCTGGGGTGGACGACTGTCATTTCAATTCGCTGCCGATGCTTATTCTGAAATCATGAACAAAATTAGAAAAAATGATTACGATGTTTACAGTAAACGAGCACATCTTTCGAGTCTTGAAAAAATCATGATGGTTCCAAGAAGTTTAATTCGAGTTGTTTGGGCAGTGACGAAAAATAATGTGATGAATTGGCTCAAGGGGAAAAAATATGTCCAATCTTGAAATAGAGCGGTCCCGACGGCGCGAAGCTCCGAAAAAGAATAATGATTCGCACGATATTTCCCGACCCCGGCAAGCCGCAAAAAAAGCAATAGACTATTGCATTAGTATTCAGAGTAAGGACGGGCACTGGTGCGCGGAACTTGAATCAAACGCTACGATTACTTCGGAATATGTATTCCTACAGCACGCGTTAGGTTTGGATCTTTCAAAAAAGAAAAATGCTATCTGTCGATATTTTTTTGGAAATCAAAAAGCAGATGGAAGTTGGGGCATTGCCTCAAATCATCCAGGAGACCTTTCCACCACAGCCGAATGTTACTTGGCGCTGCGTTTGTTGGGGATATCGACAAATGACGAACGCCTAAAAAAAGCCGAACACTATATATTGGCTCAAGGCGGGCTCGAGCGTGTTCGTATTTTTACCCGCATTAATTTTGCTATGTTTGGACTGTGGCCGTGGTCTGCCATTCCTGTGATACCCCCTGAATTTATTTTTTTGCCGCCCAAAAGTCCGGTGAATATTTATTCGCTCTCTAGTTGGGCACGTGGAACTATGGTTCCTTTGTTTATGATTTTTCATCATAAACCGATTTTTGCACTTCCCAATGGTCGGTCCGCCTCTAACGATTGGCTCGATCATTTGTGGCGAAATCCGACTCAAAAGAATATTCCCTACACCGATCCTTTGGTCGAAATACTTCGTAAACACGGAACCGGGTGGAAAAGCTTCTTTTCGGCTTCTGATGTATTTTTGAGAACCTATGAGCGTTACAAACCGCGATGGTTAAGGGCATTCGCTATAAAAAAATGTGAAGAATGGGTCCTGGAGCGCCAAGAAAAAACAGGCGATTGGGCTGGAATATTTCCCCCGATGTACAATGGAGTGCTAGCGCTTTATTTACACGGCTATTCACTCGATTCGAAAGAAGTTAAGGGCGGGCTCGAGGCTATCGAACGTTTTGCAATCGAAGACGAACAAGGGTTTCGAGTTCAAGCCTGCGTGTCACCAGTGTGGGACACTGTTCTTACAATGATCGGAATGATTGATTGTGGCCACGATGGAAAAGATGAAAAACTTTTACGCGCCCGCGAGTGGATCAAACAAAGACAACTTTTGGTCGATTACGGAGATTGGAAGGTCTACAACCCGAAATTGCGTTCGGGGGGGTGGGCATTTGAGTATGAAAATTCCTGGTACCCCGATGTAGATGACACTGCGGCCGTGATTATTGGACTACTAAAGCAGGATCGCGATTTTTCAAAATCGCTTACTGTACAACGGGCAGTCGAATGGACGGTCGGAATGCAGAATCGCGACGGCGGCTGGGCTGCATTCGATATCAATAATGATAAAATATTTCTGAATGAAATTCCTTTTTCCGACATGGACTCGCTCTGCGACCCCAGTTCCCCGGACGTTACGGGCCGAGTGCTGGAGGCACTAGGTATTCTAGGCGGACGAAAGTTCGAAAAAAATATTAAACGTGGCGTCGAATATTTGCGAAAGACGCAAGAGAAAGAAGGGTCTTGGTTCGGGCGTTGGGGCGTGAATTATGTATACGGAACGTCGAATGTTCTTTGTGCCCTTTCGCGTTTAAAAAATGTACGAGCTAATGATCCAATGATTGTTCGTGCCCTCGACTGGCTGAAGTCAGTACAAAATGCCGACGGGGGATGGGGCGAATGTCTAGAATCCTATTCTAATAAGGCGCTGATGGGTAAGGGCCAGTCGACGGCTTCGCAAACTGCTTGGGCAGTGATGGGGCTTCTCGCTTATTTGCCAGCCACTGACGAGTCTATAAGAAAAGGGATAGAATGGTTAATTACTCGTCAAAAATCTAACGGCAATTGGGACGAGGAAGAGTTTACTGGTACCGGTTTTCCTAACCATTTCTACTTGCGGTATCATCTCTACCGCCAGTTTTTCCCAATGATGGCTATCGGAAGATTTCTTCAAAGGGCGTCGAATGCTTGAGCAAGTGTTAGAAGTTATGAGGTTGTTCTGGGGCAGCGTCGTTCTTCGACCCTATGTTTACCTATTTTTTCTTTGTTATTTAGTTTTTTCGATACGGCACATGGGTGTTTTTCGATCGCTGATTTTCACCGCGAGTACCTATTTGATCGCGTTTGGTTGTGAATACAGTTCTACACGCAATGGATTTCCTTTCGGAATTTATACCTACATTGACACCACTCGAAATCAAGAACTGTGGATCTCAAACGTGCCCTTCTGGGATTCACTCTCATTCGTATTTTTGTCTTATTTTAGTTGGTTGTTGGCGGGTTTTATTGTTGCCAATGGTCGCGACCTAAATAAAGGCCTGACAGCCCGAGTGACTCCGTGGTTTGGCGGGGTACTCATGACACTTCTTGATGTTGTTATTGATCCCGTCGCGTTGCAGGGACACAAATGGTTTTTAGGGCAGATCTATTTTTATCCTCACGAAGGGTTTTATTTCGGCGTAACTGCAGCGAACTTTGCTGGGTGGTTTTTCGTAGGATTTGCGACGCAGTGGGTATTTATATGGCTACTGCGGATCTTACCTGGTCTCGCGAAACCCTTTCGCACCCCGGATTGGAATTTCATTTGGGGTGTGTACGCGGTTTACGCTGGCGTGTTTGTATTTAACTTGGCGATTACCATTGCGATAAGAGACTACGCTTTGGCCATGGCCAGTACCGCGGTAATGGTTGTAACTTTAACGTTTGTTGGCTTTTTTCTACGGGATAAGACGCGTTCGCTCAACCGAGTCCCTCTACGTTCCATATGGCAATCTTAATTTGCGCTGCGACCACTACCGAATATAACGCTGTTCAGCGGGCCCTACGCAAGACAGGTGCTATTCATAAATTTAATTTACTCCGAACTGGTATGGGAGCGCGAGCAGCTCAGGCGGCGCTGTTAAACGAATTGAGCAATCACGCCCGCACCCCTGACTTGGTGATTTCTACCGGCTTTGCCGGGGGCCTATCTGAAAAGTTTGAAATAGGTAGTTGGGTTTACGACGCTTCGACCAATAGTGTGCGTCCACCAAACAGTTGGATTGAAATCTTAGGCGCGGTTCCAGTCTTGGTGCGAAACGCGGAAAAAGTCGTACACCCCGGAAGCAATATGAATTTATCCGAAGCAGTGGACATGGAGTCGGCGACGCTGTCGAAAATTTGCTCGGATCGAAAGATCCCGTTCGCGGTTTTGAGATTAATTTCAGACAATCCACGAGCACCGCTGCCGACCTTCGTCGGTGATTGGATGGAACTCTCGAATGCTGAAACGCTTACCGCGAAATCAGCAATGTTCGTCACTGCGTTTACACGGACCATTCGCCAGCCGTTAAGAGTCTGGGGTCTAGTTCGGAATGCCCGCCGGTGGCGCCGAGACCTTCATGCGGGTTGGGTTCGGCTTGGGTATCGCGTCGGAACCCATGGATTATAGGGCATAAAAGCCGATTACCTAGGCCCATTAAACCCGACAAAAAAAGTTTACCCCCACCTTGCTTAGATTAACGCGTAGTGTTATAGCAGTACACGACTTTTGGGTATTTTAAGGAGGTAGCTATGAAAAGAAATTCGGTATTTTTGTTAATCGCAACTTTAGCGGTGGCGGTAGTTTCCGCGGCCTGCGGTCGAGACCCTCGTTCGACGCAAATGCGAGAAGTTGTGAATTCCTGTAAAGAGAACAATCTTAGCAAGTTCAAAGGCCAGTTTTCTGGTGCGGCTCATAAACAGTATGCGAATCCAAATGGGTTTAATCAGATCTGCGGAATGATCAACGGCGCCCTCGATGGTTCGGTAAGTGCGATGGACGGTGGAGCTGATGTTCTTCCTCCTAGCGCGCGCCTTACGATTCAAGAAACTGCGGTTGCCGCTGGTAAATCAAAAAGTAAAACTCGCTACACCATCAAAGAGATTCCGGGTTTAGCTTTGGTTCAAACTTGTGAACAGAGCTGTGCTCCAGGTGCCGGAGACGGTGGAACGAAATGCGATCCAGTTTTGTGTGATATTACTGAAGTCGATTTTAACGACACGACTGTAAGTTACTCAAATTAATGCATTAGCGAGCTCGAAACCAAGAGGGTGTAGAGCTCGCTTAATTTTTTCGATCGAGCTTTTTTCGATAACCAGTAGTGCGCAGTCGCCACCTTGAGCACCGGCGCCCTTGCACCCCACCACTCCTTCGATTTTTTGCAGCGCCGCTATTTTGTTCGCAAATGGCGCTGGAACTAAACCCATTTTTTCTAATGTGGTTTGATATTCATTCAATAGCAGTCCCAATTGGTTCGCTTCACGTCGCTCCCAAGCAGTGAGTGCGGTTTCAGTGATGACTGTAAGCTCGCGGAGGGCGCTTTGGTAGGCGTCCGGGAACCCCCGACGTTGAAGGTCTAAAAGGTGATCGTGAGTTTTTTCTTTGTGACCTGAATAGGCCAATACAAACATTTGGCCCGGCTGCAAAGGGTCAGGTCGAAGTTCCCGGATGGAAAACGGTTCATTCACCACGACGCATGGCTTTCCAAAGGCCTGGAGAGCGAGATCGACTCCTGAAGGGCGCAAACCCTGCGACTTATCTACGATTCGCCAGTAATTTTGTAAAAGCCCCGCAATCTGCTGGGCGGTAAGCGAACTGGGTTTAATTTGAATTTGGGCGAGTACTTCGCTTAGCAAGACAAATTGTGCAGAAGACGAACCGACTCCGATAGGCGTGGCATAGGGGTCTTGCCAGTGGAGTTTTAATGTTTCGGCAAACGCTTGGTTTTCACGCATCAGACGACCGGCTGGCGACTCTGCGGCAAAAATATTTAGGGCGTTGGCAACATTAGGAGCTACCGGAAACTCATATTGGAGACTAAAAACAGGTGAACACGGCATTAATATCGCTGGTCCGCCAACGAGACAGGCGTACTCTCCAAATATAAACACTTTGCCGGGGCAACTGAGCGTCGTCATGGCTTCAGACAGGTGGAACAGCGGGGACGCTGTCACGGACATCGGACAATATTTCTTTGGCACGGGAAAGAGTGATACGAGTTTCTTTACGCAATCGCTCTTCAACGGTGGCCACTTCGTGCCCCGCAGCCCCAGCGGCAATGGCTAGATTAGTCGCGTGCAACCGCATATGTCCACGTACAATGCCTTCACCGCAAAGCGCCCGCAGAGCCGCAAAATTTTGACCAAGGCCAACCGCAGCGCATATGCGAGCAAGGTCTTCAGCTTTCGAAACTCCAAGCATTTTTAAGCAAGTATTCGCCGTGGGATGGATCTTAGTAACACCACCCACGGTGCCCACGACTATAGGAGCTAACAGGCGACCCTTGAGGACATCGCCAGTGTATTCCCAATGGGTAATAGATCGGTAGTCTTGTTGAAAGGCCGCCGGACGGGCTCCGCGAAATTCACCCCCAAGCGCAACGTATGCATGAATTCCGGCTTCGACAGCTCGCCAGTCATTGCCGGTAGCAATTAAAATCGGGTCAATTCCGTTCATCACACCTTTATTGTGGGTGGCACAACGATAAGGGTCGAGGTTTGCGAAGAGGGTCGCCTCTTCAATTGCTCGGCCCAGAGTGGGTTCAATATCGCGAATTTCACAGGTGGCTTCGACCATTTTGGTGTCGACCAGATTCGAAAGAATACAGAGCCCGACCTGTTCACCAGTCAAGACTTCGAGGGGCTTTTTTAAGCCTTCGCAGATTTGGTTAATGAGATTTGCGCCCATCGCGTCGCACGGGTCGCACAACACGTGCAAGACAGCCATGGTTCGTTGGTCTGGCCGTTCAAGAAGCCGAACCTTGATTTCTCGTACTCCTCCGCCTCGGGAAACAAGATTAGGTACTACTTGGTTGGCGGTGTCGATTAAATCTTCAGCGGCCGCGTTCACCTTTTCTTCAAAAGCTTCGGGCGCCGTGATGGATGGAAACTGAATTTGCCCGATAATCAGACGTCCGATGGCCCGGGTATGAAAC
>DGKJ01000036.1:16675-26182 GCA_002387735.1 Bacteriovoracaceae bacterium UBA4573 | reverse complement strand
GAGTAAGACCCTGCGCCGCAAGTTCAATGAGTTTTGCCGAACGTTTTTCCTGCGCCTTTTGTTCTTCGATAAAAGCAGTCGAAATAGGGATCGCCGCAATTTCAGCGCGGAGACTCTCGACCTCAATGTCGATTCCGTTATCGTCAAACAGAATTTTGTCAGATTTTTCGACCATCACGCCAAAGTCCTGAAGGGCCGCCTGTTCCGCTTGCTCGTCGCCCACTTCGCTTTGCGCCACGAGTTGTTCAACTTCATGCAAAGGTGGAAGGGCTTTTAAATCTTTCAATGAAAAGAGCTCTAAAAATTCGTGAGTGGTACCGTAAAGCATAGGTCGACCTGGTAGCTCTGAACGGCCAATGATACGGACTAAGCGTTTTTCCATGAGATTTCGAATCACATATCCGCTATCGACGCCGCGAATCTGATCGAGTTCATCTTTGGTTACTGGTTGTTTGTAGGCCACGACCGCCAAGACTTCGAGATTGGTGGGCGAAAGCTTGAGGGGTGTGGTTTTAACTAGTTTACGCAGGACCGAAGCCATGTGGGGCTTGGTGCGCAGTTGAAATCCCATGCTTACTTCAGCGATTTCGATGCCGCGATGGTCTGCAGCTGACTCCGCACGTAGCTCCGCCATGAGTGTGCGGTACACTCCGAGTGGCAAGTCTGAGTCTATCGTCGCGCGTAATCGTGGCAGTCCCAAAGGGCGATCTGACATGAACAATATAGTTTCGATAGCGGCCTTGGTTTGAGCGCGCTGTTCATCGGTTAATTCGGCCACCGCTTTGGCGCTAGCTTCAAGAGCTTCTGGAGTTTCATCGGAACCCGATTCAAGTCCATCGGCCAGGCCTTCTTTTTGGGCAAGCTCAAGAAGCTGTTCCTCAGAAACAGCCGGAGACGTAGTCGCTTCTTCGGCAGATTCTTCGGTAACTGCGTTTTCTATGGTGGGTTCTGTTTCATCGATCATGCTTTTGCCAGCTCCTCGATTTGGCGAACGTTATATTGAAATCCCGTAGCGAGCGTGGGGTCGAACTCAGCGAGCGGTTCCAGAAGTTTGATGTAAATGGAGCCAAACGTTTCGTTCTGATAGACCTTGATCTTTTTCAGGCGCGCAAGCTCCAAGAGCGCAATGAAAGTTACTGTGATTTCGGCACGGTCAGCTTCGCTCGATAAAAGCGACGCGAATTCCGTCATTTCATCGACCTTCATGATTTTCCCCAGCTCCGCGATACGCTCGGGAATAGAGGTCGGCTCACGAATGATGATGCGAGTGCGTTTGCGCGAACGCTTGAGTACGTCTTGAAATGCAAGCGTAAGGCCCGTCATGTCCATTTCGCGCCACACGGTTTGTTTTTCGGGTGGTTGTACGCCAGGGCGGCTGAAAACCGATTCGTTTAGCCGCGGGAGTTCGTAGAGGCGTCGGCCGGCTTCTTGAAATTTTTTGTATTCGAGTAATCGACGAACGAGTTCGGCTTCGGAACGAGGAAGTCCGTCATCTGAGGAACCAGTCGCCAGCGACTCATCTTCCGGAAGTAGACGTTTGGATTTTAGGTGTATTAGCGTTGCCGCCATCAGCAAAAACTCGCTGGCGGAATCAAAGTTGAGGTCTTTCATCATTTCGACGTATTGCACGTACTGATCGGTGATCAGGTGAATGCTAATAGCCGACACGTCTAGCTCGTGTTTTTGAATCAAAAACAACAGCAAGTCCATGGGGCCTTCGAATTGATCGGTTTTGACTTTTAAGAGTTCCAAGCACGACCTCGTGTGTAGACTATCGAACGATCCCTATGCTTGACAAGCAGTATTGCGAAAGAATTGGTCGGATTAAAGGGACCTACATGGAGATCAGGCCCAGTTGTCCGAAAATAGCGGCCCATATTCCGATTGAGAGGTTGCTAAGAAAGTTTATGGGTATCGCCAAAACGCTCAGGGCCCCACTCCAAAGCAGAGCTAACAAAATAAAAAAGCTATAAGCCGCAAGCTTTTCGTATTGGCGGGTGGCTTCGTAAGATAAAAAGGACTCCACCATTTTGGACCCGTCGAGCGGGGGCAGCGGAACTAGATTAAAAAGTCCCAGCGCGTAGTTGATCGAAATAGCAACAAAAGCCATGCCGCGAAGAGGTTCATAAAGGTAAAAACTCGAAGGCACGAGCGAGCTGAAAGCGACCAAAAACAGAGCGGCCAGGAATCCAAGCAGAAAGTTAGAGGCCGGGCCGGCTAGCGCGACCAGAAATAGGCCACGGCGATAGGGTTTCAGCCGATTGTAGTCGATCGGAACTGGTTTTGCCCAACCGAAAAGAATGGGAATTCCGGTTAGAATGTTAACGGCCGGAAAGAGCAGCGTGCCGATTGGGTCAATGTGGGGCACTGGGTTGAGCGTGAGGCGTCCGAGTTTTTCTGCAGTATGATCGCCATGGCGGCGCGCTACGAAGGCGTGGGCAACCTCGTGTATCACGATGGCCATCAAGAATGGCACCATTTGCAAAAAGAGCATCTGAACGCGTTCGCCGAAATTTTCAAACATTATTACTCCAGTGTCGGTTCAAAATATTGAATGTGGTGCCGAGAGTAACACTCAAGGCTCGGTTTATCGAGTGCCAAATCGTTTGCTCTTGGAGCGCGGGTGAAAGGTTTCGAGAGTTTCGCGGAGCCGCTCGTCGGTCACGGCGGTATAGATTTGGGTCGTCGCAATGTCCGAATGGCCTAACAGCAACTGGAGCGAACGCAAGTTCATGCCGTTTTCTAAACAGTGAGTAGCGAACGCATGGCGTAACGTATGGGGAGAAAGCCCGGGGGCAATTTTCTTAAGGGCCTTCCATACACCCTGGCGAGTGTACGACGTTCCTCGGGGATTTAAGAAAAATGATTTTGTCTGAGAGCTGTCGCGCGCCACCGCACTGCGAGTGGTTTGGGTGTAGCGCCGTAGCAGCGCGAGCGTTCCACTGTCGACTGGTACGAGTCGGGTTTTTTCGCCCTTGCCGGTAACTCGAAGAACGCCCCGCTCAAAATCCACCGCTTCGAGCGTGAGCCCTACCAATTCGCTCACTCGAAGTCCGCAGGCATAAAGCAAACGAAACATGAGCGCCATACTGGTCACTCGACTGGGATCGCCCTCCAAAAGCTCTCCGATCGACTCCTGGGATGGGGGAACCGTAGGCAGCGCGCGATGAGGCGCATACTCCACTTTAGTAAAAGGGTTGATCATGCATTTTTGTTCGCGGACTAAGAAGTCGTAGTACCCGGTTACGGCCGATATTTTACGGTGAATTGACGCGGGCGCGTAGTTTCTCTTCTGCAATGCGGTTACGTATTCGTTTGCAATCACCGGACTAACATTCACCAAGGACTCTTTTGTTTGGTCCAAAAACTGAAAATATCCGCGCAAGTCGTTAGCGTAGGCCTCGGTCGTAGCGGTGCTGAGACCGCGTTCCAAACGCAGGTGTTGGAGAAATTCGACTGCTAAAAGTGGCGTTTGCTTGGGCATGGTTACTATTTTAATGCCAACAAAGGCGGGCTCGAGAAGAGCGAGGAAGTTTTTTCCCCTCCTGAGCCCAGCGCGCCTATCTAAGTTGCCGCGGAGTTGCGCGCTGAACGGGTTTTCGTTAGGATGTTTTACGCGCAAGGCCGTTGCGCAGGGACCATTGAAACCGTGGCTCGGGGGATACAAATTATGTTTAAAATTATAGCGTCTGCGACTCTTTTAGCGGCATTCGTTGGGTGTGCTTCGGTGCAACCGCTTGATCAAATTGCGGCGCGTGCCAAACAACCGAGGGGATTCGCAAACGAAGTGGTGGTCGATACGAGTAGTCGCTCGGTGGGTGGGATCAAGAAGCTAGCCTGGGCTGGTTATACGGTGACACTTGAGTGTGAAGCCAAATGTAACCTGACGCGAGAAGAACAGCGAAAGATCGCAGAACAGTTGGCGTCGCAAAGCTTCGAATCGTTTGATCGTGAGTTGCGAGCAAATTTCGCTTCCAGTGCCGAGGAGATTCAAATTCAAGAGGTAAATGAAACCACTAGCGCTACTTTTTTTGCCCAAGAAATACGTACGGAGTCGCTTACTAGCAGAATTGGCAAATGGTTTGAAAAATTGAAGCTCAATCACGAGCCCCCCGTAAGTGTGTCGCCGAGTGGTTTGAAAACGCTCAATCCTAATGAAATCGGTTGGTCAGGCGAAACAAGCCTGCAAAAGCTCGGGCAAGCATTGGGGGTTGATGGTGTTTTGGTCGGCCATGTAAAAGTGATGGTTAGCGGCGAAGGCGAGTCGGATTCTGCATTGTTGGAAATCGACGGTCCAAAACTATGGGTGTTCTCGAGCAAACGAGCGTCGGGAATTGCGGCCGCGCGTTTAAGACAATCATGGAGTCCACATACCGCGGATCGTACCACGCTTGATTTGAATGGGATCGACGTAGTGGCGAAAGCCTACAGCGAACAGTTCGTGCGTGAATTGCGCACAATCCGCTAAAAATCAGGAAGGGACCAGAGTTTTTTACTCTAGTCCCCGTTGTCCTCTCTAGATGCACGTTCCGCTTAATGCCTTGTGGCTTAGGCTTCAACATTCACTCTGCATGCCACCAGCTCTACTACTGCGGTTCGAAAGTTTTTACTCGATGACTACTGTCGACGACTGACCCGTCATAGGATTTGTTGCGCAACATAAGTAGATCTTAAATGCGCCGCTGGACCCTTGTGGGTAAAATCGAAAGTCGATCATTTGCAGATTGCTTATCTGACCGTGGGTCGAGGTAAATGCGCTCGACAGGTTGAGTACCGCCGAGAGGTTCGAATAATTGGTCGAACTACCCGGAGTTTTTACGAGTTGCAACTGCGTGCCTGGAAAAATGAACGAATTCGATACGATCGTTCCGGGCTGGCCGATTGGCAGGGCCGGGGATCCAAAGCTGATGCTGTTTTGGCCAGCGTATCCGGTGGAGTAATTCGTGCCATAAACCGTTACGCCACTGTCGTAAACGTTGGTTCCATTGAAAGTAACCACCGATACGCCACCTGGTAAGGTGTGTACGCCGCCACCATAGACGCCGGGAGCGCCGACGCCATTAGGGTTTAAATTTTCTTCTTCTGAATTTGAACCGCATCCCACGCCGGCGAGCGTAATCGAGATTGCCGCCAACAATGTTAGAACGGTGTTCCACTTCCGCTTCATTTCTACTTCCTCCAAAAGAGAGTTCATGCATGATGCACAACTCTCGCAAAGTTCTCTCGGATGGGTTGAATTGCAACGGGGGTGCCAAGTTGACACAGGACCCATGTTCGGCGGCGGTCCCTCGAAAAAGTCGAAAATTAGGGGGAAAATAGGCTAGTTAGGAGTGAGGGGCCCGAACAGGTGTCTATTTCTTTGACACCCCGGTGATTCGAGCCAGTAAAACCAGCACACACACAAACGGCAGCAAAAATATTCGAGGATTCACGTGTAAGTGGCCTGACGCGTGTGATGGGAGCACCAGTACCCAGGCATAGGCCGCCAATATGGCCAGTGCAAGCGCTGCGATTTGCCGTTTTCGGCCAATACCGCTCGCCGAAGATATCCAGGCGAGGAACAGGCCAAGCAATGCCATTGCCTTAGCGCTGAGGCCGTAAAAGCCGAATACTTGGTCGCTGTACTGACCTAGCAGTCGAATACGAGAAATAGGTGCGGCGGCGTGGCTTTTTTGAACGCGTGCCGAAAGAGTCCCCAGCTGATCGGCTAGGGCGTCCTTCCAGCTAAAAAGACAAGCGATCTGATACAAGTGAACAAAAAATGCTGCCACCAAACCGAGTCCAACCACGAAAGAAAGCCAAAATGGCAACTGCCAGGCTTTGCGGTTCGGACTATGAGCAAGTAGTCCACCGACCAGCGGTGCGGCGCAAACCACGAACGCATTTGTCAGCAACATGTAGTTCGAAGCAAAGCCTAGTAGAAAAGCTCCGACCATCGAACCATAAATAGAGAAATGATTTTTACGATTACTCCAGGTCCAACTGGCGGCCAGGACTCCTAGTGAAAGCGCGGCAAGAGTGTAAGCGCTAACGTAGCCATGCCCATGAAGATTTAGTACCCAATTACGATTGGCAGGGGCGAAAAGTATGAACGCGGCAATCCACGGAGTGGCGAGCGGTTGGTTCGGCCAAAGGGATCGAGCCCCCACCCAGAGAAAAAAAAGCACCGCCAGGAAGAATGTAAAAAGTGGAACTAAGCGCGACCACTGCGCTGTTTTAAAGTGGGCGCCAAATACTGCCGAGGTCGTGGCGAGCACGTAGTCTGGTCCTGGAAAGTAGTGCGTGTAGTAATCGCTCTCTGCAATTGTTTTAGAAGCCGAATCTAAGTTGTAACGTCCGTATTTCGGCAGACCACAACTTTTAAAAAAACCATCCTGCACAAAGTTTCGGGCTGCGGTTATGGTGTTGTCCTCAGAACCGGTGTCTTGGTCATGCAAGCGATCACCATGTCGAACGACGTAGTCGAACGATTTTACTAGAAATATAACGAATACAAAGCCTAGTGCGATTCGGGTGATATTTTTCAAAACTCAGGTGCTCCGTGAAATACGGGTAGATTTTTTTCAAGGATATCGTCAGTCATTGGCGAAACCAAACTTTTCATGCACACATTGTTGCCGTTACATGGTGGGAACTCGGTTACGTGCACGCAAGGAGAGCAGGGCACTTTACGGTAGTGCACTTCTTCTTCTATTGGGAACTTTTTTAGTCGCGAAAACGGCGCGGTTGGTCCCCAAAAACTAATGCACTTGCGTCCTAGCAGTCGGGCGTAATGGAGTAGAGAGGAATCTATCCCCCAGAATTCACGAGCTTCTGCGAGCACGCGTATGGAGTCAGTAAGGGCGAGTTTTCCGCAAAGGTTTTCAATCTCCAAGTTTGGGTGGCTCGCGTATAAAATCTTTAGAATAGAATCGGCCAATGTCTGGTCTTCTGGTCCGCCAAGAAAAACTATGCGGGAATCGCTTAGTGCCGGGTTTTTTTCTAGTTGGGATCTAAATATTTGACTCCACTCGGGAGCGGTAAACATTCGTTCTTGACCCAAAGCAGAACAGCCGGACCCAATTACCACTACCGGACGACCGTGTTGGGGGGAGGCCGAGACTTCGGGAATTTTGCAGACCGAGCGCAGAAGTTTTTGGCACTCCTGGTAGGTGGCTACTTCGGCGCCAAGGAGAATGGCCACGCGTTCATAAAAAAGATGCACAGGCGCAAATCGGTTAAAGAAAATAAGATGAGTGTGAATAGGTTTTCGCCAAATGACGTTTTCCAGGTAAAAACCGATACGATTGTGAGCGCAGGTGAATACCGAAAATACGGTGGAGAGTTTGCTGTAAACTTCGAGATCAATAAAACAATTTGAACGAAAGCATTTAACGAGTGCGTGCAACGCACTAGCGGCGAGTGCAAAAACACTATTTTGTTCAATGGTCAGAATTTCATCGAACACCCCAAGAGTGCGAGCGAACGGAGCGACGGAGGGGGTTGTCACCAATTGAAAATGAACTCGCGGAAATCTTTTTCGCAGCCCCAGCAAGGCCGGAAGGGCGATCACCAGACTACCGCCTCCTAACATTTTTAATACCGTGATCCGACCTCCACGATCTAGACCCGGGTCCGGAAGCGTGTGATCTCGTTTTAAAATAATGCCCGCAAGAATTACCAGTGGTTTAAGAATGGCTAAAAGCGGAATACCGATTCCGCGATCAAGCAGTTTTTGTCGACGGAGATTCATGGAATTAGAACAACCCCAGTTGGTGAGTCTCGGTCTTTGCCGGACGACGAAGTCGCACGGTCACCGGGGACGCGGATTCTTTTGTAAGCGAACTCTGCCCCGTCTCGTGGCCCTCTAAAACATTCTGTGCGCGCATAAGAATATTTTCAGGGAGTCCCGCAAGTTTGGCAACGAGAATCCCGTAGGATCGTTCCGATGCACCGATTTCCAGGCGATAAAGAAACTCTACGTTAGCGTCAGAAGTAACACGCACACCCACTCGAACGTTCTGCACGCCTGAGACTCGGGATTCGAGCAGTGTGAGTTCATGGTAATGGGTGGCGAACAACGTGCGTGCCCCAATTCGAGTGACAATGTGTTCAGCGATTGCGGTGGCAAGACTCAGTCCATCGTAGGTGCTGGTGCCGCGTCCAATTTCATCGACCAAAATCAAACTGCGAGTCGTGGCTTGGCGCAGAATAAAACTCATCTCGCTCATTTCAACCATAAAGGTTGAAGCGCCTTCTGCCAGATTGTCCGCCGATCCGATGCGCGTAAAAATACGATCGACGATTCCCAACTCAGCTCGAGTCGCGGGCACCGGCGCTCCTATTTGGGCGAGCAGCACGATGAGTGCAGTCTGCCGCATGACGGTGCTTTTCCCTCCCATATTAGGTCCGGTAATGAGTAAAAATGAAGGAAGATTTCCTGAGCCCATCGTCAGATCGTTCGGAACGAAAGACTGCCCAGAGGATTGCATTGCGTGAGCCACTGTTGGGTGCACGCCTGCTTCGATAACGAGGCGAGTGTCGTTAAAAATTTCGGGGGTAACGTATCCCCCTTCACCTAGCAAGCGCGCAAGCGTTTGAAGTGCGTCAATTTCCGCCACTGCACGAGCCGTTTCTAAGATTGGGTGCGCATGAGCCGCGAACTGACTGCACTGTTTGCGGTAGAGTGCATGTTCAAAGTCGGTACGGCGTTTTTCCGCATTAAGAATCTTATCTTCGAATTCTTTTAACTCGGGCGTAATATACCGCTCGGCGGTTGCCATGGTTTGTTTACGTATGAAACTATCTGGAACATTCTTGAGATTGGTTTTCGTAACTTCGATGTAATACCCAAACACGCGGTTAAAGCGGACTTTGAGACTCGAAATATTAGTTGTTTGGCGCAGTTCAATTTCGTACTGCACGAGCCACTGCTCCCCGCGTTCCGTTAGGTCGATGAGCTCGTCTAGTTCTGAATTGAAACCTTTGCGAAACATACCGCCTTCACGAGTGGTCGGCGGGGGAAGGTCTACGATATTAGCGGTTGTCTCGCGGGCCAATACGCGTAGGTCTTGGGAAAGCCGAACTTGGAGGCGGTTGGCTAGCGAGGGTGAACACGGCTCGAGCGCGAGGGCGAGGTTCCACGACTGTTCAATCGACTGGGCAAGCGCCTTGAGATCGCGGGCATTCGAAGTGCCAAATTCTGCGGCGTTTGAAACTCGAGTGAGGAGTCGTTCGATATCGTAAATTTCGCGTAACACCTGACTTACCGATTCGGTGTGTAAGTACAAGGACTTTACGAAGCGTTGGCGTTCAACAATTGTCGAACGTTCTATCAAAGGGCGCAATAGCCACTCTCGTAGTGTGCGCGCACCCATAGATGTTTGGGTACGATTGAGGAATTCGTAAAGACTTTTACCTCGAGTGCGGTCGGAAGGAAGAAGATCCAAAGCCGCGATCGTTTGTGGATCGAGGTCCATGAATTGGTGTTCGTCCCAGTACACCAGACGAATAACGGCAGGTATGCGT
>DGKJ01000036.1:9930-16522 GCA_002387735.1 Bacteriovoracaceae bacterium UBA4573 | reverse complement strand
AGTATGCGTTGAGTCTTTTGGGTTTCTTGGAACAACTTAATTAGCGCCGCACATGGGCCGATATGGCTGTTATTTTGGGAAAGCTTCGGATTAATCGCGTCCGTATGAATGGCACCAAATTGTTCGCTTAAACGATCGCGCCCGTATTGTTCATCGAAATAAAACTCTGGGACTTCTTGTACGTAAGCCGACGGCAAGAGTTCTTTTACTTTGTTGCGAGCGCCACCATTGGGGGACTGTGGCAAAATGACTTCGCTAGGTGCGAGGGTTTTTAGAAACAGCTCCCAATCGGTGAGGGTTTTGGTAGCCCCGAACCAGAAATGCCCCGTGCTGAAGTCGCAGGTCGCCCAGTAAACCGACCCGTCGGAGCGGGTCAGTGCCGCATGAGTAAGGTTAGGGCGCGTACGGTCTAGCACCTCGGGGTCGAGTTGGGTGCCTGGGCTGATCACTCGTACCACGTCGCGCCGAACGATTCCTTTTGCTTCGCTCGGATTCTCAAGCTGTTCGCAGAGGGCCACTTTCTTGCCGGCTGCAATGAGTTTTGGCAAATAGTTCTGTAGCGCATGGTGAGGCACACCGCACATCTGAAGGGCTGTGGGGTCGTTCTTGTTGCGTGTGGTGAGGGCAATATCGAGAATTTTGGCCGCTTCCACCGCGTCGGTCCCGAAGAGCTCGTAAAAATCCCCCATGCGAAAAAGCAGAAGGGAGTCTTGGTGGCGACTCTTGATTTCGTTGTACTGCTGCATGAGCGGAGTGGTTTGGGCCATGAGAAACATTTTCTACCGAGAACCACCCAGCCCGGCAAGGGAGAATGGGGGGTATAATGCTTAGCGTTATATTTATGTTAGTCGCTCAATTTTACGATTTCAATCGCGGAGGTGGGACAGATTTCCATGCACGCGTTGTCGAAGGTGCATAGCTTGCAGTTACTTTCTTTGAGGTAAACCTTACGGCCCGAATAAGCGAATATGTCGTTCGGACAAACCTCAACGCACCCCCCACACTGAATGCACAGCGCGTGGTCGATTAGAAATTGGGCTTTTCTAGTTCGATAGGTTTCTAGATTGTCGTTTTGGTCTTTAGGCTTTTTGGGTTTTCCGTCGGGAGCCTCAGTTTTTAACTGTATGATCTTGATGACGCTAGTGGAGCCATGGCGAAAAGGCGGATAACCGGCCGTAAACACCACGAAGTCTTCTCTTTTAGCGTATCCGCGTTTGACGAGCTCTACTTCCGCGAGCTGGAACAATTCGTCGAGTCCAACTGCACTCGGAGCCGGAATAGTTTCCACGCCCCAGACGAGTGCCAAACGTCGTTCAACGTCGACATTGTCGGTGAAAGCGATGATTGGAACCACGGGGCGAAATTTAGCTAATGCGCGAGCAGCTTGGCCGGTATGAGTCGTGCAGGCGACGAGTTTGGCACCGACGGACTCTGCAAGTTCAGACGCCGCCCGTTCAATGGCTTCAACTACGGGCAAGTGATCGAAAGACTGAAGACTTAAGAGCTGGTGCGAAATGTAGGCTAGAGTGGCATTGCGCTTGGTCTGAGATTTCGACTCCGTTTCCACGATTATATTTTGCATTACCGAAACCGTGAGTACTGGGAACTTACCCGATGCGCTCTCGGCAGAAAGCATCACCGCGTCTGTTCCGTCCAATACAGCGTTGGCTACGTCGCTCGCCTCGGCTCGAGTAGGGCGAGGTGTATGAATCATGCTCTCCAGCATTTGGGTGGCGGTGATCACGGGAATTCCCCGCTTGTTGCATTCGAGGATTATTTTTTTCTGTAGGCTAGGCACTTGAGCGGTTCCAACTTCTACTGCAAGGTCTCCTCGCGCGACCATCACTGCGTCAGTGACTTCGAGAATATCTGGTAAGTTGGTGATCGCCTCAGCTTTTTCGATTTTGGAAATAACGGGAATATTTTTTCGGTGGGCGTGCATGAACCGTTGAACGGTTCGAACATCGAAGGCTGAACGTACAAACGAAAGCGCTACGTAATCAACTCCCAGTTTTAGTCCCAGGAGCAGGTCTTCTTTGTCTTTAGGCGTAAAAGCTTCGATCGTTAAGCGAGTATCGGGAAAATTCATGCCTTTGTGGTCTTTGAGAGTTCCACCGAATACGACTTGTGCGGTAAGATCTGTGTTTTTGATATTTGTGACAACCACTTCTAGGTTTCCGTCGTCCATTAGGATGCGATGGCCGGTTTGAATTTCTTTTGAAAGTCGTTCGTAGTTATAGGGGATGACTTTGATTTTGGAACTTTGTTTGGCAATGGTTTCACGGTTTTCGAGCTTGAGTAAAACTTCTTCGCCTTTTTCAATCGTAATCGATCCATTGGGAAAACGCCCGACGCGTAGTTTCGGACCCTGCAAATCTTGTAATATGGCTACTGGTTTTCCTAGAGCAGTAGACGCGGCTCTAATGCTGTGAAAACGAGCGCTTTGATCTTCGTGGGTGCCATGAGAAAAATTGAGTCGGAAAACATTCACGCCAGCGCGAATCATGTTTTCTAGGGTGTTTTGATCCTGCGACGCAGGTCCAACGGTCGCAACTATTTTAACTCTTCTTGATGGAGAGTTCATGGGTGCGTCTTAATTTCTCGATCTCTTGTCGAAAAAAGGCTTCTTGTTGTTTTAAACGGGCATCTGATTGTTGATCTTTCATTTGGATATCGCGTTGTCGTGCCTCACGTTCGTTGTCGAGTAACTCTTTATTGCGTTTGATGGTGTCACGAGTGGCCTTTTCGTGTTCGGTTTGCATTTTGTCTAGCTGAGCGTTGTGTTCGTCCTTGAGTCGGGCAATCTTGTCTTCCATTTGCATGACCAGCAGACGGTTTTTTGCTTGGAGATCTAAGAGCTGGATTCTGCTCTGATGTTCCGCATCACCGCGCTGTTTCGCCGTGGTGATCATAGAGTTGTGTTTAAGTTCTTGAGTCGCATCGTCGAAACTCTCTTTTTGACGGGTCAACGACTTAGAGTAGGCTTTTGCCAACTGTTTGGATTGGCGAGTAGTTGAGTCTTGCAGGGCCGTTTGGTTCAATTCGTGGGTGAGGCGAGCCTCTTCCATTTGGTCGCGGAATCGACTGGTTTCTACGAAAAGTCTGGTCTGATTTTCGCGATTAGTCGATGCGATTTGGCGATCTTTCGTTTTTTGTACTTCGCGGAGAGTTTCTTGGCTATTTTTAGTAAGATCTTCGAGCTGGCGTTGCCTTAATTCTTCCGCTGCTAGAATCTTGTCTTCGAAAGCTTTGTTGATGTTTAGTTTTTCTTGGTTGTGTTTAGAATCTTGCGCCGCAAACTCTACTGCTTTTTTCTGTTCGTTGGTATTACGCTCAACAGAACCTCTCAGTTCCATTTCCGCCATTTTTTGTTGCATTTCATTCTGATATTCGCGGAATCTTCCGGCGTGTTTGTTTTCGACTTCATCCAGTCGACCAGAGAAACGATTTTTTAAGCTCTCCCGAGCGCCTTCTTCTTGTCGACGAATAGCTTCTGAGTTTAAGAACGTGTCCTGTTTGTGTCGGCGATCATCAAGTTCCCGTTGCAGATCGTTACGGTTTCGCAGTTGTTCGTTAGCATACTTCATTTCGGCTTCATTTTTGCGAAACTGATTCACAGCCTGCTGGTGTTTTGCTTGGTGGTCGTTCTCTTGACGAGCCAAACGGGCAGCGTTTTCTTGTTCCCGTTGGGCGCTGAGAACATTGTTGTCGTTGATCGTTTTCGCTAGATTCTCGGACATCCGTTCGCGGTATTGATTTAGCGCACGGTTGCCGTCGGCTCCAAGTTTACGCTCAAGCAACATCTTGTCGTCTTTAAGCTGATCTTCTCTAAGAGTGCCGGCGTTTTTCAGCATGTCACGCTCAGTTTTGGTTTGTTCAGCCAGACGTTTGAAGCGGAGCTCGGCGCCCATTTTCTCTCGATTATTAAACTCAGAACTACTACTCGTGTTGGCATCGATCTTGGCGCGGGCTTCTGCTGTTGTCTTAGCAAGCGCTTCGCGGTTGGCGTCGCGCATTTCGCCTAGCTTTTGGTCGGTAAAGCGGGCGAAGTATTCGCGATCTGCATTGTATTTGTCGTTTAGATCTTTGATTCGACCAGCCGCCTGCTCACGTTCAGTGTCGGAAGTAGTGCGGTTAGCATCTAATAGGTTACGAATTTGATTGGCCCGAGTTTCGTTTTCGATCGTTCGTTGGCGAGTAGCATCGTCGATGATCCTACCAGTGCGATCGTAGTTTGTGCGACGCTCTTCGGACAAGGTTTTTTCGAATTGATCAGACACCTTACCCATTTGTTTAGTGAAGTCTTCGCGTTGACGTTCGTGAAATTTTGTAGATTTCTCATTGAGTCGTTGAATGGCTTCTTGTTGGGATTCTCGAAGTTGGCGCACTTGGTCGTCTTGACCTTGGCGCATTTTGTCGACTTCGCGCGCGTGGTCCTCTTCACGCTCTTTGAGTAAGCGTTTAGCTAGTTCGATTTCGCGCTGGGCTGAAGAAACGCTGTCTACTGACATGAGGCGATCTCCCTCCTTGGAGATGGCGTATCATGTTGATTTTCGCAGAAAGAAAATGACTAAAGAAGTCGGTAAAAAATAGTCGGCAATTCGCGGCAAAAAAAAAACGGCGCGATTTTAGTCGCGCCGTTTTGAATACAGGCATATTTCGGAAAAGGCTTATCCGGCGAGTTCTTCGTCGATCAGTTCGCGGAAGCGTTCAATTGGTTGCGCTCCTTTGACTTCGATGCCGTTAATGAAGAACGTCGGAGTGCTGCTCACGCCTTTTTGACTTCCGTAACGAAGGTCATTTTCAACGTGGGCGGCGTACTTCTTAGAGTTGAAGCACTCGGTAAATTTTTCCATGTTGGCGCCAACCTCTTTTGCGTACTTCTTGAGGTTTTCGTCATCCAGTTTGTCTTGGTTCTCGAAAAGTTTGTCATGAAACTTCCAAAACTTATCAGAGCTTTGTTCGTTAATACACATGGAGGCTTCCGAAGCTGGTTTTGCTTTAGGGTGCATAGGAAGTGGATAGTGTTTGAATGCCACTTGAACCTTGTTACCGTAAATCTTTTTGAGTTGAGTTACGATATTCGCTGCACGTGAACAAAACGGGCATTCGAAGTCCGAAAACGCGACTACTTTTACTTTCGCGTCTTTCGAGCCGAGGAATGGAGCGTCGCCAACTTCGATGTCGGTTCGAACGTTCGGTTTCTTAAAATACAATTCAACTTTATGTTTTTTGGAAAGGCTTAGGATCAAAGCATCTCGCTGCTCCATGCGCTTCTGACCCTTCATATACGCCATGATGCGCTCTTTGAGTTGAGCATTGAGTTGTTCTTTCGGAATGTTCTTTTCTTTCACGAACGCATTGTATTCTGAATCCGAAATTTTGATATCAGACTTTAAAACCTTGGTTTCGACGTATTCGTCGACGGACATTCCAGCTTTTTTAGCTTCTTCACTGTAACCCACTTCGAGAAGCAGTCGGCCTGTGCCCGCGAGGTTGAGATCATAAATGCGTTTGAGGGCTTCCGCGTAGTCGCCCTTGTTATCGCCCATGAGCTGTTCTTGGTCGAAGGGTTTGCCGTCAATCGTTAGGATGGCGCCGTTAGGACCCGATCCATCTTTGAAGACGTATTTGGGTTTATCTTTTGCGGTTCCTTGGCCGGTACATGCGACGATAATCCCGATGGCCGCAACAAGGCTAAGTCCAAGCACCGTAGTTCGAGTATTCTTGACGGACATTAATGCCTCCTTCTATCTCCATTGACATGAAAAATTTTGGCTACGATTGCAAATGGTAGACCCCCGGTAGGTTATTGGCAATGAAATTTCAGGTCACTAGACTTGGCGCATTATTTTCGGTCTTTAAGAAGTGAAAGGAGTCGTTCGTGAGGGATTCCGTGCACGCGCACGTAGTCTTTTCCAATTGTCGTGCGACCAGCGACGAGAGCGTTTAGAATGGCCTCTTCGGTCGCGTCGGCGGTGGCGCGAAACAGGGGATCCATCGCGGAGTTCGGAATGGCGCTCCAAAGTTCATTGCCTTCAGCGTCGGTACGGGGCACCGCTGTCGAGTAGGCGAGAAACAAATCACCCGAGGAATTGTGAGCGATACTCCCAGTGCGTGCCAGCCCAACGGTGGCACGTTTGGCTATTCGGTTGAGTTGCGACGGCAAAAGCGGCGCGTCCGTTGCGACAATCACGATAATGGAGCCATCTTTTTTTCGTGCTAGTGGTGAGTGTTCGGCCAAAGATTCGTTTAAAGGCTGTTCGAGGTCCGGCAAAAGGTCGGAAATCTGTTCGCCGACGGGGACGCCGCGTACGAGCAATTCGTCGCGGTCACCGAAGTTTGCTTGCACGAGCACTCCAACCGTGTAGTTTTCAATCACTCGCGAGGAAGTTCCGATGCCGCATTTGAACTCGAAACACACCATGCCCGTTCCGCCACCTACGCCACCCTCAAGCGGGGGGCCGGCATTTGCTGAATCCAGGGCGGAAAAAACGTGTCCTTCAGTGACGGCGTGGGCTTTGATGTTGCTTAAAAATCCGTCCCAGGTTTCAGCCACCACCGGCAACATAAATGCATCGTCAAGATCGGG
>DGKJ01000036.1:0-9713 GCA_002387735.1 Bacteriovoracaceae bacterium UBA4573 | reverse complement strand
CGATTCCCCCCATTTGCGCACGGCGTCTCGAACAAGACCTACGCTGAAAGTATTCGTCAAGAGTACCGGTCCCTCGAGAAATCCTGATTCCGAGATCCAGTGGGTACCCGTCATTTCGCCGTTTCCGTTTAGCGAAAAATAGGATGCCGGTACTTTGCTCTGGGTGTGGCCGGCGGGAAGAACTGCGGTGACACCGGTGCGAATGGCGTTTGAGCCTTCGTCTATTGTGAGGGTGGTGTGCCCCACAAGGGTGCCATTTACGTCCGTTATAGAATTTTGTTTCCCTGGAGTGCCGTCAAATTGAATTCCGAGATCTCTGGCTCGCAGCGCCACGGTGGACGGACTGGTCGCTGAGGCCGAGACGGACACGATTAAAAGTAGCAGGAACGGACTTTTAAAATGGATCAAGAGTTTCTCCCGGTTAGGTTTTTTTGGGACATAACTCAGGGTTCGTGCGAAAATCTACGAGGAAGATTTGAGGAAATTTTGGGGTGATTGCATTGAATCAATCGGGTAGAAACTGGAAAAAAACCGCTTACCGCGCAGCGTCAGTTGTTTTTATAGCGGTGTTTGGAGCTTGCAGTACCTTTCATCAGCCCGGCAAAGAGTCCGTGAAGATATATTCGCGAATTTATTTGACCGACTACAATACTGCTTGGCAGGCGGCCCTTGAAGCACTGAAGCCGTTCGATCGCACGGTACAAAACCGGCAGGCAGGTTTACTGCAAACTACTTGGATCGAAAACACCGCCCAGAAGAACTTCATCGATTCTTTCGGAGATCGACCGACCTATATGAAGGCAAAGTATCGACTTCGCATGAGTCTTTCCCCTGGTCACTACAATGGTCGTCCTTCTGTAAAGGTTTCTATTCAAAAAGAACAAATGGTTCAGCGCGACGCCTTGGAAGGTTGGAATGAGGCGGTTTCGGATTCTGTAGAGGAAAATACGATGCTCTATAGAGTGGGGCGCATCATATTTTCCAAGGTGAAATTAAAAAAGATGGAAGAACAGCGTATTAAAGACGTTTTGGATCAGGGCGTTTGATATTGGGCGCTTTGGCCTGAAGTGCTCGAATAGTTTTTTGCACTTCTGTGCGGAGTTTTATGTCTTTAGGATATTTCTTGGCGTACTCGCCTAATTTAGGAAGAGCAGCTTCGTAGCGGAACTCACGCAACACTTTTAATATGTGCTGGTGTATCCATAACGCCTTGCCACCGTGGGTGTTGGACGGGTCAAAGAGCGCGGCCAATAATTTTTTAGAAGAGGTTTTTAATTTTAGCTGTCCAATGGCGTCGACCGCACTTGTTCGAATAACAAGGGCCTCATCCTGAAGCCGCGATTCGATATGGGGAGCGAGCTCCCGAGCATTTAGCGCGACTGCGCTTTTTATAGCAGCGTCGCGTAACAGCCAGCTCGAGTGCGACATGTAAGTTCTTAGTGTCTCGAGAGATTTTTTTCCGTTGAGGCGAGCTACACCGATGAGGGAGGCCCACCTCATAGACTCCGAGGAGCTATTTGATTCTAAAATTTCGTGCAATATATCGCTAGTTTTAGGCCCGAACTTGGAGTGTAGGGCTCCGATCCAGGCGCTGACGGAGCGATTTTTTTGTACGGTAGAAGAGAACAAGCTGGTTGCAGTGTCGAGGTCTTTGCTGCGTAGCGAATTCAGTTTATTTGGTTTCGGAACAGACGCGTGGGCGGAAGCCAAAAACATTAAGCTTGCTCCCAAAAAAGCACCAAAATTGAATTTAGTCATTTTCATTCGGACTTCACCCCGAGAGCATGCGTTCGAATTCACTTAACAGGTCTGTGTCACTTTTGTCCGGCTTCGCTGCGGCAACAGGGGCAGCGCTCGGTTTAATGTCGGTCGCTTGCGCTGCTGGTGTCGGCGGAGCCGCAGTGTCTGAAGCAGGTGGAGCTGTTTTTGCAGCAGCAACCGCCGCCGGATCTACGGCACTAGCGCCCGCTGGAGTAGCCAAACTCTCTTCAACTTTGTCGACTAACTGTTCAAATTGGTCATTGGCTTTGTTCTCCGCCACTGCTTGTTCTGCCGCAGCTATAGGCGAGGCATTCCCAGCAGCACTGGCAGCTGGAGCGACACTCGCGGCTGGAGCGGTAGCGCTGGCGGCTGGAGCAGCACTCGCGGCTGGAGCGGTAGCGCTGACGGCTGGAGCGGTAGCGCTGACGGCTGGAGCGCCAGTGTTTGGCATGACGATAGCTTCGACGGGCGCTGCGGGTGTTTCAGTTGGAGCTTCTGGGGCTGGGGCGCCTCCTTGAAGAGCGGCCAACTGTGACCGAAGTTGTTTGTTTTCTTGTTGGTATTTTTTCAAATTGGCTAGATCATCTTCGATTACTTCATATTCCGAAAGTTTTGCCTCGAGTTTAGCTATTTTTTCGAGAGCATCTTTCGAAGGAGCCCCTCCCGCTGCGGGAGCGCCACCTTGGGCGGCCTTTGCTTCGAGCGTCGCTTTATCGGCCGAAAGTTGGCTGATGGTTTTTGCAAATTCTTCTTGTTTGGCATTAGAGGCAGCAAGTTGCTTTTGCAGTTCTGCCACGAGACCTTGCGCGGCCGTTACGGCGGCAGCGTCACCGGCGTTTGCCGGCGCGGCTGTTGCAGTTGCGGCGTAACTGGCCGTCAGATCCGGAGCCTTACCCGTAGGAATTTGGAAATTGGTGCCGAAAAGCTGGTTCTTGAAGCCTTCGGCGTGAGAAATGAGTTCCATTAAATAGGCTCGTACGACGTTGTCTGGAATTTGTTTTTTGGCAGCACCGTATTTTTTCTTTTTGAGAAGTAGGTAACCAAAATAACTCATCGTGATCACTGAAATCAGAAAGAGTTGAATGACAATCGCTTCGTGTGAAAATTTATCGAGCAAATAGACAGCAGACATAGCCTGATGCCCCCCTTAAATTACCATTCTGAAGTGACTTGGCGTGCGCGTCAATGCGGGGCAGGTTTTGCCTTCGACGGCACGGGGTAAAGCTAAGATTCAATGAATTTTAATAATTCGCCCTGAATCTTTTCGTTGGTGGCCACGATCGTGTCGTCGCTCAATCGAAATCGTTCGCCTCGAGCGTTTGAAACTGCGCCCCCTGCTTCTCGAACAAGGACCATGCCAGCGGCGACGTCCCAGTTGGCTAAGCCGCGTTCATAGAAACCGTCGAATCGTCCCGCTGCGACGTAAGCAAGATCTAGTGCGGCGCTGCCTATGCGGCGAATGCCATGGGACTGGTTTAATAGTTTACTGAGACTTTGCATTTCGGTTTTTTGGTACTGATCAACTTTAAGGCTAAAACCCGTGGCTAAAAGTGCGTCGGCCACAGTGGCGACTTTCGATACGCGAATTCGTTGATTGTTGCGATAGGCACCCCCGCCCAGGGTGGCGGTGAACAGTTCTCGCATCATTGGCTGATAAATTACGCCCAAGACGGAGTCGGTATTTTCGAACTCTAGTCCGATCGAAACGCAAAACATAGGGACGTGGTGAACGAAGTTAGTGGTTCCGTCGAGCGGATCAATGTGCCAACGAAATGGGCTTTTCCATTTGGCTTCGCTGCGTCCGGTTTCCTCACCCCAGTAGTGATCAAGTGGAAAACTCTTGCGCAGAGTTCGGAGAATTATCTTCTCGGCACCGCGATCAGCTTCTGTAACCAGGCCCGCCATCGGTTTGGTTGACAGTGAGCGATAGCGTCCATATTTTTTTTCTATAAATGCGCCCGCCTCAGTGGCAGCTTCAATGGCAATCGGCAACGCTCGTTTTAGATGTTTTTTTAAAGCAGAGTTTCGTTTCATGAAAAGTTCTAAACCATTTCGAAAAGTGAAGGTTGTTTTTTAACTTCGCTAGCGATGTGTTCGCGCAGAAGTTTGCGCAATGAAACAGTGACAGGTCCCGGTTTTGCATTCCCTATTGCTTGACCGTCGAGTTTGGTGATCGGTACGATTTCCCGAGTCGTCGAAGATAGAAATAATTCTTCACAGGAAAATACATCTTGTATGGTGAAAAGTCGTTCTTCGACTGGAATTTTATGTTGGCGACAGAGATTCAAAATCATGGCCCGGGTGATGCCTTCAAGAATACCCGCATCCATCGAAGGCGTCCAAACTACGCCATTTTTAACAATGAACAGATTATTGGTCGTTCCTTCGGTCACAAAACCGTGGGCATTGACCATTACGGCGTCGGAGCCGCCGTTGTGTTTTGCCTCGACTATGGCGAGAACGTTGTTCAAATAGTTTCCGGATTTCATCGAAGGGGGGAGGGCTTCGTGGGAGTTCCGGCGCCGCTGAACAGTTGCGAACTCTACGCCTTTGGTTGCATGCCAGTCTGGGGCTGGAGGAATTTCTTTAGCGATCACTACGGCGTAAGGTTGGCCACAGGTTGTCGGGTCAATGTTAGTGTCGCCTATGCCGCGACTCACGGTAACGCGTACGTAAAGATCTTTGCGCCCAAACTCCGAAAAATACTGGCGACAAGTATCTTTAATCATGCGTTCGATCAACGAGAAGTCGGGCAGGTGGGCCCACAAACCAAGTTTCATAGAATTACGCAAGCGATCTGTGTGTTCCTTCATGCCGAAGAGTACGCCGTCGTAAGTGCGTACGACTTCGTAAACTGAATCACCAAAATGAAAGCTTCTGTCGAATACACTCACATAGGCTTCGTTGGGCGGCACCACGCGGAAGTCGCTACGCCCAGGGAACGAGATCGCAACTTTAGATTTTTCTGGTATGTGTGTGTTCATGAAACCGTTCATGCGAGTCCTTTCAGTGTGCACTGCCTTTTTTTGTGCGTGCGCCCATGTCCCTGACTTTAGACCAAGCCGCCCAATCGAGAAAGCGGCTACTTGGCACGAAGCACTTTTATTGTGTACGGAATACCGCATCGAGGAAAATGAAAAGGAAGTTGACGTTCTCAAAATTATTCCGTGGGTGCGCTGCGCTGAAAAAGTATTCTTTACGCATGCCTCCGCCAAATCCAACGAAGCATTCGCACTTTTTTTTCGGGAATTGAGCATTTTCGAATCAAGGTATGTCGCGAAAGCGCAAGAGGTAGTGGAATCGGTAGACCCACGCACTTTTAACGCAGCAGTGCTAGCCAGTTTCAGATGGATCGCGTTAGCGGCAGAATCGAACAGTGATGAGCCGATCATGTTTGAAGGGGATCCGGGGGTGGTGGCGCAGGTTTTTCCGGATTATGCTTATTACTTGGCAAAAAGGGGGGCATTTCCAAAAAAGACCGCCATCAGTGCGTTAAAACCGACTCCGCGACGCAGGCCCGAGGTCGAAGCCGCGCTAGCCATGAAAAAAGAAACACTTGCGGGTTCGGTGCTTGAGCGAAGTTTAGTGTATTGGCGAAAACGCACCAGCAATAAAGTGGCTCCCAATGCTCATGCCGCCGAATGTTTAACCAAATTGGCTCGGCAAGCCAACTTGCAAACTCTCGAGGAGCTCGAAGACTATCGTTCGTCCCTGGAGCCATCGATGAGTCGCTTGCGGGTGGAACGGCGTATCGACGAACTGCTAGTGGAACTCGGTAAAAACTTTAAAAGTGAGGGATTTGAACTCGCCCGTTGTCTGCGGTAAGAGTGGCGCTTCTATGTTTGATACGAATGCTTTTTTAATTCCCCTCGATAAACGAAGAGCTCTTATCGTTAGCGATAGCGAATGGGGGTTGGACGAACTTGAGGGACTTTTAGTGACGATGGGAGGTGAGTGTGTTGAACGCACTCTTCTCACGAAGCACCGAATCGACCCAAAGACATACTTGGGCTCAGGGAAGCTCGAGGAATTGCGTAAACAGATGGACGAACTCGAACTCGATCTTTTGTTGGTAGACTTTGATCTTTCGCCCTCTCAACTGAAAAACGTCGAAAAAATTACTCAAAAACTCGTATTAGATCGAAGCGGTATTATTCTCGAAATTTTCAATCGGCATGCCCGAAGCAAAGAGGCCAAACTTCAAGTAGAGACGGCCAGGTTGCAGTATTTGATGCCGAGACTCACAAACTTATGGTCCCACTTTGAGCGACAGCGCGGTAGCGGTGGCGGCGCACTCAAAGGAAAGGGAATGGGTGAAAAACAAATTGAGGTCGATAGACGTTTGGTGAAAGACCGTCTTACCCACTTGCGTCGAAAGTTAGTAGAAGTAGAAGCTTCTCGAGATTTGCACCGTCGTCAGCGCGAGAGCATTTTGAAGGTGGCATTGGTGGGGTACACTAACGCTGGCAAGTCGACGCTGTTAAATGCGCTCACAAAGTCTGAGGTTTTAGTGGAAGATGCTCTTTTTGCCACGCTCGACGCTTCGGTGCGCTTGCTCACTCCGAAGGCTCGACCCGCCGTTTTGGCCATTGATACCGTTGGTTTTATTGATCGCCTTCCGCACGGATTAGTTGCGAGTTTTCGCTCGACCTTAGGGGAGGTGCTTGAAGCCGACCTGTTGGTTCACGTTCTCGATGGTTCTAGTGAAGAGGTGCAGCGCCACTGTGAGGTGACCATGAAGGTTCTCGCCGAACTCGGAGCTCATCAGATTCCAATGTTGCTTGTGTTCAATAAAATGGATCAATGCAAGAAAACCCAGATGCTCAAGATCTGGGCCAACGGCTTGTATCGTGAGACCTTGGATGCCAACGAAATCGCTATGCAAAATCTCAATGGGGCGGAACCGCCCAGATTTCACATTCCGAAAGAAGGGGCTGCCCTTTTTAAACCTGTATTTTTATCGGCCCTAGATCTTTCTCAGGTTTCCCAGCTTCGCGAACGAATACTCAGTATTTTCGATTCTCAACTGGAAATTTATGAGTTGGTTGTTCCGTTCGAAGATGGAAAAACCGTTTCTCAAATTTTTGACCTTTCGCGCGTAGAGGTGCGGAGACCGCTGGAGACCGGAACTTTTTTTAGAATACGCACTCTACCGGAGTTCGCGGCGAGAATTAACGTCAAACGGTATCAAGCCTAACAGAACTTAGATTTGAAACGCGCGCAGAAAATCGATTCGTTGGTCTGAACGCAATTCGAGGAGTGCAACGGGGCGGTCACCCGCGACTGTAGCGGCGCAATAAACGTTTGGTGGGAAATCCGCGTTCGCGAGCCTTGCATGAAGTCCGGCAAACTGCCCTTTTTTCATGGCTTCCACATCGGCGTCGAGGGCTATCATTCGAGGTAGAAAGCTCGTTGCCACGCCCATATCGAGAATCGCGTCGTCGGCGGCCGTGGTGCAAAGCTCCGAAAGAGGTTTTGCATCTGAGAGTTTGAAGGAGCCTACGTGAGTGCGGCAAAGTTCGAGAAGCGTTCCATGAGTGCCGAGTTTTTGCCCGAGGTCTTCGGCCAGGCGACGAACATATGTGCCCTTTGAACAACGAGCTTCAAACCGGACCCGCACTTTGTCGCCTTCTCTGGTTAAATCGATGAGTCGAAATAGTTCAATGGTGACGTCGACCGCTTTAAGTGATTCTGGATTGAGTTTACCTTCACGGGCTAAATCGCTTGCTCGGGATCCTTCTATTTTTTTTGCGCTGTAGGCCGGAGGCGTTTGCGCGTAGGGCGCGTTTTCAAACGTCTTCATGGCCTCTTCAATCTTAGAGCGATCGATAGACTCGGGAACGGGAAGATCGTGGAGTACCTCGCCTTCCGGATCTCCGGTCGCGGTTTGCCGACCAAGTAAAAGGACTCCTTGGTAGGTTTTCCAATAAGTCGGGAGATTTGGGTAGGACTCTAAGAAAAATCGTACGAGTTTTAATCCGTCGCCAACTAATATCGGGAGTAGGCCCGTAGCAAAGCGATCGAGTGTTCCGCAGTGGCCCAAATCGGAACGTTTCCACGCGCGCTTGAGGTCGCGAATACAATCGAAAGATGTAGAGCCAGCGGGCTTGTCGACCAGAATAATTCCAGACTTCATATGAAGATGCTCCCGATGGGTCAAATTTTTGCGAGAAGTGTGTTTACGCGCATAGTGTTGCAGAATCCGCGATCGAATCGGAAGTGCAACGCCGGCGTAACTTTGGTGTTGAGCGATTGAACGAGTTGATGGCGCAAATAGCCGGCCGCTCGATTCAACGCGTCCTCCAATTTGCGAATCCGTTTTTCGTCTTCTTCTTTTTCAGGATCCAATTCCATTGAAGAAATCCAAACGCTCGCATTGCGAAGATCTGGCATTACTTCGACCTTAGTGATCGTTAGAAAAGGAGTGTTCTTAAAAGCAGGATCACTCAAATCCCCTGGGATCATGAGAGTGAGTTCATCTTTTATCAACTCTGCGAAACGTGCAGTGCGGTAACTCGGGCGCTCGGTGATAAACGGCTTATGCATTTCAAATCTCCTATAGATTTGTGGGGATTCGGACCCCAACGGTTAATGTTACTGAGCAATCGGTGCGTCGAGCTCCTGCGCGACCATATCGACGGTGAAGGCCTCTATGATGTCACCTTGTTTGATGTCATTGTAGTTCTCGAGACCCATTCCGCATTCAAAACCGGTAGCCACTTCTTTGGCATCGTCTTTAAAACGGCGTAATGAGTTCAGTTTGCCAGTGTAGATTACGCGATTTTCACGCAGCAATCGAACCTGGCAGTTTCTCGTGATTTTCCCATCGACCACTGCGCAACCTGCCACAGTTCCGGCTTTCGGAACCGAAAAGGTTTGCCGTACTTCGGCTCGGCCGAGATACTTTTCAACAGCTTTTTTCTCGAGCAATCCGGCCATTGCTTTTTTAACATCGTCGATAAGTTCGTAAATGATGGCGTAGGTTTTAATTTCAACGTGTTCACTTTCGGCAACCTTGATTGCTTTAGTCTCAGGTCGAACATTGAAACCTAAAATAATGGCATTGGAAGCACTTGCCAGCATGACGTCACTCTCAGTGATTCCGCCTGTGGTGGCCGAGAGAACTTTAACCTTCACTTTTTCAGTGGTCAGTTTCAAAAGGCTGTCTCGCACTGCTTCGGTGGATCCAAACACGTCAGTTTTTAGAACCACGGCCAATTCTTTTACGTTGCCTTGCTGAACTTTGCTAAAAAGGTCCTCAAGAGTCATTTTAGAAGTTTTCGCCGCATTTTGCGCACGAACCTTTTCCACACGATGCTGGGCTAAGTTACGAGCTTCGGCATCGCTAGACATAACATTAAAAGTGTCACCTGCAGTTGGAACTCCTTCGAGCCCGAGCAGCTGAGCTGCGTAACCTGGGAGCGCTTCTTTTAACGGCTGGCCTTTGTCGTCGGTCAAAGCACGAACACGTCCAACGTGCGGACCAGCAACCACGATATCACCAGGTCGAAGCGTTCCGTGTTTCACAAGAACGTCAACCACGGCACCGCGGGAACGATCAAGTTGTGCTTCGAGCACCGAGCCTTCCGCTGCACGTTCAGGGTTTGCTTTTAAGTCTAACACCTCTGCTTGTAATAAAATGGCTTCAAGCAGTTCTTTGATTCCGGTTTTTTTAATGGCAGAAACCTTCACGAACATTGTTTGACCACCCCATTCTTCAGAGAGGAGGTCTAGTTCAGCAAGGGCCTTCATGATTTTTTCCGGATTAGCACCGGGTTTGTCCATTTTGTTTACTGCCACGATAATTGGCACGCCTGCGGCCTTGGCGTGGTCCAATGCTTCACGAGTTTGCGGCATAACGCCGTCGTCGGCAGCGACCACTAAGATTACTAAATCGGTTACGTTCGCACCACGCGCGCGCATAACCGTGAACGCTTCGTGGCCTGGGGTGT
>DGKJ01000035.1 GCA_002387735.1 Bacteriovoracaceae bacterium UBA4573 | reverse complement strand
GGCGCGGGTATCAACACCTCATCTCCATCGTTCACGATCGAAAGAATAAATTTAAAAATCGTTTGTTTCCCACCCGCCGAGACACAAACTTCTTCCGGCTTGTAAGCAAGCCCATTTTCCCGATTTAGTTTTTCTGCGATTGCCTTGCGCAATTCCGGCATACCAGGGACCGGCGTATACTTGTTGAAATCTGATTTAATGGCATCAATCGTAGCGTCTTTGATCGCCGAAAACGGCTTAAAGTCAGGCTCTCCCGCCGTCAGGTTGATGACTTTTTTTCCCTGGGCCGCTAATTCACGTGCGGCTGAATTCATTTTCAGGGTTGAACTTTCCGTGACGTTCGCAAGTCGATCAGCGAGTTTATGCATTTAGAGTTCCCCTTCTTTACGTTTTTGCATGAGCCGTTGCAGCACGGGTTTAGGAACGTAGGGCGCGATATCTCCCCCAAAGCGAAAAAGTTCTTTCACCATCGTCGAGCTGATAAAAAACATATTCTGACCGGTCATCATGAAAAACGTTTCAACGTCCGAATTAAGATTGCGATTCATCGCAGCCATCATAAACTCGTATTCGAAATCGCTGGCAGCTCGCAACCCGCGCACCACGGCGTGCATTTTGTGATTTCGGGCGTAGTCCATGATTAGACCTTCCCAACAATCCACGGTCACTCGCCGATTACCTTTGAATGCTTTTTTTATTAATTCCACGCGCTCTTCCATTGAAAGCATTGAGTTTTTCCGCGAGCTCGCCGCCACTAAAACTCTAACTTCATGAAAAACCGAGAGCGTTCGCTCGATGATGTCGAGGTGCCCGTTGGTGAGCGGATCAAAACTTCCTGGATAAAGTGCGCGTCGTATTAGGCGGTTCATGCGAAACCTTTTTTTACAAAAAAATGAACGGCCGTGTCACCGTAAATCTTTTCGTCAAAACGCACGAGCGCCCCTACCTGACCGGGCACCTTTTCGGCGATCGAGACTTCGAGAATTAGAAGACCATTTTGATCTATTTTCGAACTTTTAGCCTCGGTCTCGAGCAATTGCAGGGCGACTGCGGCCTTATACGGCGCATCGGCGAACAAAATTCGAATACTTGGTAGCCTCGAGTAGTTGGAAAGTGCGTCTCCCGGGAGAACGCTCAATTGCACTTCGTGCCCTTGCTTGAGCATTTTTTCGGCGACGATCGCGACGTTTCGCTGCAATACCGGCAAAACAGCGCGATGAGCTTCCAAAAATACACAACTTTTAGCGCCATTGGACACGGCCTCAAGCCCAAGGGTTCCAGCTCCCGCAAACAAATCGGCCACTACTGCCCCGGCCAAAATAGGTTCACCGCAAAACTGAAAGTGGCGCAACACATTAAAAACCGCTTGGCGGGTTTTCTGTCCAGTCGGGCGCACGCCCTCATGAGCAAGCTTTTCGGGTGGAGAAGTTAAGGAAAGGCCCCGGAGGAGCCCCGATGAGATACTGAGCATCTAGCGATGCTTTTACCGGACTTAGGCTGCTTTTCGAAAGGGAATTCGGAATTCGGCGCCTTGGTCAGTAGTGATCGAAAGTCCGTCGTCAGAACAGTGAAGAGTCACTGCCACGCCGGCTCGAGTAAACTCGAGCTGAACTTCCGCACACCCACCGACTTTCAACGCCAGAGCACCGTCGCCCTCGTATTGAGAATCAGATTTCATAAGTGGTTCGTTGTTAGTTAACACGGCGTCCGACTCAACTAAACTCTCGGAATCGCCCGAATCTGCATGAAGCGGCACAACATTATGATGCATATTGTCGTCTTCGTTTGTTTCTGCCGAAACTGGAGCAACTGGCTCTTGCGTCGCAGCATCCTTAACTGGAGCTGGGGCAACCGCGGCTTCGGGCGCGACCACTGGACCCGCTGCAGGCGCTGCTGCAGGCGCTGCACCCATGTTTTTTTCGAGCTCTTCGATCTCTTTCATGATGCGATCGATCTCACCCGTATCGTCCTGTGGCTGTGCGACTTCTTTGTCACCCTGTACCATAGATTCTCCTCTCCGAGCATATTGTTAAGACCGTGCCCGGTTCCGCTATTAATTTTTTCGGCAAGTCTTCAAATTTCTGAAGTCTTTCGGTACTAATTTCAGAACAGACATGGGCATCGAGCAAACTTCATCCGAACGATCACAACTGTCCCAACTCCTGAATACCAAAACTCTTTTGGGCCGGGTCGTCACCGACGATCCCGAGCTCGGCAATTCCAACCCTATGGTTTTTGCCCTTAGCAAGGGTGGAATCAGCACTTCAGCGACACAATCGGCACCAACTTCGGCGCTTCGCCTCGATCCCCAGCTGAGCGTTTCGTTGGAACAACATCCACTAAATGCGGCGTTTGAAATTCTTACCAAAGACGTACGCGCATCACGAGATCGACTGCTGGCATTGAATCCAGGAAGAAGAACCGCTATTGAGCGCCGTCTTGAATTCATTGCTCGCAAAGTTGCACGAGCTCGAGGGGAAAAACTCAATCGTTCGCTTTCCCTCACCGATATTTTGCGTGAAAGCTATCGTGAAACAGATTTCGGCCGCACGCTTGGCTTGGCAGCCTGGGAAGGTTTCGTAGCCGAAGTCGCGCTTTTCCAAATTTTAGGAATCTTTTTTCTAAAACACCTCGGTGTTCTTGGCTGGCGCTCATTTGAAAACGCCGATCTTGGGCGACTTAATTTTACCATTCATAGTTTTCTGCAGAACTGTGCTCAAGGTTTTTCCTACGACAAGCACTGCTGGAATTTTGTTCGAAGCAATCTGTACTCTTGGTATGTTCCAAGCACTGCGGCCCAGCAACAACTTGCTGCCGCCCTCGAGCAGTTTAATAACAAGTCAGAAAATTTTGAATGGAGCGATCACAGTGCTCGCAAATGGATGTCGACCACGCCCCTTCGAAGACAGTTTCGGCACCTCGATTTCGACGGTGAAAGAAAAGTAGCCGCCTTTTGCGAAGAGGTTCTCGAAAAACTAGGGGTCACCTACTTAAGTTCTTTCCACGGTGAAACTGTTTGTAAAAAAACTTTTCTACCGTGCCTTGAACTCGGCGACTTTTCACTCAACCTCGTGGAAAAACTACTTACGAAACTCGGTGGTGAGTGCACTGACATTTGCACCGATTCTTCGCAAGTTTCACGTGCGATTTGGGCCTGTGAAAGTGAACTGTTTGAAGTTTCATTCACAGAGATGATGGGTTTGCTCGCATTGCTTCGCCACTTGAAGGAGTGCTCACCTACACGCACACGACTGCCCCAGATTCTTCATATTGCACCTCTCATGGGGCTTGAACTGCATAATCTTGAGCAACTTCCGCTCGGTGGTCCCGATGTTTCGCGTTTGCACCAGGGAACCGCAGGACAAATTCAGCAGATCGAAGGTTTTGATCAAGCGCTCGTATTAGATCATATTGATCGTTCTAAATCGACTCGGTGGCTCAAAGCACTTTCAGAGCAACTGCCGCACTGGAGAGGGCTTCTTTCGAGCAGCTCCAATCTAAATTGGGGAGAGCTTCATTTAAACCTCGCAATCAGCAAGCTTAAAGAAAACGGCACCTGCGTGTATCTCTCCCACCGAGTACTGCCCGATTCCCACGACGGCGAACGTTTGCGAAAAGCCCTTCTTGGCATGGCCACGCTGGAGTATTTCGTAGAACTTACGGGTGAAGAACTCGCCCCTTATCGTTACCTTTATGTTTTTCGTCGCGTGCATAATAAAAACGAAAGAGATTTACACCGACCGCGGTTTGGCAAATTCGGGACTAATCGTATCGATTTCACGGAGCTTGAAGATTCTAGCGCCACTCAACACGAACTTGCTGAGCGCGGTTGGGACCACCTTTTCGTTCGAGGTGCCGCACCACTTGTGCGCCATTTGAACCAGAAATTTCCGAAACTTTTTCAGTTAGCGTCGATTCAAACTTGGGCTCAAGATAGTCAAAATGGCCTTTTTGCTGGCCCGTCGGTTAAAAGCACCGCGATTGAAGTGATTCGAAAAGACGACACGCTCGGATTTCTCCCGCTCAATCGAAACCCAGAACCAGGAAAAACCTTAATTTTTCCGCACAACCCTTCAGATGTTGCCTGGCTAGTGGCTATGCTCAATTCTTCACCGGTTCAGTTTTGGCTCAAACATCAACTCTTTGTTCAGGGTGCGGGTAAGACTCCACGTTTGCAGGAACTCAAATCGGCTCCGATGCCTGATCTTTCGTCGGTACCAAGTGAGTTGGTGCACGAAGCACTCGATTGGATTGGCGAAAAAAAACCAGCCGCCGCCGCGCTAAAGACTTGGGCTTTTGGCGGCGCTAACGGCGACTCGCATGATGCTAAGCAAGCTCGCTTTGTCGCTATGGCCAAAAAGGCGCATACTTTGAGGCGAGCCGCCGAACGTTATCGCCCTCTGTTCAATGTGAACGCCACCAAAGAGTGTTTTGCTTTGCTTCCAGAGTCGGTTACCCAGTTCTACCCTTCATTGTTGTTAGCGCGTTTGCGTGACTGTCCGGAAATTCGAGTGCATTTTGCCGATCGCAGCAAAACACCGCTTTCACCGGACCATTGGATATTAGCCGACGTCAGTGCAGTTTCGCAGGGCGACTTGGCGTTCGTACTCATTAATGCCCGACAAGGTCCCGTGATTCAACTCACGGTTCCAATTGCGCTCAAAAACTACGTTGTCGCGCAACTCAAAGAGCTAAAAGATCATCTATGGTCCGAGGCCACGCATTTACTTCGGATTCCGCGTGATATTCCGCTCTTTACGGCCCAAACCACCGAAATTGTTCGCGTGATTGGGGATATTGACTCTGAAATTGCCATTTATGAGTTCGTATTGAATTTACTCTCGCAGGATTTGTTTGAAGTCGCCGGGGACATGAAAGAGTTTCTTCATTGAGACTATAAACCGTTATGCCTAGTCTGGTAGGTCCTTCACACTACGTTTTTTTTGGAGCCATTGTTCGCCGCCTACAGTGGTTGCGTCGTATTGCGGAGGTTTACCAAAATAGCGGAGACCCTGAACTTCTGGTTTCGCTAGCCAGAACCGAAAAACTTTTTGCATCTACCTTAGATCGTGCCGAAAAGGTTTCGGGCCTCGGCATTCGTAAGCCCTATCCGCTCACTGAATTGTTAGACGATACACCAGTCGAATCGTTTCTTGCTCGCTTTTACGACGAGCTTTGCGCTTTCGAAGCTCACCTTTTTGATCTTTTGCATGCGCATCACCAGCGCGTCGGCGAGACTGAGGCTCAAATTCGTATCGAGGAGTGTATCAATATATGCGCGCTTTGGGGGCGAGAGATTGCGGGCGAAAAGCTCTTAATTCCAAATGATGAGCGGTACGACTCCTATAGCGTTTTCGAAGGGCTCTATCAGTTTCTGGAAGGTGGAGATTTGCAGTGGAAGCCTTTACTACCGCGCCGTTTAACTGAAAATGAAGTTCACTATGAGTTGCGATTTTGTCCACATGCTAGAGGTCATTCTGTATCGAGTAATGCGGAAGCCAAAACTCTAGCTTGTAGATTCGAGAGTGTAGTTTTTGAACATTTCGCTAAATTTTTAGCTCACAATGCTACTTTTTCACGCACTCGAGGCTTAGATCATTGCACTGATCGGATTTTTTTAAATAACTAAATGAGCCATCGGAGAATACTTAAATTACAAAAAAACATTCTCCTAATGATTCGAGCTGAGGTTCGTAAAACCCTTGGCGAACAACCACGGGAACTGCGTAGTTATTACGAAGCTTACAAAAAAGAATTCCGTGGCGCTGCCGAATATTCTAATCGTCCGGCCCTCATCGCAGCCGCCCAAAAAGCCGACATCGTTTTGGTTGGCGATTATCACACGTTTTCCCAGTCACAGAGATCGGCCCTACGACTTTTAACCGATCTTTGGAATCTCGACGACCCTACCGAACCCAACAAACGCGGTCTGGCTCTTGGTTTAGAACTGGTGCGAACGGAAGATCAAAAATATTTGGATCAGTTTCTGGAAGACGCAATTTCAGAAAACGAGTTGCTAAAGAAGATTGATTACTCAAAAAAGTGGGGTTTTCCCTGGGAAAACTTTAGGCCGCTAGTTCTTTTCGCAAAGGAGCGCGGACTCCCGGTGTTGGCACTCAACACCGGTACTTCGGAGCTTACTGCGCGAGATCAACACGCCGCAGAGGTTATTTCTCAATTTGCATTGGCCAATCCGAACCGAAGGCTAGTGGTCTTGTATGGGGACCTTCATTTGGCTAGTGGTCATATTCCGCGAAAAATAAAAACAGAATTAGCGCGTGCTAAGTCTAAACGAAAAATTCTCACAGTTTTTCAGAACAGTGAAAGTTTGTATTGGCGCCTTGCCTCACAGGGGCGCGAACACACGGTCGACGTTCTTAAATTAAGTTCCGATCGATATTGCATAATCAGCGCAGCTCCCTGGGTTAAACTTCAATCATATTTACAGTGGGCAGAAGCCAGCCAATTAATTGACGAAGGTGAAGGCATTAGTTTTCACGAACTCACTACTCAAAACCTTAAACATTTGGCGGAAACACTTCAGCTCCCCTTGAATAGTGTGGTGGATTTTTCTATTCACACGGTCAACGACCTCGCATTTCTTTCGAATAGCGAATTATTGCGAAGCCTAACGAAGGCAGAATTGAGAACTATAAAAGCTCAAGTGCTGGGTAATCGCACGGTTCTGATTCCGATGCGCACCAAAGGAACTCTTTCTTCACCGTCGATAGCAATTTACCTGCCTTCGGAATCGGTAAATGCGGTCGGAGAAGCCGCGTCGACCTTACTACACGCTTCGCACTCGGGAAGTCTGGACATTTTAGTTGATCCACAACGTCACTTTTTTCAGAATCTGTTGCGTAACATGATTGCTTATTTCGGCAGCAAGACACTCAATCATAAGCGCAAGTGCGATCTAGAAGACGACTTTCGAGCATTAGCGAATCGAGCGTTGGGCAAAAAGCCTCTTCTACAAGAACGCACCACCAAAAAAGTAGCTGGTCTGGTATTAAAACATTGCGAATCGCAGCGGCGCTACCTACGCGAACCGAACGGACGTTACGTTTCGCGACCGCTCCCAATTTCGCTGGCGATCGGCCCCAATCGAGGCTCAATATTTTTAGAAGCTACGAGAAATTTGGGCTTCATTGCGGGTGAAAAACTTTATAACAGCTTCGCTTCGGGTAAAACGAAACTCGAGTTCATTCAAAAAATTTATACTACAACCTTGAATGGGGATCGCATCTCACAGCAAAACGCAAAAAAGCTGTATTTGGATCTACTACGAGAATTACAAAACGCTCCAGTTACACACACGAGTAAAGAAGAAGTTTTTTAAACTTGAGTGCGTTTTTCCAACCATCGATAAATAGTTCGGGGAGCAACACCAAGAATCGCTGCTGCCTGTACCTTGTCGCCGCCACACATGCGTAGTGTTTCTTCAATGAGTTTATCTTCAGCCGATTGAAGAGTCGTACCTACTGCAATTCGAACTTCGCGCGATTTCTCTGCCGAGTTTACCTGTTCCGGCAAAAGCGCAACATCAAACTGATCGGCAGTCGCCAAAGCTACAGCCCTTTCTACCACGTTACGAAGTTCACGCACGTTGCCGGGCCAAGGGTAGGCCTTTAGTTTTTCGGCTACATTTGGATTTAACGTCAGCACCGCTCGCCCTTCTCGGCGTGAAAACTCTTCTAAAAATGCTTGAGTGAGCGGGAGAATATCTTCAACGCGGGTGCGAAGCGGAGGCACTTCGACTTCCACAACGCTTAGGCGATACAATAGATCTTGGCGAAACCCACCCCGCTCGGCTTCAGTTTTGAGATTGGCGTTGGTCGCTGCCACCCAACGGACATCTATCGGGTGGGCAGTGGTGGCTCCGAGCGGTTGCACCATTCGTTCCTGGATCACTCTTAGGAGCTTCGCCTGCACTCCCACCGGCATGGTGGCAATCTCATCGAGAAAAAAAGTACCGCCATTCGCTTGAGTTAACAGTCCCGGCTTGTCCTGATCGGCTCCGGTAAAGGCCCCTTTTACGTAACCAAAAAGTTCACTCTCAACCAAAGATTCCGGTACGGCACCGGCGTGAAATGCAACAAACGGAGCGCTGGTTCGTGCACTTTTGGCATGCAGCCTTCGCGCAAGAACTTCTTTTCCTACGCCACTTTCTCCAACCAATAACACTGACGCTAGATTGGGAGCAACGCGGTCGATGGTTTGAATCACCTCTGCAAAGGTGCGCGACACCACCACTGGTTCATGCGGGTGTCCTCTCGTGGAGTCTTTTGCCTTGGATCCAACTTCACGACCAACGTCGTGAATCAAAACCTCTAGGTCTTTTTTCCGAATGGGCTTTGAAAGAAAATGTAAAGCTCCAAGCCGCATGGCTTCAACGGCTTCATCGAGGCGACCATAGGCGGTCATAAATGCAAACTTTGGCAAAGAATCGGGCAGCATTTTTATGGCGGCTCGAAAAAAATCGATGCCACTCATCCCGGGCATTCTCACGTCACTTAAAACGAGATCAAAAGATTCAGCATTGAGCTTCACCATCGCATCAGAAGCATCTGCCGCGATCGTCACTGTTTGCCCCAATCGCGTGAGTACATCGCCAATGGCTTCCCGATTGTGAGCTTCGTCTTCAACCACTAGTATGCGCATGGCACCCTCATATCAAAACTAGCTCCGTTTCGAGAAGCACCAACAGTCAGATCCAGCTCGCCGCCGTGATCCAAGCAAATTTGGCGAGAAATGCTGAGCCCTAAGCCGTGTCCTTGAGCTTTGGTCGTAACAAAAGGCTCGAATATTTGAGCCCCCAACCCCGATTTCACGCCCGGCCCATTGTCCTCAACGTTCACGACCACGGACTGATCCACGTTCCTCGTGGAAATGCGAATCCATTTGTCGCTTTGAGACGGGCTAAGATTTTCTAGATCTCCCCCAAGGGCGTCCATTGCATTTCGCAATAAGTTAAATAGCACCTGCGATAATGCGTCGCGATCACCTCGAGCAGTTGATTGTTTCGCGTCGAGTTTTAGTTCTACCCGTATCTTTCGTGCGGCCAATTCCTGGGCCACGAATTCAACACAATCCTCAATCAATGCGTGGAGATCGACTGACTCATATTTGCGCGCCTGATCCCGCACACTACCCAAATCAAGGTACCGATCCGTAATTCGCTCGAGACGTTGAATTTGCTGGGTCACGGTGTCGACTCGTTTGAGTAAAGCGTCTCCTTCGCCAATTTTGCTTTCTAAATCTTCTTTAAGCATTTCAAGTTGGAGACCCATGGAATTGAGCGGATTACGCACCTCGTGGGCCACTTGCGAAGACATATTGGCTGCAAGAAGGAGCTTCTTGGCATGAGCCAGTTTTCGTTCGGTTTCAACCGCAGCTTCAAGTTTCTTTTTTTGTTCGTTAATGGTTTTTTCACGCTCGCCCAGCGTTGTTGCCATGCGCGTGAACTCGCGGGTAAGAATTTGCATTTCTTCCGGCATACTCCCCCGCACCGGGGGATACTTAATATCTGAATGAGTGCCTCGTAGAACGATTTCGCGTGCGACGCGCGTCCATTCCGAAACTGGCACTACCCAGCGGTTGAGTTTGAGCAGAACAATGAGCGAAAGCACCAGCGTGCCAATCAAAAAAAACAGTACGATACTTTGCGAAGTGCCCAACTCGCTTTCAATTAAATGCTGATTTTCTTGGGCAACCAATTCGATTCGATGGCTGAGATCAGACCATTCGGTGGTAAACACGGAAGTCAGCGAAGCTCGAAAATTGGAATAAAGCAGCGCCGCACCTGTGTAGTCTTTGTTCTTTAGTCGCTCGGCGAGACTCACAAAAAACTCAGTCTCTTTTTTGGAAATATCGTCGACCCGTCGTAACCAAGTAGCCACTTCGTCTACAACCGCAAAATGAACGTCGCGTTTGTTTTTAACATTTGAATTGCTTCGAGCGGCTTGGAGAATTTTTTCAAGGTCGGTGACATCAGAGCCAAAGGCTTTCGCCAAACCGGACCGACCCGAAACCGTAGTGGGTTTTGTGCGAGCTCCCCAACGACGAAACCCCACGTTTTGTTCGAAGGTGCGTTGATAAGCCTGCCACTTACCTTGCATGACATTAAGCGATCGAATTACTGGCAGATAATATTGGTTCACCGCGCTTGCGCGATTTTCTACGCGATCGAGCCGCCACACGAGCACGAGCGTTAACGCAGTCACGACTACGGCCATCGCGACTACGCTCCAAACCACCTTTAACGTGGATCGTTTCGTTCCCCAGTCCATGGCTCTATTCTAGCCTGACCAGCGACGAGCGACTACTTTAAACGTGTGTCGTCTTTCGTAAGATTTGCCACCGAACGAAGAACCATGTGAATTCGTCCGTCTTTCGGACCTTGGTCAGGGTTCCAAACAAATCCGCCCTCTTGCTCCGGATCGGCCTCATAACCCCCGCCGTTCACGATGTATTTTACTACTTGCAGCTTAGCGAAGTGGCCGCTTGGAGTTTTTACAACGTAAACTTGGCCCACGGGCATGAACGCGTGGCGCTCAGGGTCGTAAAAACGAGCCCAGCCCATGACAGTAGGATTGTAGTAGTCGACGCCACCCGGACCATACTTACCGTCTGCGTCGAACAGGCGATCAGCGGCCCAAGTTTGTTTTTCGGCGACCACGTCGAGTGTTTCAAATTTTGCGTCTTTCACAAATCCAGCAACGGCAGCATTGGTTCCTACGTAGGCTTGTCGTACACGCACCTGCCATTTTAATTCTTCTTGTTCTTCGGTGCCTTCGAGAACGCCAGGGAACACTCCGCCTGGAAGTTTCGTTAATTCTCCAGACTCAGATTTAACTTCGTTCGTTTCACGAGTTGCCCGAACCACTGAACAATTGAAAAGATTTAATCCGTTCCAAAGAACGCGCGTTTCTTCGGGTTTCGGTGGTACCGGCGCAAACGCCACGTCAAACGTACATTCTTTAAGAACTGCAGGAGCTGGCGTAGGCGAGGCTTCTACGACGGGTGTTGGGGAAGGTTCTGCTTCTGGTGCTGCGGTCGCCACTGGCTCAACTTCGGGCGCAACCGTTGGCGTTGGCGAAGCTTCTGGGGTCGGCGTGGCTTCTGCGACGACTTCTGTTTGCACTACATCTGGACTGCCATTTTCGATAACTTCTTCAGCTACTACCACTGAAGCCAATCCTAATCCGAGTGCAACACCCGCTACCTGAGACCAATTTTTTAAATTCATACCTTCACCTCTCTCGTTATTCCATGTATGCGCCAAGCGCACCCATTGAAACTGAATCCAATTTCCGGGACGGCTATACTCACAAAACCGCAGAGCGAAAAAATCTCGCCCATTTGCCGCACGGAGAATAAAAACGTTACCGCTAAGCGTCAAATCATGAGATCCCGGGTCATAGGCCGACAGTATTCCGGTTTCAGCTGTGTTACTTAGATGCACTCGATTGATCAGCGGATTCTGATAGTCAGGTATCAGACTTAGGGTGTCAAATTCAATACCTTCGTAACGATCTTCCGACCAATCTGCACGATTTTCGAGAATTTCTGGTTCGGGCAGGGGATCGCGGAGACGAGTGCTCCAAAAAAGTAAAGCGGCCCTGGCCTGGCCTTCAGCTAACTTAGCGATTTTTCTAGAGGTTATTCCACCGTTAGTGCCAATTACCGGAATTTTTCGTTTTACACGTAGGTCCCAGTTTGCGCTTTCCACCCAGGCGGAGTCGGGCTGTTCCTGCACCGAATCGCTCCCGGCGGTCCAATAAACCCAAACATCTTTGTCATGTTTCTCTTTAAGCGGCACAGTGACGACTTGCGCGACTTGTCCACCCAGCCTTGTTTGACAACCACCCTCGATTGCTTGGTTTACGCTAATCGATCCCCCGCCGGGACGTTCGTTCGGAACTGGTGGCGCATCAAAAAAACTACACCCTGAGACCAACGCTCCCATCATGACAACTGCGATGTTTTTAAATTTTTGTTTCATAACTCGGCTCTGAGTCCTGCCAAAAAAGTTCGAGGTTCAATCGGAAATGTTTTGGGTCGCACTACGTCCAAGAGATTGTCGCCACGAACGAAAAAGGTAAACACATCGGCAATCGGAGTTAGGCGAAATCCATAAGAAGCTTCGAGGGCACCATTCCAAAATGAAGCGATCCACTCGTCGTCGGTGAGTCCGTTTCGGTTGGCATCGAAAAAGGCTTGGCGAGCCGTCCAAACGGCGGTGCCTAAAAACGAAAATCCTCGCGTTACACTCCGACCGAACTGCAGCGATACACGGTGTGTGGGTTGCAAAAATAAATCGCCGTTGGTCGATAGATTGCGACCGCGAAGCCCAAGCCACTGAAGGCGGCCGTTAAATTCGTTACCGAAATAATGAGCCCATTGAGCGCGCGCGCCAAACGTTTGAGTGTTGCCCACATTATCGTAACTCCAAATTCCGCTATTGGTCTGAGTTGGCACGTACCCAATTGCATCACTCACGCGGACAGCCGAAATGCCGACTTCGAAACGATCGATCCCTGCCAGGAGCGAATGTTTAAGCTCTGAAATCCAGGCTCGCTCCATTTGAAGTGCGGGGTTGCCTATCACTCGATATCCGACGGCGGAGTTTTCGAATTCTAAATACTTTTCCTTGGCCGTTACATCGCGAAAACCCAGGCCGGAATGAAGAGTTGTTTCGTGCGTTCCTAGAGAAGATTGCACCGTGTGCGCAATTTCGGCGCGTGGGCTCCAGAGTTTGGGGTTTGAATCATAACGCGTACCTGCACCCACGACCAGCGCTGACTCGACAGTGTTCAGTGGAAACGCGCGCCGAGCACCTAGATAGGGATTCACCCGCGTAGTGGATACCGTGCGCGCGTCAGGCAATCGCGACGAACTAATTTCGTGAAGTTCACCCTGTACGCCCGCGAGAAGCGTGGTGCCCGAAATATTTTCTTCTATTTGTGGTCCGAAGCGCCAGAGTTGCTCTGACTCCCGGTCTTGTCGATTAGGAGAATCGTCGGTGGCGAGTCCCTGAAATTTACTTTCAAAACGATTCCAGGAAACACGGAACGATGAATCGCCACTTTTTAAATCGATTGCGGCGCCGTAGCGATTTTGATCTTGCAGTGTACGTTCGCCGCCAAATAGGCCTTTTTGATTCTGGTCAATAAACAAACCCGTTACGCGAGCATCAAAAGATCGCCCCCTGGAGGTGAAAACATTTTTTTTCACAGCACCGGCGTCAACGCCCGTGCGGGTGACGGCGTTGGAGAGTGTGTTTTGCGGGCGCTCGGGGTGCACCACGGCTTCGGAGCGCCAGTTTGAAAAAGAAGTCCATGCCGAACTGCGCTGGGTCGAGGCACGAATGAGCATGCGTCCAAGCGAGCCCATCGCCCAGGAAAGATCTGTGTTCGGCTCTACCGACCATGGGGATTCGACGTTAATGACACCTGCAATATTTTGAGAGCCAAAAGGCAGGGAGTTCAACCCTTGGTAAATGGCTACCCGTTCGGCCGATCCGAGCGGCAGACCGCGCGCATCGAAGGCACCTTCGACTCGGCCTACGACTGGATCGCCGTCGGTGGCGATTGCGACGTGTTCACCTGCAAGACCGTTTAGTGAAAGAGTGGCGTTTTTCAAGGGAGTGGGCACCACTTGGATGCTGGCTTCTCGAGCTAACGCTACGTCGAGTGCGCGCCGCTCGGTTGCACCACCAGTTTCGTGAAGGTCCACCTCTTGGGAGGGCCGTTTTCCAACGGGCATCCTCGGTGCCGAGATCTCGACGTCACTCGCGGTGGACAATGACGAACCGTGCGCGACCGTGGTGGACCAAGCCCCAACTGTCCAAAGCAGCACACTGCAAATTAGGTAAAAGTAGCGTTTTCGCACCATATTAAACCGGAATGGTTGACTAACACTACCGGTCAATAAAGGCAACGCGGGAGGGGCAGGGCAACCCAGTTTCGAAAACAGGCATACGGACCGCTTTTTGATTCCACAACCTGGTCAGTCTCCCCAAAAAACGACCCAGGCTAAACTAGGAACTCATTGCCGACAAAGAGCTATGGAGGACCAGCTAACGCCTTCTATATCTGAGCCAAAACACCGACAAATATATGAATGAACTCGGCATTTAAACTTAACCATCCTCGGGTGTTTCGTCAGCTGCTAACCGCCGCATTCACTGCCCTCGCATTGCACGCAACTCCGTTGTTTGCCATTACTGGTTCGAACACCTCACCTTCGCCTACCGGCTCTCCTCTACTACAACAACGCCCCGCCCCTTCGCTAAAACCACTAACGGAAGTTACGAAAGATCAGTCCGCTTTTAGTGCGTGCTTTTTAAACTTTCGTAAGCCTAACGCCGAGACCACCAAAATCAAGGCCGCGCTCAAGAAATTAAACTTCAATATTATCTCGATAAACTCTGACTCCCTTAAATACGGATCGTTCGATAAACTTTGTACCGATATAAAAAATCAACTGAGTTCCGAAAAACGAATTTCTACTGCGCCAACTTGCGACGTTTTAGTTATCGATGCCGACTTTGATATCCGTTTCCACAATGCCCTCAACGCGCCAGAACGGCACGCTACGGCAGGAATGTACGAACTCTTGTATGGCAAATGCTCCGGCAACTGCCCGACCTTGCTCTCCAACGTCAGTCAAGTCTTCGTGGTTGGTGCAAACACGCCGCTTACGATTGCTCGCCCCATAGCAAAAAAAGCATTTTCCGATAATCTCGAAAAACGGGGATACCCACCCGACATGATCGAATCACTTTGGAGTTACCGACTCCAAGAAATATCAAAACACAAAGCCGGGCAGATTACCTCCGCTACCATTTTCCAAAATGCGTTTGGACCGACGGTCGATTTATTTGCGGTGGATCTTGGGATAATCGACCCATCGAGTTCGCGGCAGGAGCTCCAACTAGAACGCACGCTTTATTCTGCCGAAATTCGTACTCTGAAAAAACGCATAGCATCGAAACGTAAGATTCGATTTTCGGAAAAACTTTTCGAGTTCTTTCACCTCACTAAACCCGAAAAACCGGCCAAAAAAATTTCGTGGGAAAAAACCAAACTCGAGGCGCTAATCGGACAAATGAATAATCCTGGTTTTCTCTACTGTGAACAGGACTTTTCTACGACGAAAGATGCACAATCTGCCTGCGAACAATTTTTTAACGATAATCGCCTAAACAGTAGTAGTTTAAAAATTTTCGATGATCCCTTAAATCTTGAAGAAGAGATCGAGAGACACCGATACACCCGTCAGTTCGGTAAACTTAACTTTCGACGCGACGAGCGACTACGTGAATTGAAAATTGAGAATCGTAAACTACCACGCAGCATGAATATTTACGCTGCCATGGCCTACTCTACCGATTTTACCCATTCGGGTTATGTCTTCGACCGCGATTTTTGGGTAAAACATTTTGAATTAAACCACATTAAAGAACGCTTAACCGGAGCCCCGCCTTCATTAAAAGAGGCCGATAAACTCTGCCAGGAATTTTCAAACATTTCTTACCACTTACTCCCTTCTAATACGGCAATAAACCCCGAATGGTATCAGAGTATAGGCGGGGTCCTGCTGTTAACATGCATCTTAGACGTCGGCCCTTACTGGGCATCTCGAGCAGATATTCTTAATTCACCATCCGACGACGACCAAATTACTTTTCTAGCCCATACTATAGACACCTCGGCCGAAGCGACCAGCAGTCTGCCTCGGTCTTTGAAGCTCGTCGAAAAAACTGGATGCACAGCTTATCGATTCATTCAGAACGGACTCGCAAGTAAAAACCCAGACTTTCACGCCATCGCCACCAAAGCAGCCGTTACACTCTACACGACGATTTCCACATGCAGTCGCGCCGGAACGGAACACCAGGCTCTAGTCACAGCTTTCAAAGACATTCTCAAAACAACTGACATTGGATCGTGGTCACTAAAAGAACACGCAATCGATGTTTATCTAGACCAACTTTGGGCCAGCAACAGTCTTAAGTTCATCTGGTCGGACCTTTACGACACTCTGACCCACCCAGAAAATCAACGCTTCGCAACTCTCGAACGAGCACTCAGGCTTGGCAGTTGGCTGACAGATGCCAATGACCTTACACGTTTAGTAGACGACTTTAAGGCGGCGGAACCGGGCGGCAGTGAGTGGCGGTTCCTGGCGGCCACTCTCCAGTCCGCGGCTCAACACAATCGAATTTCGGAAAAACAAAAAAAATCTCTAAACTTGAATTCGAGTACATTCAAAAAAATGGAAAAATATCTAGATAACTCGATCGATCTATTTTTGCTCGCTTGTCTCGGAAATGAATTCGATCAGCTACCCAAGTCCACTTTCGAGCGACTAAAAACAAGGCCATTCACGCTTCCCATTCAAAATGCGAACGACCGCTACGCTTGGGCTATGGTTACTGATTACTCTTTTCGCAGCGATCTCTTCGATGACGTCGCTATTGCGTCTCTCCAGGCTACCGATGAAAAATTAGTCTTCGACTACGACGTCTATGATGAATACCAGTCTATGGTTGCGAGTTTATTATCTTACTCCAATCTAGATCAGAAACATCGAAAAAAATTATTTCTAAAACGCCTTCGAAGACTATTAAACGACACCAGCAGTGCCAGGCTTTCTGTAACGATCGACTGGTTGGCTAGGACTCTCGATTTTGCCGAAGACGAAATCGGAAAAGATATTCGTAAAATCATGAACTCCGCCGCCGGAATTCGTGCGTTAGAAAAACTTCGAGTAGCCGAACTAAGGCTGAGCGATAGCGCTTACTTACTCTGGAGCAATACGCCAGCAATGGGTAAAACTGAATATTGGACCAAGTTCGGATTTGTATATCTTAATAGTCTCTGTTTCGACGACGAATCTTCAGATCCGGACACCCAAAATGCCCTGCGCGCATTTAAGAAAGTCAAATTTAGTAGTCCCGAATTATTCGCCAACAAGATTATTGGCTGGCTTCAAGGGTATTTTGCCAACGGGGGCCTTCGTCGCTGGCTCGACCTAGGGCAGCTACGAAAACTCCAGCCTAAGGTAGCAGAAGTACTTTGTTTAAAGCTCGCTAATGCCAGCCTAGTTAAAGATATTACCATTTCTGGTTGCGACGACGAGGCCGCACCTTAAGCAGTTTCTTGCCCTACATCTAGGTATATCTGTTTGGTATCGTCGTTATAGCCAAACAGTTCGCCATACCGGCCCCACTGAACCAGGGTGTTAGTAATGGTTTCAGCATTTTCATTTGGCATCCATTCGCGAATGTACTCGTGCACTGTTTCAATCGGTAGCGTAAACTGCTCGGCAGTTTTCAGTTTCTGTTCCAAAAGTTGCGCAAGTCTCAACCCCTTGAGTGCTTCGTGCAGCACTCTTTTTCGAACGTTCACGTCGCTCTGAATGAATCGCTTGCCAAAGTCGGTTAATACGATGGCGTTTTTTGGAGTGTCGACGAAATCAAGAAGCTCAGCAGCTTTCGCGAGAAACAGTACGTTTCCAAAATCTTTTTTCAATTCATTTGCAATGGCAAAACTGTCGCCTTGCCCACCGCGTGCCGCGATAAACTCAATCAAGCCGATCACTTCGACCAGCGGCACTGGAGGAATCGTCTCAATAGTTGTCGCAGCCAGAGCGGGCGGCACCCACTCCGGTGTATCGGGAATAATCGACTGGGTAATCACATCATGAATGTTCATGACTAAGCTTTTAAACCCCGAACTTCGTTCATCACGCGGATACGGTAGGTCATTTTTTATAGAAACCTGAACATGACCCGGCCCAGTCCCCATTACCAGAATACGCTTTGCGAGCAATGCTGCTTCGCTAATGTTATGAGTGACAAGCACCATCGTTTTCGTCGCGGTTTTACGAGTAAGCCAAAGACGCAACACTTCGGAACGCAGCGCCTCTGCGGTCAAAACGTCGAGTGCGCTGAACGGTTCGTCTAGACAAAGCACTGGTCGCTCCCCCACCAAAGCTCGTGCTATGCCGACACGTTGTTTCATGCCCCCTGCCAATTCTCTTGGGTATGCTTCTTCGAACCCCTCCAGACCTACTAGGTCGATCGCTCGTTTCACTCGCTCGCGCACTTCTTCTCGAGGCAACTGCAACGACTCCAGAGCGACTTCGACGTTCTCGAAAACGGTAAGCCAGGGGAGCAAAGCGTAAGACTGAAACACCATTGATACTCTCGGATTGGTGCCGTTCAATTTTTTGCCGTCTACCAAAACGCGACCATGGGTGGGTTGCAATAATCCGGCGAGAATTCGCAAACACGTCGACTTGCCCGATCCCGACGGTCCGAGCAATGCCACAACTTCATCCTGATAAAGACTGATGTTAATATCCTGCAGTACCCTTAACTTTTGGCCACCGCCCATGCGAAACGTGTGACTGATATTTTTTAACTCGATGATCGCTTTTCCGGTTTCACTCATAATGTCCCTACCGATCCATTCTGAATCTAGTTTCTGCTAGATCACTCAACCATCGCCACAGCGTGTTATTAATCAACAGTACGGCTCCCACCATCACCAATAAACTACCAGCAAGCAGTGGAAAGTTTCCAGCCGCCGCCGCCCGACTAATCATGGAACCAATTCCCGGTACGGCGTTCAGACGTCCATCATAGTGAATGTGTTCTGCGACGATGCTGGCGTTCCAAGCACCACCCGCTGCATTAAACCAACCCACCACCAAAGTCGGAAACACTGCCGGCAAATAAAGTCGTTTCCAGAGCACCTTTTTTGAAGCAGACAAAATCGTCAATCCATCTCGCAGTTCATTTGTGATTTTCATTCCTCCGGCGAGGACGTTGAATAAAATGTACCACTGCACGCCCAACATCATCAGTATAGCGGAGCCCCAGTGAAGGGTGATACCCGCCTTAAACATAATCATGAGAGCAAGCGGATAAAGCATTGGCGCAGGAAACGAAGCCACCACTTGAACAATCGGTTGAAAAAATCGCAGAAGTTTTGGCGACGATCCCACCAAAATTCCAAATGGAATTGTCCACAAAGACCCCAACAAGACTGCAACCCCCACTCGAGCCGCCGTCAATAACGTACTAGAAAAAATTAATCGCCAGTCTCTCAGCGTGAGCTCGCGCACCAATTCCCACAATTGAATAGCGGCCCACAAACAACCCAATGCAAAAAGCGGAGTTGCTAGTTCTGAAAGTATTTTCCAACCTACTCGGCTGGATTCACGGTATGTTTCGCTTCCTCCGCTATCTACCGGAATGGGCATTAGGGGCGCTGTCGATTGGCGCGCAGCTTTTAGGCCAACGGCCCCAGCAATTCGCCGACGCCGACGCCCAGCTCTTGCCGGATGTTTGCGCGACCAGAACGGTTTTAACTTGCGAATAAGGACCGAATCACGAAGCAACACGGTAACAAACGGAAGCGAAGCCACTTCGTCGTGAACTTCTTCCATGCGGAATTTTCGAACCCATACCATCACGGGGCGCCAAATCAGAAAGTCTACGAACAAAATAATTCCAACCATTGCGCCGATCCCAAACACCATCGCACGATGATCGCCTTGTTCAATCGCAACTGCCATGTAGGAACCTACTCCCGGCAATTGAAACTTTCGTTCACCCAGTGGAAACGACTCACACACGGTTAAGAAAAACCACCCTCCGGCCATCGACATTAAGCTGTTCCAAGCCAGCCCTATCGCGGCGAACGGTAATTCTAAGCGCTTTAGGCGCTCCATCCAACTCAATCGCATTACACCACAAGCTTCGGATAGGTCCTGGGGTACCGCCTTGACTGAGCTGTAAAAACTATAGGTCATGTTCCAGGCCTGGCCGCTAAAGATCATTAATATGCAAGCGAGCTCGAGGCCCACATTGCTTTTCGGAAAAACCGCCATTAACCCGATAACAAGCCCTGGCAAAAAACCCAAAACCGGAATGGACTGCAAAATATCGAGCAACGGTATCATAACCCGTTCGGCCCGACGTGCCTTTGCAGCACAGTAACCGTACACCAGGCTGAAGGCGAGAGAGAGCGCGTAAGCAATCGCAGCGCGGGAAAACGAAAACAGCGCGTACTTAGGAAGTGCACTCGGATGTAAGTCGATTTCGACCGCCATTTGCCCCTCGCCAGTCCAGCGAGCCGCCAATGTCACGCCAGCATAAATGAGTGCCGCGACCGACCCCAATACGAGCAGGTCCGACCAACGATTTTCTGATTTGCGACTTGGTTGGCGAAACATACCGATAATATAGATCATCAAGGCAAGATTGGCCCGGCATTTTTTTCTATGTGTGAACGTCGTTTTTGATTCCTCCGACAAGCATACGAAGGAGTGTGTTTTTTTGGCCAAACACCATTCGGAGGAGTTTTTTAGTTTCGATCTCGACACCCTGCGCGCGGGCGAACCCGTGACGTTCGAGGTGTACCTCTATCTTCCACTTAACGAACACGTCATACGGCTAATTGCCCCACCCGATGTGATCGAAGGTACTTTTATCGAACGTTTTAAGAAAAAGGGCATCCGACAACTGCACATACGCAACCAAGATCACGCCAAGTACGTAGAGTATCTCAAAGCAAAAACGATAGCCCCCACTCCCGCTGCTCCGAGCGCTCCACCGGCGTCGATCACTCCAGTGCCCCCGCCCCCGTCGCCAAAAGCGCCCGAAGTGGTCCCCGACCCTGTCGCTGTCGATAAAAGTACAGAGCCGAGCCCCTCAAACACACCCCCCCCCGAAGAGTTGCCGCCACCCACACTGGATGACGTCATTCCGTTCATACCCGACATTCCACCGGAAGTGATTTTTAAAGACCTTCTAGTTGGCACTCCTGAAGACGCGGCAAAGGCTACGGAACACGCTGGACACATGGTAAAGAAAATCCTGGAAGACTCAAACACTTCCGCCGCCGAGGCAGTGGCGAATGCCTCTTATGAACACGCCAACAGCGTGGCGGTGTACAGCGTGCTTTTTGCGATGGGAATTGGGGTTAAAGACAAATCTTTACTGCAAGACTTCGTAACCGCTTCATTGGCTCACGACGTTGGCCTCTCGCAATGCCCGCCAAGCGTCTGCAAAGTTCCAGTACTCCAACACGCCGGGGCTCAGAAGAATCAATATGAAACCCACGTGGCCCGCGCTCTTCAGCTAGTCGACGAACTTGGATTTGTCGTTTCTTCGCGCGCACGCAAGATCATTGAACAACATCATGAAAAATTCGATGGATCGGGCTATCCTGCGCACCTTGAGGGTTTTCACATCTCAGACCATGCGCAGATTCTGGGACTGGCAGAATTGATCGACAGCATGAATCGAGGGTTCTACGACGGAAAAAAATATACCCTGAACGATTCTATCGCGCTCGTTTGCAAGATCGAAAAACAAACTACATTTCCGGTCTACTTTAACCCGGATATATTTAAGAAAGTTATGCTGTGGATACGTAAAGGTAGCGGTCTAGATTTCATGGCTCAAGCCGCTTCGGTGGTCGACGAAACACGCGCACAAATTCTCGACTCCAAACCAGCTGCCTAAAACACAGGGTCCACGTTAAGCCGCTTTTTTAAACGCAACTAGCGCTTCATCTATTAAACAGCCGCGAATGCCAAAACTGGCGTGCGCTAAATAGTTCGACTGTTCGTTGAGTTCTTCTGCTTGATCGACATGGGTTTCGGCAAGCACCCCACCAAGAATATTTTTCTTTTGAGAATCGAACACTACGACTGCTAAACACGCATGGGTTCCCTGTTTCTCCAAAAACACCCGCCGTTCTCCCGAACACTTCTCCGCCACTATTCGCTGAAAATCAGAAGCATCGGACAAGAATCGTGGTTTTCCGCCGTCATTGCGAAATACTGCCACGCTAGCTCCTTTTAAGGACTGTCCTACCATTTGACAAAAAAACTCCACGACCTTTTCCGGGGTTATCGTCGCGTCTTGACTGAATTCCGAAATAGAAATGGCGACGCCCATTGGGGCGACAAACCGAAACTGTTTCTTTTCTAAACCTTCATCAGCTCTCTTAATTTTTTCTTTTTTTGCGCCGGGCAATAGCCCTTCCAAAAAACTGCGAATTGGAGCCTCAAGTTTTTCGAACGCGTCCAATTTTTCCGGTCGTACTTTTCTAAATTGCCAGATCTTTATTGGCGCCAAATAAGCTGGCCGAGCAGGACCCCGATAGAGCCACCAATTTTTGACTACGTGTAGATTGTAATCCTTCTTACTTCGAATAGCCGGGTCTACATAAATAAACCAATCCCCACCAACGTCTTCCACTCTTTCCCAGGTTCCGTTGAGAACTCCGAAGTGATCGTGGGGATACTCGAAAATTTCTTCGCTAGCTCTTTTTACCTTTATATCTTGGCCGCTCAATTCGCTCTCGACTAACTTATCTGACGCATCAGGTTCCAATTTACCCTGGTCCGAATCTCGCCCGCTCCATTTTTTCTTTTTCTCACCAGTTTCTTTATGATGACTCCAGCCACCTTCAGTTTCATCTTTTTTCTGTTCAGAGTTCTCGCCCGGTTTATCTTTCTTTTCTGAACTATCTGTGAAACTCGAACTTCCACCGTTTTGGTTTTTTTCGCTCGAAGTATCTTTCCGACTTTCTTCATCGCGGCGTTTTTTGGAATCTCGATTTCCGGCATTCGCAAATGCACTCTTTTTCTTAGCATTCTCACCGGTCAAACTCTCGCCAGCGTCGCCTTTTTTTTCATCTTCCGAATCTAAGGCTTCCCGTTCTGAGCGTTTCGCCTCCGCTAACTCCAACTGCTGATTTTTTTTTCTGGCTTCCGCATTTGGGCCCTCCACCCCGGCGGGTTTCTTGGCGCCCGGCAAAAATGGATTTTCTCGGTTTTTATTTTTGGTGTTTTGATCGGCTTTGGAAGACTTATCGTTATTTACACTCTCGCTCGCGTCGGTCTTAGCCTTAGGCAGAAACGGCGAACGTGTCTTTTCTTTGGCGTTGGTTTGGGTTTCCTTCGATGTAGTTCCAGCCTCACCACTACTTTTACGTTCGATGTCGTTAGCTTCGGAGTTTTTTTCTTTGATGGCACCGGTTTTTGAAGCAGCACTTGACCCAGTTTTCGGTGAATCTTTTTCTTGTTTTTTGGCGTCAAAAAGTTTTTGGTTTATTCCGGCCGACTCTTTTTTGGACTCAGTTGCTCCTAGCTCCGCACCCTGATCTGACTCAGACTTATTTGAAGTTCGAAGGTCTCCCTTTTTTGAGTCAGAAGCTGAGTCTCGGAAATCTGCTTCATTCTTTTTCGGGCCACCGTCCCCTAATTGGGAGTTTTTTTTGTTCGGAAGCGCTACTTCTTGCGCGCCAGAGGTCTCACTAGAGGGGTCTGTGTCGTTTTTAGATTTGGCATCGCCATGCTCGCCGCTTTTTTCGTTGATTTCGGGTTCGCCTGATTCAGCGGACCCAAATAAACTTTTTTTCCGTTTCTGTTTATCAGCCTCGGCCTGAGCTTCCATCTGAGCTACTTTGGCCAATGCCTTCTGGCTGTCTTCAGACGCAATTAGCTCACCCGATGGACTAGTTTCCACTTTACTATGACTCTTGGTGCCGTCTTGATTATAACAAGTGAGATTTGGTTTCTCTGAGGCAAAGTTCCAATCTCCATTATGGTGTTGGGGCTGATCGCCTTCCCATTCCCAACCATTTTTTTTACTTCCGGCAGCTTCAAGCGCCCGGTCGAGTGGCAGGCCTTTTTTTTGCGCTTCTTCGACCTTAGCTGCGGTTTCGGGGTCCATAAAACGCCACTGACTTCCGCCCTCGCTATTTTTTCCGACGTTTAACCACTTACCTTTGGACGGGTCAGGCCCCTTCATGCGCATGGTCCACTTACCACCCGCTTTTTTGGGTTTGTTACCTCGAAACACC
>DGKJ01000003.1 GCA_002387735.1 Bacteriovoracaceae bacterium UBA4573 | reverse complement strand
GAGGTGCGCAGGTGCCTTGCCGTGTGTGGCGTGGCGAAGTGCACGACGACAACTGTTATGTCCTCGGTGGCGTCGCGGGACCCGCAGGATTATTCGGAACCACCCGAGCGGTGCTGGCACTAGCCAAAATCTGGTTGCTTGGCGAAAAACCCCTGCAAAAAAAATTAATTCAAAAATACTGGAACACCACTCACGTCGTCGGCAGTTCTCGCGTTCTTGGCTGGGATGGCATTAGCCAGGAGAGCTCAACTGGTCGTTACTTTTCAAAAAATTCGCGAGGCCACCTAGGATTTACCGGCACCAGTTTGTGGATCGATCCGGATCGGGAACTCATCGTCACGCTCCTTACCAATCGCGTGCACCCGACGCGCCGCAACGATTCCATCAAAAAATTTCGACCGGAATTTCATGACTCGCTCATGCACGAGCTTGGCTTTGCGCGACCGTAGAGTGTACACTGGTTCCTGGTGGGGCATCGATGAAATCATTCGCAGGCAAAAAAATTCACGTTATAGGTTGTGCCGGCACACTCATGGGCTCTTTTTGTGCTTTTCTCAAACGAGCTGGTGTTGAAGTCACCGGTAGCGATCAAAATATTTACCCTCCTATGAGCGACGTTTTAGCCGCTGCTAAAGTGCCAGTATTCACCCCTTACGCGGTCGCCAATTTGGAAAAAGCTGCGCCCGATCTGGTGATTGTTGGCAACGTCGTTCGTAAGGACAATGTCGAAATGGTAGCTGCGCTCGAACGCGGATTGCCATATTTGTCGCTACCAAGCGCTCTCGAAAAAATGATCTTACCCGAAAAGCACAGCGTGGTCGTCGCCGGCACTCACGGTAAAACAACCACCGCAAGCCTCATGGCTTGGTGCCTCGAGCAGTGTGGAGAAGATCCATCGTTTTTCGTAGGCGGCGTCCTGCAGAATTTTCCTGAAAGTTTTCGTGTACACCCGAGTAAATTCATGGTCCTCGAGGGCGACGAATACGACACTGCTTTTTTTGATAAAGTGCCGAAGTTCACTCACTACTCACCTCGTGACGTGATTCTTACTTCGATAGAATACGATCATGCTGATATCTACCCAAATATTGGTTCCGTGATCGAGGCCTTTGATCGCTTAGCGGCACTGGTTCCGCCAAGTGGCAACATGGTGGTGTGTGGCGAATCGGAAGTTACTCTGCGGGTTGCTCATCGTTCTCGCGGAATCGTTACGAGTTATGGTTTCGGTGACGCAGTAGATTCGCGTTGCTCAAACTTAGAACTCGGCCCCACTGGTTCAAAGTTTCTCTGGTCATTTGGCGACGAAGAACACCGACTGAACTTTTCAATGACCGGGCGGCACAACGTGCTAAACGCTGCAGGCGTGTTAACACTTTGTCGTCTCTTGGATATGCCAATGGACAAAGTTTTTTCCGCCCTAGAAACCTTCAAAGGAATTAAGCGACGCCAAGAAGTCTACGGCGTAGTCAAAAACATTACCCTAATCGACGACTTCGCTCACCATCCCACGGCGGTTCGAGAAACTCTGAGTGCTTTGCGAGCGCGTCACCCTAAAGCCAGATTGGTGGCTTGTTTCGAACCGCGAAGCGCAACATCTCGAAAAAAAGTTTTTCAACAAGCCTATTCCGAGAGTTTTGACTCAGCCGATTTGGTTTATATCGCGAAACCGTATAACGCTACCGCGGCAGCCCCATCGCCCGATACGTTTTCTTCTGAAGAACTTCTCGCCGATCTCAAAGAACGGGGTCGTAGAGCTAAACAACTCGAAACTTCGGCAACGGGAGTTAAACAATTTGCCTCTGATCTTCGGGCCGGCGACGTAGTTGTTGTCATGAGTAATGGCGGTTTCGACGGACTTTTACCAAATTTACTTTCGGAGCTCGGGAAGTGACGGAACGGTTTTACGATCGGCAATTGATGTCGCTATTTTGGGAACTCAACTTTCGCCATTTCGCAGGGGTACTACCACCGATCGAAGTTCGTTTTTCCGGCAGACTCAAAACAACTGGCGGCCAATATTTTCGCAAGCCCCGCCGGCTCATTCAAGTCAGTACCCGTTATCTTTCGATGGCCAATTCTTGGAAAGAAATTGCCGACACTCTAGGGCATGAAATGGTGCACTACTGGCTCGACTTTCATGGGCGCCCCTGTGGCCACAATACCGCTTTTTGGATCAAACTTAACGAATGCGGCTTTCAACGCTACTCTCGACTTACTCCGGTGAACGCGCGCTACGTCTACAAATGTCCGTCATGCAAGGTACCTTACTATCGACGCCGCCGTGGAGTTTGGAGTTGCGGCCCGTGTTCGGGTCAGCGTTTTAATTCCAAGTACAAGCTCGAGCTTGTGCAGAAAATAGCGGTGGGTTAAAAGTAATCATGCGTTGCCCAACCTGCCGAAGTTACATTCCCGAAGGTCTTCAAACCAAAACCGATGGGTCCGTGATCTGCCCTAACTGCCAGGCCCCAGCCCGCGAACAGCCCGCCAACGCTACTTCTGGTGCGCAGCCGTCTGATTCGCAATCCCGTCGAACTGAAGTGGAATCAACGTCGACCCCTTCGTTTGCGCCTTATCTTACTCTACGAATGAAAATTGCATTCGGACCAGCAGGAGCTCTGCTGGAGCCATCTATTGGAACGCTCTCGTTTGGCCCCGAAGGGTTTAGTGTCGTGTTAGACCGAGGTCGACGTTGGGAGAAGGTCTATTATCGCGATCTAGCGAATTTGCGGTCATTAGATACGGACGTTCGATTCGATTTACGTGGTGTTGAGAGCCGTCTGTCGATTTACAGGGCTTCACTTCCGTCGTGGATCCCACTTGGTTGGTTTCGTAAAAAATCCGCGCGCACCCTGCTCGAGCTACTTGAGCGGGCACCGAAAGGGCTTACGGCCGCGGAAGCGTCTTTGTTTCGAAGACGTCTGGAATAATCAGAGTTTTTTTAACGAGCCCTGGAGTTTGTTGCCAAACAAAGCGCTCCCTAGACTTGCTCGCGCAACATTGGGGGCGTTGGCGTTACTCCACACGATGATAAGCGGCATGCGCATCGTACCCAACGAAGCGTCCGTGCATTCGAAGTGTACGAGTTTGGGACCACTGGGTGGCGCAGAAAATCTTTCAATTTTCTCTTCCACACAGTTCGCCAAAATCTTCCGTGATTTTGACTGTATGCTCCAGATCGAGCCGCGCACCGCACGACTGCCGTTTTCGATCAGACGAATCTGAAGATCCCCCAGTGCTTTTTTGGCCGCACTCCCATTCGCCTGGAACTCGAAAACTTGCTCCTGCACCACACTCGCACCAGGAGCGAGTGCAGCTCGCGCAGTGGTTACGAACATTACCGCAAGCAGGCCTGCAGCGCCGAGGCCTGCGAACATCCCGATTAACAATAATTCTCGAAAATTGGCCTTCCAAATGGCCTTTGCTTCAGCGCGCGTCCATGCACGCTTGGTCTGCACCTCGAGTTTATTGCCTTCATGGCGTTCCATATTATTCTCTCCCTGATAATTTGTTTGATAAAAACTCGGCATCACTTCAATCCATCGAGTCATTCTGCGCCTCCTCCGTCGAGGCCGTACTCTCCTATCGCAAGGTTAGTGCCAACCACTGCTGGGCGGCGCGCTCGAGGGAAAAAGGGGACAAGGGGGGCTTTACCAGTAAATTCAGGGCTTTTTTGGCACCAGAGCGAGGGGCCATTTTGGCCACTTGACATATTATAAAATAATAATATTATAATATGTATGAACATGACCAAAACTGAAATTGAAAAACACGCCCCCGAAGTCAGCCGAACACTTAAGCTCCTTGCCCACCCGATTCGACTCAAACTTCTGTGTGCGCTTTCAATGGGTGAAAAAACGGTAACCGAGCTTGTGCAATACGTTGAAGCGTCCCAATCCTGGGTGTCGCAATTTCTCACCCGCATGCGTCTGGAGGGGCTCGTCGATGTTCGCCGCGATTCGAAATTCGCCTACTATCGAATTCGCGATGTGAGAATTTTAAGCATTATGGAAGTGATTCAGACCCAATATTGTAAACCAACCAGGAGGAAGAACCATGACTGAAGTTATATTAGATGTACGCGAGCGAGACGAATTCGAGGCCGAACATGTACCGGGGTCCATTAGTGTACCCTTATCGCATCTGGATTCAGTGGCTCCCGGCGTCTTAGACCAATTGAAAGAACGAAACGTTACGCTCATGTGTCGTTCCGGGGCTCGCGCCAAACTGGCATACGAAGGTATTCAACGACTCGGGTTTGGCGACAAAGTCGCACTCACCGTTTTCGACGGCGGTATTTTGGAGTGGAAAAAACAGGGCAAACCCACCACAGTGCGAAAGCGAGGTCATCTCCCAATCATGCGGCAAGTTCAGTTGGCCGCGGGACTCATGATTCTTGCGAGTGTCGCGGCTGGTTTCTGGCTCGCACCCGCGTTCTTTGGCGTAACGGTGTTTGTCGGCGCTGGACTCACCGTGGCCGGAAGTACGGGGTTCTGCGGAATGGCCAATTTGCTGGCACTCATGCCGTGGAACAAAGCAGTTGATAGCACCAAAGAAGAACTATGCGCTGTGAGCCCCAGCTCTCAGACCTGTAAAGAAGAGGAGTGAACTATGAAAACAATCGTAAAAGAACTTTCCGAAATAATGACCGATGGTTTTAAAATTCCGGCTCCCTGGCGTGCTCGGGTACTCGTTAACGACGACAACATGACCTATCTCGTTTGGAACGAAAACACCCGCGAGGGATTGTTCGTGGATCCGGTCGCCGGGGACCTCGACCTTCAGCTCAGCGAGGCTGCTAAAATTCCAAACACTCGCTGGATCGCCGTGATCGACACCCACACCCACGCAGATCACATTTCGAACGCTGGTGAATTGGCTGCAAAGCTAACTGCTCCGCTTATCATGCACGCGAATGCGCCAACCAAACTTGTACATCTGCGGGTGAGTCGCGATGGACTGCTTCCGACAGCAGGTGGCCCACTTCGTTTTTTAGTCACCCCCGGTCATACTCACGATTCGATCACACCGATTTGGGGGCCCTTTATATTCGGCGGAGACACCCTCCTGTACGGTGAAACTGGTCGCGACGATCTGCCAACCGGCGATCCACGCGCACATTACGAGAGTCTCCAAAAAATTAAGGTTAACGTTGGAAGCGAATTCATTCTACTGCCCGGACATGACATGAACGGAGGCCGAGCCTCGAGTTGGAAAACGCAACTTCAAGAGTTTCCGGCGCTTTCTCAGAACTACGACGAGTTCTACGCAGATTCCGGGAGCTGGACCGGACCTGCGCCCAAGAAATTGCGCGAGTCGTTGTTCGTGAACTTTAAATAATACGAGCGTACATCCAAGAACGAGGCACCTATGGAAAATTTCGGACTCATCATTTCGGTAATCGGATTTGCCTTCATGGGCACCATGTTGGGCTTGTTAGGCGCAGGTGGGTCTATCCTTAGCGTGCCTCTTCTTATCTACGTGATCGGCCTTACGCCCGTGGTTGCTACGAGTTATTCGCTCGTGATCGTAGCCTTCTGTGCGGCCGTTGCCTTGCTCACCTACCTAAAGGCGGGCTTGGTGGACTTCAAAGTCGCTGCTGTTTTTGCCCCACTAACTGTTGCAGGGGTCTGGTTTGCCCGCAAAATTCTCCTGCCAGCCGTGCCGGACTCGATCGCACTGCTTGGAACGTCCGTTTCCAAAGACGTCGTGATTTTAACGGTTTTTGGCTTAGTCATGCTGCGCGCCGCTTGGGTGATGTTAGTACCTAAAACAAAAAACAAATCCCCCATTCTTCAAAAAAACCGCACGCTTCTTTTCATTATCACCGGAGTGCGCGGGCTATTTCTCGGCGTACTCACGGGTTTCGTTGGCGCCGGCGGCGGATTCATGCTCGTACCAGCCATCCACCAGTGGTTTCGTCTGCCAATGGACCGAGCTATCGGCACTTCTTTGGTAGTCATTGTCACCAATGCGAGCCTTGGGGCAATATTCAGTATCCATCACTTCGAGCTCCCTATGTTTTGGAAGCTCTCTGGGCTGCTCCTTGCCGCCACGGCCGGCATCTATTTGGGTGGCACTGTATTGCGCAAAAAAATCGACCCCAAAAGCCTACGCCCGGTGTTTGGTTGGATGATCGTCATTATAGCCGTCTACGTGCTCTATGACGGCATCTCAAAAATTCTCCGTTGATTTCAAGCTGCCGCATACCTCCTTGCCCGGCTAAACGATCGCTGTCGAACTTTTAGCCAACTGTAGGATCGCTCCAGAGAGCTCTGACTCGCGTCACTTTGGTTCTCTTTAAAATCCATTTAAAATCAAATACTTATGGTGGTGCCACTTTGGCCCGCCCCTTGCTTTTACTATGGTCATAGAGAGAGGGAATTATGAAGAAGTCCATTCTTACAATTTTTGGTTTGAATACATTGGCTCTGGCCATGATCTTGGCGGCAGTCCCGCAAAAGGCTTTTGGAGACGACGAAGTTCTTCTGTCTCCCGAAGAACTCGCGGCCCTGCAACAAAGTCGCGAAGAAGAAGTCGTTGAAGAAACTTCAGATAGCGATGAAAACACCCCTGAAGAAAAAAAGGAAGACGGTGTTGTTTCTAAAGGCATGAAAAACCAAAGCCTCGGCGTAATCTATATGGGCGTTGGTTCTTCTAATCCCGTGGTTTTCGAAAACGGCATGGAATCGTCCGGCAACGTCGGACTCGGAATTTTTAGACACGGAGGGTATTTAGGCGCGGGACTCGCGGTGAATCCTTCGTCTCAAGAGCGAATTGGTCGTCGCGAAACCGACGACGCGCTCGTTACAACCGACGGGGAGCTCGTAGAAATTGAAGGCGACCGCTGCACCGTAGTTGATGCTGACGGCCGCACCGTTCGCGAATGCTCCGAAAAAGCTAAGGCGAATCTTAACGTTCAAGCAGTTGCACTTCCAGTATGGCGCTCCGACAAGTGTGAGTTCGACGGCCAAAATAGTTGCTGGGCGCTAACTCTCAGCGGCTGGGCTGAAACCGGATTTTCAGATGACACCTATGGAGTTGGCAGCGTACAACTTCGAAAAATGAAAATGCTGGGCGAAAAATTAATGGTTCACATCGGCGCTGGCGGAACTATCGCCCGCGGCGGAAAAACTGATCTCACTGGTCTCGGCTTTGGTGGCGGTTTTGCAGTACAATCCGGCAAGGCGACCGTTGTAACAGACGTTACCTACGGCATCGACGCTTTCGGAGGTTACAAGAAAAACGTAATCACTGGCAGCGTAGCAGGCCACTACGACACGAAACACGGCGATATATTCGTGAACTTAAGCGGCGAAGACTACGAAGCTTACGCCCCGAAAGACCCTGAACGTAAGGGCGTTCGTGGAATAATCGGGATCGCTGGTTCGCACGATTACGCAAGCGGTGACAGCGGCGCAAAAAAGGCCGACTAAATCACCTACTTGGTTCTAATATAAAAACCCTTCGCATTCGGCATGCGAGGGGTTTTTGCATTGCGCTTATCGCGGCGATCTTCGCGCGGCGATCTTCGCGCGGCGGACTTCGCGCGGCGGACTTTGCGCGGCGGACTTTGCGCGGCGGACTTTGCGCGGCGGACAACGTCTGCTCAAGCGAGCTGGTCACAGACTGCTTTTTGCTTTGTTCTTGGAATCCACCAACACGATGCGCTGCTGGTACTTTGGAATGTCAGACTCTTCCATGTTCACGTAAGATGCGATGATCACTTTGTGGCCAGGTTTTACCAAGTGAGCGGCCGCGCCGTTCACACAAATTGTGCCTGAACCAGCGTCCCCTTCGATCGCATAGGTGGCAAACCGCGCTCCATTGTCTACGTTATAGACCTCAACGCGTTCGAAAACCCAAATATCCGCCTGTTTTAGAAGGTCTTTATCTATGGTAATAGACCCTTCATACTCCAAATTTGCGTCGGTTACGGTGGCGCGGTGGATTTTTGATTTGAGCATTGTTCTCTGCATAAAACTCCCTTAAAAAGCGGGGCTGGAGACTAAAATGAATTCAGTCATACATTTAGTAGGGCGCGGTAGTCAAGGAAGGGCCTGGGACGAGTGTTTACGGAGAACGGGCCGCCAAGTGCTGGTCTATCACCGAGGAAATTCCGCATCCCTGCCGAGCGGGCTAAGCTCTCGATCACGAGACCAGGTCCAAATAGTGGTCTTGGCCTGTGCCGATGATGCCATTGCTTCGGTCTACAATGAACATCTCCGCTCGGTCGACGCTCCGCTCCTGTGTGTGCTTCTCCACGGTTTTGCGGTGTACTCTGGTTCCCTACCCAAAACAGCCCTCGCCTCTAATCACGCGTTGGCATTACTTGCGCCCAAGGCAATCGGGCCCGAACTACGTACTGAGTTTTTCGAGCACTTCCCACACCCCCACGATCTGAAAGCTGCGCTACACCTCGAGGCGAACTCAGAGCTTCTCCGCGAAACCTTCCGCGAAGCGCTGAGCACACTTGCTCGAGATCTTGGATTCGCGACGCACAACCTAATTCCAGCCACTTTTGAAAAGGAAACGGTTGGGGATTTGATTTCCGAACAGGGGCTTTTATGTGGCGGCGTGTTCACTCTTCTTGACGCCACGCTCGAACGAATGATGGACGCAGGTGTTCCCCCTCGTCTCGCAAGGGAAGAATGTTTTAAGGAGCTCGAGTTGATCGCAAAAATGCTCACTAGCAAGGGGTTTTCCCCGACATTCCAGGCCATTAGCGCTGCGGCCAAAGCAGGCACCGTACGAATGCGCGAGTTACTTGAAAAATTTCCAGCCAGATCGGCCATACACCAAGCCTCCCAAGAAATTCTCAATAAAGAGTTTGTTACATTCTTTGAAAACAACCGATGGAAGCCGCTTGCCGCCGAACTTGCAGCGCGCTTCGAGAAATGGGATAAGAAACTCGAGGAATCCCCCAAATGACTTATCTCGCAAATAGCGCTCCCACAAACGGTATCCGAAAAAGAGTCACCGCGCCTTGGGTGCGTGCCCAGAAAAATTTGTGCAAACTTTCCATGCTCACGGCCTACGATTTTGCGTTTGCCACCTTACTCGACCGCGCAGGCATCGACATGCTGCTTGTGGGTGACAGTCTTGGCCCCGTGATATACGGCACGCCCAACACACTATCTGTCACACTCGACGACATTTTGCGCCACACTCGAACGGTTTCAAGCGCCGCTACTCGTGCACTCGTAATCGCAGATCTTCCGTTCTTAAGTTATCAAGTCAGTCTCGAGCAAGCGGTCACCAACGCTGGTCGCTGCCTAAAGGAAGCGGGAGCCCATGCGGTTAAGCTCGAAGGCGGTGTTGAACAAACCGAAACGATTCGCGCCATCGTGCGAGCGGGCATTCCCGTTGTGGCTCACATCGGCCTTACTCCTCAGAGCGTACATGCGGTCGGCGGTTACCGCACCTATGGCAAAACTGAGGCAGAGCGTGACTTGCTGTTGGCGGACGCCAAAGCGGTCGCAGAAGCAGGCGCTTTTTGCGTTGTACTTGAGTGCGTACAGGAAGCAACGGCAACTGAGATCACCAAGGCTATCGCGGTCCCAACAATCGGAATAGGATCCGGGTCCAACTGTGATGGACAGGTGTTAGTGACCCAAGACTTGGTCGGTTTAACCGTAGGGCACGTACCAAAATTCGTTAATCCCGTTGCCGACGTTGCCGGAATCATTTCGGCTGCCGCACAGTCCTTCGTCGCGCGAATGAACGACGGCGAGGAATCCAAGCCCGTTGTGAAAGGCGAAAATGTTATTAGCCATTGACGTCGGAAACTCTCACACTGTCTTTGGCTGTTTTTGGGACGGTGACCTGAAAAAAAAATGGCGTGTTTCTACCCGGCCCTTTGGAACGGGAGATGAATTACGCCTTAAAACCGAGAGTTTTCTAAAGCTCGAAGGAATTTCTATTCGCGCATTCGAAGCGATAATAGCCTCGAGCGTGGTTCCTCAAATGACCGAAGTTCTGCGGAACGCTTTTGGTGATCTGAATTTTCGTGTCATTGACCACACTTGGAACTTCTCATTTGCCAACACGGCTAGTCCTGCGTCGAGTGTGGGCGCTGATCGTTTAGTGAACGCCGAGACCGCAGTGCGCGAATTCGGAGCTCCTTGCATAGTGGTCGACTCGGGCACCGCCACCACAATATGCGCCGTTGGCGGTTCATCGACGAAGCCGCTATATTTAGGTGGCGCTATCATGCCGGGGATCGAGTTATCGATGGAAGCGCTCGCAAGCCGTGCTGCCAAACTTTTTTCAATTGAACTCACGGCACCTGAATGTGCTATCGGCAACGACACTACGACCGCCATGCAAAGCGGCATTCTCTTTGGTTATGCTGAAATGGTTGACGGCATGGTTCGTCGCTTTAAAAACGAAATGCAATCCAAAAACGCTAAGGTGATAGCCACTGGCGGAGTGAGTCGTTTACTCCGTGGAGTGACACGCGAAATCGATGCATTCGAAGATGATCTAACTTTAAGAGGAATTTATTATCTCTATGACGCCGTCCGCGCAAACCTTCGTGATCGATAACTGCCGCCACGGGCTCGTTGGAAAAAAGATCCTGCTCGGGGTTACCGGCAGTATTGCAGCCTATAAAACGCCCGAGCTCGTGCGGTTGTTGAAAAAGGCCGGCGCCGAAGTACGCGTCGTACTTACGCCGGCTGGCAAAAATTTTGTCGCTCCCTTGGCGCTTTCGACTGTTTCGGAGTCGCCAGTAATGGAATCAATGTGGTCGGATGCGATCGACACTCACCACATCACGGCGGCTCGTTGGGCTGATCTTTTATTGATCGCACCTGCTACTGCTAACGTGATTGCAAAACTTGCAAATGGAATTTGCGACGACCTACTCACAACCGAATCACTCGCGTTCACGGGACCCATTTTAATTGCGCCAGCCATGAATCCTGCGATGTGGTCGGCGGCAGCGACTCAAGAAAACGTCGCGCGTTTAAAAAATCGCGGTGTTCAAATTTTAGGCCCGGCGGTCGGCGAAACTTCCTGTAAGGAAGAGGGCGCGGGCCGTATGATCGAGCCGATCGACTTACTCATTCAAGTCGCCATGGCCGCTTCCGCTGCCGACCAAAAAACACAGTCTCCCACTCGAGCCAGAGTTCTGCTCACCCTTGGGCCGACGAGATCTTTTGCCGACCCCGTGCGGTTTCTCACCAACCGATCTAGTGGAAAAATGGGAGCCGCACTCGCCTGGGCCGCTCTGTTTTCGAATTGCGATATCACCTGTATTGTCGGTCCGACAGACATCGAACTGCCTCCCGTCGGCACCCCCCGCGTGCGTGTATTGAGAGTCGATACGGCCACTGAAATGCACCGAGCTGCCATGGAGCTTTGGCCTCATCACGACTTGTTTATCGGTACTGCTGCCGTACTGGACTGGGAATTTTCCACAACAGAGACTGAAAAAATAAAAAAACAAGATTCTACGTCAAGCGAGCAGTGGCAATTTACTTTGCGTACTGCGCCCGACATTTTAAAGGGCGTTTCGCAAGCCGCGCGCGCCGACCAATTCACCCTTGGTTTTGCCGCTGAAACCAACGATGTAATCAGATATGCTCGAACTAAACGCGTCGCAAAAACTTGTGATGCGATCTTTGCCAACGATGTTTCATCTGGCGGCTTCGAGTCCGATACCAACGAAGGGGTCTGGATTGATCAATTCACGGACGTCGCATTTGCCGCTCAGAAAAAAACGGAGCTGGCCGCACAATTACTCGTATTGGCCCTACAAAAATGGCATTATAAAAAATCGTTAATCAAACAATCTCAGGAGGCGCTCCGTGGTCATTCTGCAAACACCTAAACAGTTTCAGCAGTACCGCCGGACGATCCCCCACGGCCAGTCCGTCGGATTCGTACCAACAATGGGGGCTTTGCATGCCGGACATGCCGAATTACTGAAACGCTCGGCGGCAGAGAACCAGGTAACGATCCTATCAATTTTCGTTAATCCCAAACAATTCGGACCGCGCGAAGACTTTCAAAAGTACCCGCGCCCATTCGAAGCGGACCTCGACATTGCTGAAGCTTGTGGGGTTTCAGCAGTTTTTTCACCATCAGTCGCCGACTTTTACCCTGATTCTTTTTCAACTTACGTCGAAGAAAACGCTCTCTCGAAGCCCCTGTGCGGGGCCTTTCGCCCTGGGCATTTCCGCGGGGTAACGACGGTAGTGCTAAAACTTTTTAATGTAGTACGTCCAAATCGTGCTTATTTCGGCCTAAAAGACGCCCAGCAATTTTTCGTCATTAAAAAAATGGTTGAAGACCTCAATCTTGATCTCGAAATCAAGGGCGTACCCACCGTGCGCGAAAATGACGGCGTGGCACTTAGTTCACGCAACCGATATTTATCGAGCGAAGAAAGAGAACGAGCGCCGATGATTTTTAAAACCCTCACTCGCGCCCGCGATCAAATTCTAAGCGGCGCGGACCCTGCGAAGGTTTGTTGCGAACAAATTGCGGTACTCGAGCAAAACGGCTTTCGCGTGCAGTATTTTGAATATTGGCCGCAAGGCCGCGTGCTCGCGGCCGCCGCTTATTTAGGCATTACTCGTCTGATTGATAACGTGTTGATCGAGACTACCAAACAAACTCGCGTGTCGGAGGCGAGCCCGGAATCAACGATTTAATTGTCAGTTCAGGAGCGTCGAACGCCTCGTCGGTTCGTTGTAAAATATAGGAACCAGGTTCCTCGGCCAATAATTTAAATCCTTTAATGGATCGTAACCACGCTAAAAAGGTTTTCGCACCGCTATTTATTTTGGTTCTCGGCGGCACGCTCACCATCAATAGGCCCTTGGGTTTTAATAGTTGATGATAACGTTGGTAAAGATCCTTCGGACGTAGCGTGTAGGTTGTGCCGCCGCCCCGATCGGTGATCAGCGTTTGCAAACCCAACGCCTCGAGCTCGTCGACACTAAAGTCCTCGAGGCCCTTTCCACGTGCCACATACTGCACCGCAGATTTTGGGAGTGAATTGCGCAAGGTTTGGGGCTCAGCTTTTAGGGGCGGTGTTTCGATTGAGAGCGAAATATTGGTAGGCAGTTCTTCGGGCGATAGTTTCTTTAAAAGATCACTTTGATTCTGCAGCATCGGAAGCGCCATGCCACCTCCTACGTCAAGCCACGAGTGGGGCGCTCTCAATGAGTTCGTTAGATTCACGAAACGTACGCCAAACTGTTCACGGTAATCTTGAAACGAACCGTCTACTGAATAGGCGTTGCGTTGGTGGATTTCGCTTTGATGATTCAAGAGATAGTCGGCCAGGTTGCATGCGTCGTTGTTCCCTCCATCAGCATGGATGGGCTGAAAGACGACAAGAACAATCGCTACCCCTAGCAGTCTAGGAAGATTTCCCCAATTCACGGGGGTATTGTACCTGAAGGGCAACAGTATTTAATAGCGGTACAACCGAATATTGCCGATCTCAGCGGCGACGTCGAAGGGAACGCCGCCTGAATAGGTTGGGATCTTTGCACTGTTGTAGACTTCGCCTTTGGGGGTTTTAAGGTCAAGCGCGACCGAAACGCCCTTTGGTAGTCCCAACACCACGTCGCCGGCGCGCGACTTCACTTGAACTTTGGCATTGTGAGGCAAATTTTTCCATTTTAACACCAGATCGCCCAAGGTTTCGCCAACTACAGCGTTTTGCAATCCAATGACGCCGACATTGCCGTTGGCGATTCTAAAGTCGAAACGGCCACTCACGTTCTCTCCCGCCACGGTGCAGCGCCCACAATTTATATTCACGGCACCTACGTTGCCGACATCGACGTCGCCCCAATCGAGTTCAACTTCTATATTTTTTTTCCAATTTTCGGCAGTCAAACTACCCCGCACAATTTGAACACCCAAATCTATGGATTCCGCAGAATCAATTTCTACTTCGTAGCGACACTCGAATTCCGTTGGAATAGAATTGGTACCGAGTTTCAGAGCACCAGAAATCGTACTCACGATTTCTTTTCCAATATTTTTTGTTTCGACAATTCGTAATTCACCATTGTCGGTTTCGAAATGGGCGCTACAGTGGTCAGTCTTGAGCGTGTGTCCCTGAGGGGGAAACACTTTAACTCGCGCTTCACTGTTCTTTTTGCTAGCGCCGGTTTGAACACGCACGTTCGCAAATGCGAGTGAGATCCAGATTTTTTTTATATCGGTAAGTTTGTGATAATCGGAACGCCGCACCGGTTCTTGGGTATCGGGGCTGGGCGCAGCAACGGGGCGCGCTAACGCGGTTTCCGATTCTACTGCCGGCATATCGTCCACTCGTTTTTCGTCTCGGTCACTGATCTCAGGACGAGCGGAGTCCGCTTTTTTTTCCACCGTCAGTGCCAGGCTCGCTCCGTTGGTGTCGTTCGGCACGACTTGCGCAACCGGCGGGTGCACTTCCTTTTTATGAGCACAGGAAACGAGTAAAAAAACGGAAACCCAAGCGATTAAGAGTGTTCGGCGTTGCATGCACCTACTAGCATACTGATAGAGTTGGTTTTTTTTCAAGCAAACAAAAAATGAGAGGAGAAAGAGGGTTAGAGGGACGAAAATCACGCAAGTGACTTTCGCCCCCTAATGTGAACCGAAACTACTTGCGAGCCAGTTTCTTGGTAAGCGTTTCTTCGCCGTTTTTCCAGCCAGCTTGGCAGAGTTCGCCGGTTTGAAGTGCGGTGAGAACGCGCAAGATTTCGTCGGCTTCACGGCCAACGTTGAGCGGGTGGTATTGAGCCCACTGCAAGGTGCCTTGCGGATCGATAATGTAGGTCGCGCGCAAAGCAATACCCTTGTCTTCAAGGTAGCAGCCGTAGCTTTGACTGATCGCATGATTCAGGTCCGAAAGCATCGGATAGCGTTGTTCCTTGAGCGGGCCTTTCGACCAAGCTTCGTGGGAATAGGGGCTATCGACGCTCACGCTGGCCACCTGACAATTCAAGCGTTTGAATGCCTCTGATTTTTCAGTAAACTGCTGCAACTCGGTTGGGCAAACAAACGTAAAGTCGAGCGGATAGAAAAACAAACACACCCACTTGCCTTGCCAATCTTTCAGCGAAAAATTGGAGATCTTGCCTTCGTAATACCCCTGAGTCGAAAACTCAGGCGCTTTTTGATAGATTTTTACCATGTGAAACGTCTCCTGTTTAGTCAGCCCTTTGGGGGCTAGTTCATTAATGAACCTTGTACCCACCGTGTATCAGACTGAATAAACAGTGCCAATTCCAAAGAACCCAGTCTTTTTATTTCGACTTCTTATCTTTAGAAGACAGCATTTCTCGACAACTCACTGCAGCGTAAACCACCGCCGCTTTCACTTTGCGAGGAGCCCAAGTTACGCCTCGCCAGACGGTCCCCAAAACATTGAACCCTGTTCGTAAACCGGCTCCAAACTTTTTGGCTGTCCAATTCACCGCTGGAACCGCTGCGATCTTCGGCGCAACTTCTTTCATGACCGAAACACCAACGTAAGTTACTGCCATAGTAACGAGTCCTTCTACTAGCTGCGTCCAGACCGACTCTTTGGGGTTATAAAAGTTTTTTGAAACCGCTAAAAAAATCACGGTACTTATCAGAGCTCCGTACGAGGCGTTTAGAAGTTTTGCCTGCATGAAATGACTCGCCTTAGTGGGCGCAGGTACCGCTTCCGGTGAAGACAAAGAATACGTCCAAAGTTGTTTCATCTTCTCTGGCGTATACTCGGCGGGGCTCACTGCGAATTCCTGCGGAATCGGTGTACCCGACGCTCTGTATAGATCCAAAAGCTCCCTAGTAGCCGCTCGCATGTTTGCTTCTTCTGCTGAGGCCATCTTCCCATCGATGCTCTGAATTTTTTTAAGGTTGGCTTTTACGTTTTTCTCCAGCGCACGAGACGCATTACGCACACCCGGCCAAACCGTCGCATACCCAACATCCCCATCTGGGCTGATTCCATATTTTTTTAGAATAATTACAGCCTGTCGAGGGACGCTTTGAATAGCTCCCGCGAAACCAGCACCCAAAGCGGTTGCAAAACTACCGGGGTTCGCCGCAATTGCGATCGCAGCCAAACTCAATGTTTTTGGAATTACTCCTACAACCGTTCGAAGGTGAAATCCCGTAAGATTCGCATTCAAAGTACGCTGATGTACCGCAAAATAGCTGTCGCCATTCGGATCGGCCGTGTCGTTAACAATCACTTCAGCCGCCTCGCCAGTCGTCTGTTCTCGAATGCGCTTTAAAATCAGCTTATCGTTGTTCAACACTTCAAACACGTTGGTCAACGCATTGGCATCTGCCGCAAGCGAAGATTCAACGTCGTAACCGTTCAAAAGACCATACAAAAGATTTTGTTCAACCTGGTCTCCGCTTACCCGTGCGATATCGACAACGTTTCCGCCGGCGGCTCCGCCGAAGAGTCGCGGGTCTGTTCCAGCGTAGAACCAAGCACTAAAATCGTAATCCTCTTTATACTGCATGTAGCCGATTTTTCCGCCTTGTTCACTTGATTCAAACCCGGTGTACTTTTTACGTTCTTTGTACGCAGCTGAACCGATAAAGAAAAACGGTAACACTGCATCCGTCGTAAGGCGTTTCCATGTCTTTGCTTTTTCTTTTGTCCACCTAGCTGCACGCACAGCGCTCTTTTTATCGACGCCTGTTTTACGGTCAGTCACTAAGCGATCTATCTCGTCAGCAACATTGCGCATAGACTCCACATAAGCTTCAAGCTCTTCTTTCGGAGTTTCCGCCGTAACCACTCCCACTCCACGATCGTGCAGATCATTCAACGCTGCATAGACTTTCGAAGACAGCTCTCTCCACGTCACTTCCGCCGGAAGTGAACCTAAAGTTTCTAGAAACGGCCTCAAAGCATTTTGTTCGGCTGCTTCGGTGGCCATAAGCAAAGTTGGTACGTCAATTCCACGTCCTTCCGAAACAATAGTCGCGGCCAATGTAAGAGCCCGAGCTCGTCGAACGAGGGTGTCCGCGTTTGCTGTTTTTTCAAGTTTTTGCCTAGCTTCTTCAACCTTAGATTTCGAAGCCCATGGCGCGTGCCACGCTGCCCTCGTGGTCAGAGGATTCATCCCAAGGTCTACCGCACGATAAACATTTTTCTGTCTCATGATTTTTTCAATCACGAGTTTTTGGGGTCCGTAACCTACCCACAACAGAGACGCATAGATACGAGTCCCGTAAGTAAAGAGCGCTTTCACCGGGGACCATCCGGTCTTCTTAATTTTGGAATACTGGTGAGCCAAAAATAAAGTCAGCGGTCGCAGCGCCAACACGGCTCCAATTCCGACCATCAATCGGGTTGCTGCCCAGGGTTCGTGCAAATAAGTTCCTGTTTGCGAAAAGGCCTGCGCCACATGTTTAATCACGGGTGCATCGAGCGTCCAACCAAGTAGGCGCGACAACGTCGACACGAGCATGTCGGCGCTCGCTCCGTTATTCATGCGATTGGTAATGTCATACGAAAAGGCAGTGCCCAAAATAAGCATGGTTTTCGGAGTCAACACAGCCTTGGCGAGTCTCGCCATGCCTCCCACGTATTTTTTTACTGCGGTCGTCTGCTTTTTTTCGACCTTTGCAACTTGAGCCGCTACCGGGCCACCACCCGCTTCGTAACTTTCAACCAAGATCTGCCGCCAAGGTTTCGCAGGTGCACCAATCTCCTTCTCTGCATCACGAGTTAAACGGATAACTTCGTTTTCTCGCTGCCATTGGTCATATGGTAGCTGGTGTCTAGGAGTCGCATTCAACGCATCTAACCCCCCGCCAGTTCGAACGAGATCATACAATCCAGAAAGATTGGTCGAAAGCGCTATTTGTTTGCCGAGTTCTCCAGGAAGAGAGGATCTACCTAAGTCTAATATGGTTTCGCGTTCGGCGTTTACTTCGCTAACGTCTTTTGCTTTCTGATTTTCAATAGTGAGGAGATCAGACGCAATTTGGTCTACGATTTCCGGACTTGGAGAAAGCGCAACGAGCCCATAAAACATCTGGCGTAGATGTTCGACCATCAACGAATGAATTTCTTTGCGACTAACTAACGTGTTCACTACCATCGAATCCCCTTTCCCGTAGGGGGGTTCTACTTCGAGCGACACTCTTAAATCGCCACTTTGTGCGCCTTGAAGTTCTTGGGGAGTTTTTTCAGGAGTGAGAAACTCCATGTCAACAACTCGCGCTGGCGGCTGAGGAACCACGACCATCGAAGGAACCGGGGCTTTAAAAACTAGCTCTGTCAAAATAGGCCACAGAAAGGCACGAATTCCAGAAGGGATGGTCTCGCCGGTTGGCATAATTTTCGGGCGAGAAGAAAAAAGTACGGTTACTGGTGCCTTAATGCTGTATTCGCGACGACCTTCAGCGTTATCGATAGTTTTGCCTATATCTAGCGCGAAATCAGAGTCCGAGAGGAAATGGTTAGACTCAGTTGTAAGCTCTACACCTTTGAAAAAGTGTTCGTGCGTAATTTGGCGACGTTGATTCTTGGAGTCCCACTGAACCTTTAAAATTTTTAATTCTTTAGTAGATGGGTCGTACTGAAACTCGAGCTCCCTCATTGCGTTCGTCACGACCACCTCGGGCAGCTGAGTTCCAGGACCAGTAAAGGAGTATTCCTTCACTGGGCGATCGATCCAATGGCCTTTTTCAATTTCGACGGTTTCGAATACTCGCATACCCTGGTCATTGAGAAGCCAATTATCTATCGGAGTAGGAGCCGCGGAACCGGGAGCCGCACCATCAATTCGACTGTGAAAATCTGCCACTTCGGCCATTTGCTGCGCGATCGCACTCAGTTCGCTGGCGGCGGCGGCACTCAGTTCGTTCTGAGAGTCAACTTCCGAGCCATCGACAATTATTGGCACACCATCGGACGTCGGCGTCCCATCGTTGCCAGCAGCTTGGGTTAACGCAGTTCCTAGCGAAAGTTGAAACAGCAAAACCCAGATCAAAAGAATCGAAGACCCTCTCGAAACTACAGAATTTTTCTTCATTATTCGAAATACCCCTGTCTATACCCTGCGGACATAATTTGTTCTTTCGAACAGCATTAGGAAAAACGGAGTTACCAGAGGACGACAAAATGCGTCAAGCGGGGGTCCTCTTTTTTTGTTGTATTTGATCGAAAAGCGCGAGAGGGGAGGAAGTTTGGCCCTTCCACCCCTATCTTTAGGCTATTCCACCACTAGATTATTGCAGTTTAGCGCTTCCCGAAGGGTGGTGGCGCGCCGAACCTGCCGATCAACAAATCGTTCCATCGCGTGATCCCCTGGGGCCTCGTACACCAACTTCACGTCGGTCACTTTGCCCGAAGAGTCTCTGACGGCCTCGAAACCAGGGTTGAGGTAGGCTTTTTCCGTAGGCAGGTTTAAGTCTTTGATGGCCTTGGCGATTCGCTCTCGGAGCTTGCGGTGGGGTTCTTGATACCCCCCTTCGGTGTCGAAGAGCTTGGCGGCTAGCTCAAAATCGCCAGTCGACTTGGCTCGCTGAATCTGTTTCCACAACCCACCGAGCGCCTGACGAGCCTTTTCGAGGTCAATTTTTCGAATCCAGGGCGCCGGGAGCGCCGGGTCCGAATCAACCTCCAGTGCCCCTTCTGCGATCAAACGGTTCATCATCGCTTGGCGGCCCCACTGATGTGCTTGGCGAATGGCCTCAGCGTCGGGAGCCAAACGTTCGTAGGTTCGCAAATGCGCCGTAAAAAAGATTAAGATCGTCGCTGTTTGAAAATCACGCAACTGTTGATCGGACCAGCTTTGGGGCAAAATGTCCGTGTCGCGAATCAAGGTGCCAAGCATGTGATAGAGAGAAGCTATTTCCGCTCGGCCCTCTTCCAGAGCCGAATAGTAATCTCGCAAATCGGTGTCGCGCACGCCTTCACGGGAACGCCCTGAACCATGCCCCCAAATTTCGTGCGCAGCTACTTGAAGCGTGCGCTCAAGCTTAGTGTTCACGGTTTTTAGGAGTTCGTGGTATTCGGGCGCGTAAAACACGTTCATCTGTTCAGGGCTAAACTCCTTTGGAGCCTCACCCAGATCCGCCATCACGTTGTCGGCAGTGTAGGATTTTGATCCGAACTGTTCATGAATCTTTTGATTGATGGTTGTGTTCGGAAGGTTCACACCAGCAAACGGACGTTCACCGTTGGCCCCCCCGGAGTAGAGAAGATAGGCGCCTTCCGCTTTGGGTGGCGTAAAGTCACCCTGCTTTTTGAATTCCTCGTCGACTGGCATTTCGGCCTCGAAAGCAGCAGCGTGTCTGCGCATTTTCTCTACGCGAGCAACTTCGGCGGGCTCTTGATTGAGAAGAATCATAAAACCCTCCCACTCGCCCCGCGAGTTGAGCGGATCGCTATAGACCTCGATAAAATTAAACTGAAAGTCGATATCGCGAGGTTTATAAAGCGCCCACAAACCATCGGCCTTAGCTAAGTCTTGCGGGTCGCCGCTTCGAAGGGCAACACGATAGGCTTCAATTACGGGGCGCTCTTCAGGCAGAGCCCACTGCAAAGCGTTTTTTAAATGGTGTTCCACCAGGCGCAAATATTCGTCGAATCTTCCGCCAATCCGGTGTTCAAGCAGTTCAATATTTCCAGATTTACCACGCACCGGGTAGCTTAGAAAATGGCCGCCAATCTCTGGTGGCAACCCTTGGATCTCGGCCTTGGTAATACCGGGGCCATAAAAATTTGCAGCCGAATCAGCAACAATATCTTGCCCTTTGCCGTCGGCGTGAAACGCCGGGCGATAATCCGCCGCGAAGATTTCGCGTTCAAGCGCTAACATTTGTTCTTCGAGTTTTGAGCTCACACCGTTGGCCGAATTTTGGGCGTCCGCCACACGTGAAAGATTAAGCGCACGGTCTAAAGTTAACCCTTCTGGAACAAATTTCTTATTTTTTCGATGATCGTAGTTACCGTGATTGGCGTGTAATAAAAACAAATACTCCGCCAGGGCAGCTCGATCCAAACTCTCGAACTTCTCGCGATGTTTCCACAATCCATGCATCACCTCACGGATCGCGAGCGACGATTCGTTTGCCTGAATCCACGCAATGTCGTGGCCGGCCTCGATAACTTTGGCAATTTCCATTGCGAACAGCTTGCGCTCAAGCGGCAGGAGTTCAAAGCCGGGGGACACCAGCTGTTTCACTTCGAACTTCCCAATCCGTTGCAACGTACTTTTAACAGATTCTGCGTTTTGATCGGTTCCGAAAGCATGATCGAGATTTGTCATAATCGAAAGGATAGCGCACACGAATGCATAATAGAAAAATTTTGGTTGTTTCATGATTTCCCCCTAAGAACTTAACCAAACTGAACTAACCAACTGGTAGGGATTGGTCAATGCTTGACGTTCGTGTGCTCACTTGCACTCCGACTCGAAAAGGCGTATTTCTAGGGGCCTATGCGACATTATTTTATATTGATAGCCTTTCTTTTAGCTCCGCTTCCTGCCGCCCTTGCTGCCCCAGAAGCAGCGGATTCGGGCTTAAGCGCCGCACAAACCACGGTTCAAACCATCGCGGATTATGCCCGCAATCTCGACGATAAAGCTCTAAAAGAAAAAGCTAAACGAAGGATCGAAGAGTTAGTCGATTTTTCGGAACTATCCGTCAATGCTTTGGGTGAACACGCAAGTTCAATGACCGCTCAGCAACGTGCCAAAGTTCAAAACCTACTCAAAACCATTCTCACGGGCACCATTTACCCCCAGGCCGGGAAGTTTTTTTCGGACGTCAACATAGCCTACTCTGGGGAGAGCCAAGCAAAAGCCGACGGAAGAGAACTCGTGAAGGTGACCTCGACTGTTTCAAAAAACAACAAGCGATCGAAGGTTGAGTACTGGCTCAAACAAACTCCTACCGGAATGCGCGTGGTAGACCTTGCGATCGAAGGCGAACGCTGGGTTGAAAATGTACAAATGCAATTCGACGAACTCATTCGCCAAAAAGGCGTAAACGGTTTGGTCGCTAGAATGCAGAAGCGGGCAAACGAACTTCGCCAAAATCAATCTAAAAACTGATTTCTATTTGTTGTGAAGAAGTTTGTAGTATTTTTCTGTTTGCCGCTTACTCTAGCCGCCGCGGCGGACTTGAGCCAGCCTCAAGTCTCGACTGTCGATGTCAGCCGCACTGTCACGCTGAATGAGGCGTTAAAGCTAGGACTACAAAACAATCTTTCCATACTCGCCGAACGTACAGTGCTCGAGATCGCCGGAGCTCGGCAGTCTCAAGCCCGAGCGGCCAACTACCCTAAAGTGCTCGGCACTGCGATTTTGGCACCCATCAATTCCGTCGAAGGCAACGCCATCAACGCCTACGAAAATGGCAAATGGGGCCCCTGGCTCACCAGCACGTTACAAATACTTCAGCCGGTCTACACCTGGGGCAAAATTAGTTCTTACAAAGAAGCTGCGGCCCAAGGCCTCGAAGTTGCCAAAGCCCAAACTCGAAAAAGCGAATCGGAACTGGTCTATGAAATCAAAGAACTTTATTACGGCGCAGTACTGGCCGAACAGTTGGTCGACTTTCTCCAAGGGGGAAAAAATGATGTCGACGAACTCGTAAAAAAAGCAACCGAAGACCAGGCCAAGAAACGACCCGATATTTCGCGCCGAGACTTTTATCGACTGAAAATTTTTGCTGCCGAAGCGTCTTATCGACTCGAGGAGGCCAAAAAACTACGGGAGCTTGCACGCCACGCACTTTCTTTAAAACTTGGTTTTCACCCTGATACCGAAACATTACCGAGCGAATCGGCGCTCTCACCAATTGAATTGCCAATCCCAGAGGAGTCTTTACTCCGAGCTCGCTTGGCAACAGAACGCCCCGAACTTCGGCAGCTCCACCACGGCATTGCCGCAAAACGCGCACTGCTCGAGGCTGAAAAAGCCAATAAATTCCCAATGCTTTTCTTGGGTGGCCAACTAGAACTGGCTTATTCAAACGTTCGACAGAAGCAAAACTCTCCGTTTGCGTTTGACCCTTACAATCGCTCGCAAATCGGAGTCGGTATCGGAGTTCAATGGAATTTCGATTTCGCCACCACGCTTGCCAACGAACAAATGGGGCGTGCAGAAATTTCAGAACTTGAACGCAAGGAAGAGTACGCACAAGTTGGTTTTGTAATGGAACTTAAAAAAAGTCTCGCCGATCTACGAGAGATGAAAACCCGGGTCGAGGAAAGTAGAGAAGCGTTTCAGGTGGGTAAACGGTGGCTCGTTTCAGAAACAATGGGTTATAGTGCGGGGCTCGGCGAGGTAAAAAACGTGATCGACGCTTATCTCGCTCGGGCCAAAACTGCCAAGGACCACTGGGAAGCGATCTACCGCCTAAACATGGCCTGGGCGGGCCTCGACAAAACCGTAGGATCTAATTTGACGCCCAACGCCTTATAGACAAATCCAGTCGGACTTGGTATCTGGGCCCTTTATATTCTTTGAAAGAGGCACTAACCATGGCACCCACGTCCAAATCCAACGCAAAAGTGAAACCAGCAGAAGGAAAGCTTGGCATCCTAATGCCCGGGCTCGGAGCGGTCGCAACCACGATGATCGCCGGTGTAGAAGCAATCAAACAAGATATTGCGAAGCCAATTGGCTCACTTGCTTGGATGGGGAAAATGCGGCTTGGCAAACGCAATGAAAACCGAATGGAAAACATTCGCGACGTTGTATCATTTTCTCGACCAGACCAGGTGGTTTTTGGTGGATGGGACATTTTCAAGGACAACGCCTACGAATCGGCACTTAATGCAAAAGTTTTGGAACCAGCGCTACTCGAAAAAGTGCGTCCGGCATTAGAAAAAATTCAACCCATGGCAGCGGTTTTTGATCCTGAGTTTGTTAAGCGGATCAACGGACCCAATGTTAAAAAAGGTAAGTCCAAAATGGATCTTGCCGATCAACTGCGTGAAGACATTCGCCGGTTTAGTCGAGAGAACAACTGTTCCCGATTAGTTGTACTTTGGTGTGCTTCCACTGAAACCTACATTCCACTCGGCGACGTGCATTCGACACTCGACAAATTCGAAGCCGGCTTGAGAACAAACGACCCGGGCATTGCACCGTCGATGATCTATACCTACGCAGCGTTGATGGAAGGGGTGCCCTACGCCAACGGTTCGCCAAACCAATCGGTCGAATTGCCTGCTCTTCAGGAACTTTCCCGAATTAAAGGCGTACCAATTGCCGGAAGCGACTTTAAAACTGGGCAAACGCTTATCAAAACGGTTTTGGCTCCAGGCCTAAAAGCGCGACTCCTTGGCCTTTCAGGCTGGTACTCGACGAACATCCTAGGCAACCGGGATGGAGAAGTTCTCGACGATCCAGGTTCGTTCAAATCAAAAGAGATCACCAAGCTTTCGGTGCTCGATCAAATTCTGCAACCTGAACAGTACCCAGAACTCTACGGCGACGTTCATCACGTAGTACGTATTAACTACTACCCTCCTCGGGGCGACAACAAAGAGGGTTGGGACAACATCGATATTTTTGGTTGGCTCGGTTACCCCATGCAAATCAAAGTGAACTTTCTCTGTCGCGATAGTATTTTGGCCGCACCCGTGGCACTGGACATTGCGCTTTTTATCGACCTCGCTTCTCGCGCAGGTTTTTCGGGCGTACAGGAATGGATGAGCTTTTATTTCAAAAGCCCCATGGTTGCTCCAGGTCTGAAACCAGAGCACGATCTTTTCGTACAGCAGCTCAAGCTTCAAAATACGTTGCGATTTCTTGCTGGTGAGGAGCTCATCAATCACCTGGGACTCACATACTACGGAGTCGATGAAAGCGACGCGCGCTAATCGCGCTGCGGTTACTCGTACGGGAGGTTTTTTTTCGTGGTGCAATGGTGGCAATGGCTGGGGGGAGATCGCTCTACTCCGACCACGCAGATCTGGCTTGCCGGTCTCGTGAGCGTGGCATTTGCAGCATTTGCCATTCGCGCCTCGTTAACGGGCCGTGGAGCCAGCGCTCGCATTCAAAAGCAGGGATCTAGTTTCTTTCTTGGGCATCTGCCCATGGAGTTTGGCTACTGGATATTAGGCCCCATCGGTAAACTCGCCGCCGCGCTGAGACTGTCGCCGAATCTTTTTTCATGGTCTTGTTTAATTTTGGGAGCAGCCAGCGGCTTAGCTGCAGCCCTCGGTTCGATTGGTCTGGCCGGTGGCCTGAGCATCTTGTCTGCCCTTTCGGATTCCCTCGACGGAATGGTTGCCCGAACCCGCGGCGTCGCCTCAGATGCAGGCGAGGTTTTCGACGCGGCAGTAGATCGCTACACCGAGTTTTTTTTACTGGCTGGGCTCTGCGTTTATTATCGTTTCGAGCCGTCCGCCATGGCGCTGGTGCTACTCGCTTTACTTGGTTCATTTATGGTGAGTTATTCCCAAGCCAAAGCCGAGGCCATGCAAATGGAAATTCCGAAAGGCTGGATGCGCCGACCTGAGCGCGCAGCCTATCTGGGTGGTGGTGCATTTTTGAGCCCGCTTCTAACGAACCTGATCGAAAAACATCACCCGATCCCCATGCACTACCTATTGTTGTTCGCGGTTGCTCTAGTAGCAGTGTTTGCAAATTTAACGGCAATTGTGCGCTTCGTAGCGCTCTACCGGGCGTTGCGGCGCAGGGATCGCACTCGTCCTCGCTCATGAACACTTTGCTCAAACGGCTGGCGCATTTCCACACCTTCGGTAAAGCCAACGCCACTGCCATTGCCGCCACGGTCGTGGATTTTGGCACCCTCGCCCTGCTAGTGGAAATTACCCACCTACACTACGTGCTAGCTACCGCGGTGGCAGCATGTTTAGGAGCGATTACTAATTTTTTACTCAACCGAACCTGGGCGTTTTCCGACTGGGGCAACCATGCCCGCAAAAAGCGCCGCACCGCTGGGCTTTCGAAACAATTAAAGCGCTACGCATTGGTTTCGATAATGTCGGCCTTGTTCAATACTGCAGGGGTCTTTTTCTTTGCAGAGTACGCGGGGTTCAAGTATTTTACGGCCAAAGTCTTGGCTTCGATTTTAGTTGCTTGGTTGTGGAACTACCCAATGCATCGCCGCTTCGTGTGGCCCAAAGAGCCGCGAGCGGTCACCCCAAGCACGCAGGGATTATATGAAAACACCTACATCTAAACATTTGCGCGAAACTGAAAACCGCCACCTAACGCCCGGACTGCAAAACTTCGCAATCCTCGCCGATCGCGCAATGAAAAAGGGCCGGGGCTCCAAACTATGGGACGTCGAGGGTCGCGAATACATCGACCTCATTGGGGGAATTGGCGTGAACGCTCTGGGTCACTGCCACCCCAAGTATGTCGCCCGCTTGAAACAACAACTCGACGAGCTGACCATTGGTAGTTTTACAACTGAAGTTCGGGTCGAGCTTTTGGAATTGCTCGCCAAAGTTTTGCCTAAACACCTTTCTCGAGTGCAGTTGTATTCAGGCGGGAGTGAAGCGGTCGAAGCGGCGCTCCGCCTCGCAAAGTCTCACACCAAAAAATGGGAATTTCTAAGTTTTTGGGGGGCCTTTCACGGAAAAACGATGGGAACCATGGCGCTCATGGGTTCGACCGCCAAACAAGGACTCGGACCGTTCCCCCCTGGCAATATTTCTGCTCCTTTTGCCAACTGCTACCGCTGCCCCTTCAAACTCAAATACCCTTCGTGCGGCATGCTGTGTGCAGAGTTCACTCGCGACACCATAAAACAGCAAAGCTCCGGTGCCCTCGCAGCAATAATCGTTGAACCCATGCAGGGCACGGCCGGCAACATTCCACCTCCGAAGGAATGGCTGTCCGCTATCGCCTCAATCGCTAAAGAGTTTGGCGCGCTTTTGATTTGCGATGAAATGATCACTGGATTTGGTCGTACCGGAACCATGTTTGCATCACCGGAAGTGGGCGTCGAAGCCGACATCATGACTCTAGGAAAAGGGGTTGCTAGTGGGTTTCCGCTCTCTATGCTCGCTTGCCGCGCCGAAATAGCAGACGCAAAACCATTTGCCATTCCTTCGGGAAGTTCCTCAAGTTACGGCGGCAACCCGCTTGCTGCGGCAGCTGCGCTGGCAAGTATTCAAACAATTGTAGACGAAAAACTGGTCGAGAACTCGCGGGCACAGGGTGAGATTTTTCTAGCTAGGCTTCAAAAGTGGAAATCGCAGTTCGACTTTATAGGCGACGTGCGAGGTAAGGGTTTGTTTCTTGCTATGGAACTTGTCAAAGATCACACAACAAAAACACCAATTGCCAAAGAGAAAACTGAATCGCTTTTTAAGGCTGGTGTCGAAAAAGGCGTACTAGCAATGACCTACGCCGCTTCGGTTCGATTTCAACCAGCACTTTCAATTAACGCGGAAGAACTCAACCGCGGCCTAGATTTGCTAGAGGAAACACTTCGTGAATGGCAGATCTAGCGCCTATCGTGTCGGATTAATTCCACCGTTGGTCGATTCAAAAAAAACAATCTTGGTCATTATAGGCCTTTGGTTCGCACTACACGCTTGGCTTGCCACCGGTCGTTCACTCTGGATGGATGAACTCTCCCGCATTGAACACGTAGAGCTCGGCAGCTTATGGCTCGCACTCAAAGGCGTGTTTTCGGAGCCCAGCCCTTTTACTCCCGGCGAAATTGTTTTTCTCTACGGCGTCAAAAAAGTTTTTTCAAACTTTCTTCCTTTAGAACTCTGGCTCAGGAGTTTTGCGTTACTCCAGGGATTGCTCGCACTCTGGCTTTCGTTTAAATCACGAACACCTTACCTGTGGTTCTTCACACTGTTTTCAGCTTCGCTCACAAGCCACTCCACTCAAGCCCGGCCCTACAGCGCGCTATTTCTTGCTGGTACGTTTTTGTATTTAACCATGTTTGAACGTACGGTTTTTACCCGTAGTGAGTTGTGGTTAATGCGGGTGCAGACGTTTTTTACTCACGTCTACGGACTTCTATTTTTGCTCGTTGCGCAGCTATTTCGAAAAGATCGTCTCTGGGCCGGAATCACTTTTGTTTATAGTGTGGCCTTCACCGCGACCTACATGAAGTTTCACAGCGGAGAATTTTCGGGATGGTCTAGTAACTTATTGCTCCCACCACTTGGGGAATTCGTTCGACAAACAGCCGGCGTATTGGGGAACCCTCACAAAGCTTCGTTTTTGTTTCTTCCGCTGTTTCTAGTTGGCATCGTTGCTTCGATTCGCACAAATCGTTCAAACCTCGGCCGAATTTTGCTTTATTTCGGACTTACGGTTGGTGGACCAGTGGCCGCTCTCGTAGTTGGAAAATACGCTTATTTCCCGCGACAAGTAGTGGCCGCTACGACCGGATTTCTCGCAATTTGCGCCCTTGGTTTGTTGTTTATCATCGATCAAGCGCGCCACAATCGGAAAGCCCTACCAATCACGAGCCTGGTGATTCTTTTGACCGCTTGGTTCGCAGGAGCTCGGCCCTGGGTGCGGTCTACCGTTTTTAAAATGCCGCCCTTTCCGGACGTTGCCTTTCATCAGTACCGAGACGTCGTGGCCACTTTCGGCCCGCAGTCAAATTCTGGTGATAACATCTTAATCATCGACGGAGCAGGCACCTACCAGTTCTACTTAAAACGCATCTATGGACCCGCATCGAACACCGAACACGACGTGATGTTTAAGCAGTTAAAACTTAGAAGAGATTGCTGGAAAAACCACTTTTGCGTACTGACCTATTACGATTCGAATTTAACCTGGACGACTGATTTTTCTAATCCTCCACAGCTTATTCAAGATCTAATCAATGCTCCGGAGTTTGGATTTATCAAGGTTGTTGGGCCATGGGTTGACTACCGACCCAATAACCCTAGCGTAAAAATGTTGCGCGATTGGTAAAACTCTCTACTTAGGATTTTGGACTCGTAATGGAGTCCATCATTTCGTTGAACTCGCGGGCTACTTCTTGAAAATGATCGTTCGGTCGCAATCGTACTCTTACATTTCGATCACCTTTTTTTATGGCTTCAAATGTTTTCATAAAATTGAACATTGGACCCGCCGCGCGGTGGGAAAATACGAGTGCCAGAATAGCCAATAAAGCCAGAACTCCCACACTCGACCCAAGCAGGAGCCATACAATTTTATTTAATTCGGCGTACATCAAGTCTTTTGCTTCCTGAGTCATTGGCGAAAGATCTACCAAAATGGCGTAGTTTTCTGACATAAAACTGTAAAAAATTCCGGTATTGATTCCGACCAACAAGATACCGGAGAGAACCATCCAAAAAATGTAGCGCGCCTGAAAGTCACTGAATATTAGAAAATTTTTGATCGCTCGGCGATTTTTAAGAAACATTTTTTCTCCTTAACGAATCCAATATGAAAAACCAACGTGCACGCCCCACCACTGGAGAGGCAAAAAATTGTCATGAGGCATTTCGTAGGGACTCGATATCCGCTGCACGTAGGATAGGTTCCAACTCAAACCTAGACTCAGCATCACCGGATCTAAGCGATATCCCACTCCACCTTGCATGCGCGCCAAAGCACCTTTGAACTCAAGCGAATTGGCACCATCTGAAAATCGAGCATACCCGAGACCAAAATGGCCCCACTCCACCCAACGCTCACTCTCGAACAATTTAAACATCATTCCCAAACCGGGCCCAGCAGAAAATAAATTTACTCGACCCGTTGCAGCACGATAACGCTCGACTTCGCGATCGTAAGACGCACTTCCTTCCTGCACATTAACCGTGGCACTGGACTGATTGATATTAAATGCGCCGTAATTACCAGACGTATAAAGCAACCAGGCGTCGAGCCAGGTGTGTTTAAGCAAGCGCCCGGCCGACAGAGTCACTCCACTAGCGCTGTGACTCGCGAGCACGCCAAGGTAATCCGTTTTTAAAAACCATTTGGACTTATTGCGGGTTTCCACGGCCGTGGGTTCGGGCACCGGCATAGTCGTCGCAGGTAACGTAGAATTCGCCGAACTCGGACGCCCAGTTGAAAGTGTACGTGACGGAGGCGTTTGCCCGTAAGCAATCGAATAGAACTGGCACACCGTGAGCGCGACGAAGAAAAACAATAGGCAATTGGAGGTGCGAGAATTCGTGTTTAACCTATTCATGGTTCCTCCGGAAGTTCGTCTACCCCTAGCGTGCTAGCAAGGATGTACTGTAGATCGTAGTAAGTTAAGATGGCGCTAGAGAGATCTTGTTCGGCTAAACGTACTTGTTCAATACCGTCTTTAATTTCGAGACGATTTACCACGGTACTGCGTTGAACCTGCTGCAGCACCGAATCGAATACATTCGCGGCCTCCTGAAATTTTCGTTCGTTCAGATTGATTGTTTTTAATTGATCTTGGATACGTCCCCAAAGGGCTCGCACATCAATTTCGGTTTGGTTAGCAGCGTTTCTAAAAGAGAGCTCCGCACGTTCGACACTGATCTCCGCATCACGAATTTGCCGCTGTGCGAAAAAACCGCCGTCACCAATAAGCGGAATCGAAATGCTCATGGCAGCGGTAATGTTGAAATTTCCGTTGTTGCTGGTAGTTCGATTTAACGTGGTTTGAGTAGGGCCGAACGTGTAACCAAATGTAAGTCCCGAAAACTTCAGTGTTGGGAGCGGCAGTAAACTTTTTTCGACATAACGAAGATTTAGCTTTGCACTCTCGAGAGCAAGTTTGGCGTCTTTAATTGCTGGGGAATTCTCTTTATACATCGCAACTGCTTCTTCGAGAGTCATTCGCAACTTCTTGGCCTTAAGATCAGCGTGAATTTTGTAGGTTCGATCGATGGGTTCCCCCATCGCACGGTTAAGGTCCCACAAAGTTTGTCGTGCGGAGATTTCAGCCTGAATTAAGGCGTTTTTAGAATTAATTAGATCGACTTCTGCTGAAGATAAGTCGGTGCTAGTGGCTTTACCTAACGGCACTCGACTTTTAACCAACTCATAAATCGCTTCCGCAGACTCTACGGAACGTTGTGCGACGTCTAGGAGATCTTGCGTGGTCCTTACGGAAAAAAATTTACGAATCGTATCAAATCGAACGGCCCGCTCGGTTTCCTTCATGGTCTGGCCACTTCGTTCATAATTTTTTTTTGCGAGTTCGTAGATATCTTTGTCACGACCGAAATTATAGAGCGTGTATTCCCCTACACTCACCGCTATGGCGGATGCAGGTGTTCCTCGGTCTAGAGCGGTTCGACCCGTAACACTCGTTGCGCTACCGGGCATTTGACCCACTGAAAGTGCTGAACTCGCGGCTGCCCCTAAAGACACGTTTGGCAGGTAAAATCTTTTCCAAGCATTTTCGTAAGTAATTTCTCGCGACTCTTGATCGAGTTTGCGGTCGAGCAATGTGGGGCTACGTTGCAAGGCTTTAGCTACGGCTTTTTCGACTGTTAACAGTTCGAGCGAAGCCAGACCACGGGTGGGCGAGGCATGGAGCACACTGGTAGAAAGCAGGAAGATAACCAACCCGAAATAGGTCAACGACGGTTCCTCAACTTTTAAAATAAAACGACCGATATTCCTTTAAGTATAAGGGGGACACTCCGCCGCATGCGAGTATGGCAAAGTTTTCAGTGGCCAAAATTTCCGAGTTATTTGTTACCGGGCAGCCTAATGCGGCTATCTCTGGTCGCGGCCTTTATTTGGCTTACCACACCCGCCTTTGCCATCGACTGTTCGCGGTGTTTTGATCTCCTTGCCGAGGCAAGAGGGGTCGAAGCCGAAACTACTCGTACAAACGACCTACTCGAATCGAACAAAAGAGCACTCGCGTCGATTAACCCGCGAGACGTTTCGAAAAAGGTAAAAATTTCTTCTAATATCCTGGTGTTAAGCACTAGGGTCGAAACCATGGCCAACAAGAGACAGATTCTAGAACAACAGCTAGTCCAGGCGGCCTGCAACGGCTGTCCAAGACCCGCATCGGTCCAAAATCCAAATAACAACTAGCTAGGTCTCGGGTCCGCTTTCGAATGAGTTTATTTGACACGGTTGCTTTCGGGTCTGAAATAGCTACAATTTTGCCATTCAAAGGGGACCACTAAATGTTACGATTCGCCACGGCGTTTTTCACGCTTAGTCTGTTTTTGTATTCTACACAACCAGTTCTAGCTCAAACCAAAGTTTCAAGCACGGCGATTGCGCCAACGGGCAGTTCATCTACAACACTGACCAACACGGCCACGAAAACCCTTACGGCCCCTTCGACTTCGACTACAACGTCAGTAACCGCGCCGACCACTGTGCTCGCACCAGCGTCGGCCCCCTCTAGCCCCGTAAAAGCGCCCTCAGTCGGTGTTCCAACGGCCATTACTCCAACGCTAAATGCTGTAAAACCCGCAATTAGCCCGTTTGGCGCAGTAAAAATGGGCCCCGATCTCGAAATTCATAAACCCCTACAAATTCGCGATTGCAGCTATCGAGGAAAACCCGGCAAAGCCGTATTAATCATGTTTAAAAATAATGGCTCTGCAGCAGCCGAAAATGCCCGCGCCGAACTATCGAGCGCTGGTGGCGCTCCAGAAACTCTCGCGCTTGGATCGGTGCCAGCCAAACAAGGGTTTGGACAACCAAAACAAATTGGCCCCTGCTTCGATAAAGACGCACGGATTTCGGTCAAACTCATTGCGCAAAATGATACAAACTCTATGAACAACGAAGCTGGTGCAAACATTGTCGTTGGCGGAAAAACTTCACCAGTTGCCATCGCAAACCCAGGTGCTGTGATGAATACGGCGTCGCCTGGAATCAAAAACAGCATAGGCATTTCACCTATAGCATCTCCCCCGACAACAGTAGTGGACCCCACCCGCGGACCCAACGCGTTGTCGGCGAGCGGCCTGTCCGTGGATCTCGGAGTGTGTTTATATCATGGACTTACCGGAAACATCTCCCGATGCGCCAATAAACTCAGCGATGCGAAAGTACGTTTAACTAATATAACCAACCAACCAATAACTTTTGTGAATGCATCCGGAACGCCCTCGTCGCTTCATTTGGTGGCAGGGGAGGCACTTGTCGAACCGTTCTTTATAGTTGGTCCGGGGCACGACAAAAAGGTACTGAACCCGGGCGAATCAGATGAATTCTACTATGATGCACGAGGCGCAGCAGGGGGGGTGGGTACTCTTTCTGTGGCCGGCAATATTTATTTTAAAGTTGGAAACGGCAGTCAGATATTTTCGAAAAAAATATCCCGCTCGTTGAACAAGGTAAAACAGGGATACCTAGATTGGTACGACGTTGCTGGCCCCATAGCGTTCAACGTAGCACCCAGCCAATCACAGACGAAAACCGTAACGATTAAGAACTTTGGGAATACTGGAAGTATCGTAAGTACTCAGGTGGTCCCTGCGGATCCTAGAATAGTAGTCCTTCAATCCTGCACGGGGCCACTTTCAGGCAATTCGCAATGCACAATCTCTATTCGATTTGATCAAAGCGCAAATCCAACGCCGTACGCTGGTAAATTAAGGGTGAGCATGGATCAAGGACACCCTTACGTTTCCTTTTCGACTACCATGGACATCGAAAAAGATTTATTTGGATATATCAACTGCCCCAATGGCGGCACCGCTGGGACGGGTGGCTGCCAATAAAAATAGCCACGGCGTCGTCATGGACGTATCGTACCAAAATAACAAATAGATAAACGCATATAGCGCCAGGGCCGCAAGTCCCTGGCGCATTAATGCTGCGAATAAACTCCCAATAAATAAAAACCAAGCGATAGCGCCGTCCAACCCAAACGCAACGATTTGGTCTAACACCCAGTTGTGCGCTTTGGCTGCGAAACTGTGAAATACTCGAACGCTGCCATCGGCCATGTGGCAAACGAAGTTATAGTCGAGTACTTCAGTGACTTTATTACCAGCCGATCTGGCACAACGCTCAAGAGTAGGAGCCCCGACTCCGTAACCATTGAACCCCCACCCCAACACTGGGCGGTCGCGTACAAGTTTTAACGAATTTTGCCAGTACTCCCACCGACCACCTGAAATCACATTGATCTTACCGGCACTTTCATGAACAATCGGGCGCTTTAATTGGAAAACAATACCAATTGTAGTCGCAAAAAAAATTACCGCTAAGCCAAGTACCGCGGCCCGCTTCCACACTTGCTTACGCAGGTTGACTCCGAAACTTTGCAGCTTCTGCCAAAGGATCAACAGAAATGCCAAAGCAAATGGGATCAAAACCCCTCGGCTGTTCCCCAAAATTAACACGCAGATTAAAAGCCCGATAAACACCAAGACCGGTTTTTCTTTTTTCGATGCCGTAATCCGCGGCAAATAAATCAGCAAACACAACGCCGTGAGTCCTACCATGTAACTAGCTTGCGCTCGGTGTAAGTATAGCCCGATGGGCATTTGGCTTTTCCAAACCGTACTGGCCAACATTTCGGAGTAAACGGAATTTGTTACAAAACTTGTGGCCGTGAAATCAAAGCGCCAGTCTATGACCTGAACGATCATGACCAGCGCATGGAGTGCCACCCCGGCAACCACTCCGGCCTCGGCCGATCTAACTGCCTGGGAATTGAACCGTGCTACGAAACTGGCGCCAACTGCTACCAACAACAGCACTGCCCAGAAAAACAATCCGTCCCGCAGCTCCGGGTGCGCCCAAAACGATCGCTCCGGAAATGGGCTCAATATCGTACTCAGAGTCCCAACCACGAGCGCGGCAATCCACGTTAGCCAGAGCCATTTATGTTGGTTGAACACCTGCTCGAAAAGAGACCAGAATTCGCTTTTTTTTCTTCGCACCACCATTGCGATCCAAAAAAACTGAAACACTCCGATCGCCACCAATACTGCAAGCTTAGGATCGACCCAGATCTCACTGCGACGACTCCCCAGCGGGTTGATCAGCGTCACGGCGCAGAAGAACAGAAAACCGTAGATTCGTACTGGATTCACCCCCATAATTAAACGAGAGATATGAGACGATTTCAAGCACTATGCCTTTTTATGTTTTTGGCGCTCACACCCGCAAAGGCTCGCGCCGAAGACAGTGCGCCAACTCAAAATGCCGATGCCCAGCGTGGTTTCAGTGAACCGTCAGCCGCGGAAAAACGTAATCGCCAAAAAAAAATTGAATACATGCGCCTCGGAAAGCGGGTGCTGGTCCAGTGGCCCAAAGTGCCCTTGGCGATTCAATACAGAGTAGAACTAAGTAATTCTCAATATTTTGGTCGCATCGTTAGCGAGCATAATGTCACTGACACTGCGTTCGAGACCGAGCCTCTTCGACCCGGGCGTTATTATTATCGAGTGCACGCGTACTCTCAGCACGGACTTTTGAAGACTCTCGACGTAAAGGATTTCTTGGTTGAAGAACCCGAATCGATTTTCGACACGTTCGACAGCACCGGCAGCGCAAAAAAACGACTCACACCGCCGGTTCTCATGACGCCGGACGAGGGCGCCGTATTTCCGCTGGAGTCTCGAATTCGTCTATCATGGGTGCCACAAGAAAATGCCCGCAGTTACCGAGTACGCTTGTGGTACGTAGAAAACACTGTGCCCGATAGCGTAGTTCCCTGGCACTCGCATCAGGCTCATCCAATTTGGACGACTGAAGTGCAAAATCCCTGGATAGTTGTTCGAGATGTGCCCTACTCGTCTTTTATAGCAATGAAGGCTGGCCTGTATCGGTGGGATGTCAGCAGCATTCATGAGCGCACGGGTACCCCCAGCACCCCTGCAGTTGGCCACTTCGAAATAAGTAAATATCCAGCCGATTTCATCGCCGAAACAGTGCTTCGTCCATTTATTCGCGTAGATCCCTTTTTTGTTTACCAAACTCGTTCGAACGTCACGGGTCTACGTACGCAAGATCGTTATTTCGCAACCAATGGTGGAGTCGAGGCCACCTTTTGGACTAGTCCCCATTGGGGTTTAAATGCGCAAGCTACGGTTTCAAACTTCACCGCCCGTTTTAGCAACTCATCGGGGGCCCCTGCCACCAAAGTCGTCTTTTTTAACACCGACGTCACCATGCTCTATCGTACCAGGTTTTCTCCTTATCCGGACGAATGGCGCTTCACGACGGGTTTGGGAATTGGCCTACACGAATTTCCTCAAGTTGATAAAGTACTCTCGTTTAATCGTTCCGTGTCAGTGGCGCGCCCCAAGTCACTCGGTCTAGCCGCACTACTCAAGCTTCAGCACGCCATTTCAAAAAGTATGGCTGTTGTTGTACAAAACCGACTGCTAATTCCTTTTACAACGCTGTCGCTTCCGGCGGAAAGCCGAACAGATTTTTCACCTAACCTAACAATGTACGCTGGTATTCAGAACCAAAAGACCTGCAAAGTCTGTTTCGGCCTTGGGATTTTTGGTCAATATCGCTCGGTCGCCTTTGAAGCCAAACCCGATGCAGTAACTCGATTGGTCGTTTTTCCCAATCAACCATCGTTTGTGCGTTTAATCAGCGTTGGTGTCGAAGGCTCTACGACTTTTCGTTTTTAGATTCGAAAACTCGGTCCATCAAAGCGTTGAACTCGTTCGCTACGTCGTGAAAATCATCACCGGGTCGCAGTTTAACTCGGGCCGATCGATCGCCCAATCGAATTGCAGTGAAAGTCTGTTTTAGGTTGTATATCGCGCCAGCGGCGCTGTGGGAAAGCGCGATTGCCAGGATAATCAAAAACAAAAGATTCAACACGCCGGTGGCTACCAAAAGCACACTAATTTTTACGAGACCGTTTTCCATCGCCTCACGAGCAGTATCTGAAATAGGCAGCATGCTCGCAAGAAGGTCGTAGTTCGCAGAAGTAAACACATAAAATATCGTAACGTTGGTTACGAGTAGCATCGCGCCGGAAAAAGCGACCCAAGAAACGTATCGCCCCTGAAAACGGGGATTTATCCAAAAATTGGAAAGCGACCTTCTATTTCGTGCAGATTGATCCATGCCTAAGATTGTAGGTGATTTTAGTTATTTTACAACGCGGCGTTGGATTGCAGTTTGGCTTTTTTTCTTTTTTCAAAAACTGCAAGCAATGACGGAACTGCGATCATTGCGGCAACCAAACAGGTTAGTTCGCCCAATACTGCTAACTCGCCAAAACTAACGAACGCCTGGCTACCAGCGATTAGCAGTGAACCATAACCGATGATCGTGGTGAGAGAACACAACACGACGGCTCCTCCCGTATGACGAATCGCAGACACAATCGCGCGGGACCCATCTTGTCGGTAACGACTGTACACGTTGACCGCGTAGTCTACTCCGATGCCAAAGGTAATGGGAAGCGCAATGAAGTTCAGAAAATTAATCTTGTAACCACGCAACACCATGACAGCGACCATCCAGGTAACTCCAAGCAACAGCGCCCCAATCACTTGCGTGGCCACCCCGACTCGAGGAAAAATAACCAATACCAAAACTAAAACGGCGGCAAACGCGAACAAGGTCGCCTTGGGTCCATCTTTCGAAATAGAAGTAATCATATCGGCTGACAACGGAGGCTGGCCCGCGATAATCGCACCCACTTTAGCGTCGGCAACAGCCTTTCGAATGACTTCAGCAAATCGAATGACCTCTTTCCCATCCCAAAAATTACCTTGCTGTAAGCGCGGGTACACGTGCACCAGTCGACCTATGGTTCCATCTAATTCACGAAAGTGAGTAATTAATGCTTCAGGTAGATCTTTTACCGCTAACGGCGCGGGTACTACATCAGGAATGAACTCTTGGATCAGCTCACGGTCTTTCTTACTCACGGCCTTTAACACGCGCGGCGAAAGCTGCTTGCGAATAGCTTCGATAACTTTGATTTTTTCACTCTGATTCTTAGGTAAAAAATCTTCAACTACCCGAATCTCGGAAATGGGGGACCGCGTCCCTAGTGTCTCGTGAGCTGCGCGCAACTCTCGTACAATAGCCGACGTTTCAGTCGGATCAGCACTAGCAACAAGAGTGGGAGTTAGATAGCGTTCAAAAACACCGTCTACTTTTTTCCCCCAAAACCCTGCTCCAGTTTCAAGCGATCTCTTATTTCGAAGTTTAGAAAAATCACTCTCCAACATGTCACTCGAGAATCGAGTAAGCACGACCGCGCCCCCAATCAGACTGATCAAGGTAAGCACTGCCACTGGTCGCGCTGCTCGTTCCACTACTGCCGCCGAAGCGGCGGCAAAATAAGAGCGCTGTTTCAGATCGGTCCGACCTAACCACCCTCGGTGATTAAACCAATGAAGCATGGCGGGCAGCACCAAAAAACTACTGATCCAACACAGCACCATACCCATGCCGCCAATCAAGCCGAACTGATTAAACCCTCGAAAATCCGTCAACACGAGGGACAGATATGCAGCGCCGGCTGCGGCGGCCGCAGTCCAAGTGCTTTGAGCAGTGTAAGCAATGCTCCTAGCAATCAACGCGCTACCCGTTACCATTTGGCGGCGTAGTTCAAAATAGCGCGCCGCCATTATGATACCAAAATTGATACCGTTCCCTACGACGATAGCTCCCATAAAAGCGGTGTTGGCGTTTAGATAACCAACGATCCCGTAGGACAACCCAAACGTCCAGGCTACTCCCGCAAATAACGCGGCACAAAGCGCATAAACTGCCCAAAAAGAACGAAAATAGAGATACAAGACGAGGGCACAAAGAATGGTCACGATAATCGACGAGGAAATGAGATCTTCCGTCAATCCCTCGTGTTCCTCAACCATGTTCTGAACATCTCCATTAAACCCAACGATCATGTCGGGAGCATAGGTTTTTGGTGCTAACTTCTCTACGATCGTATGAGCTGCGGCCGAGAGTTTCTGGTTGGCCTGTTGATCCGTAACTTTTCCTGGTAAAAACGCCAACACCACCGTGTGGCGACCATCCCGCGACTGAAAATAGCCGCCAGGAAATCTGCTATAGGCTCCGGCACGTTCTTCGTATTTTTTTCTTAAACCCTCGAAATCAAAGCTAGGCGCTTGCGATTCGTCCTCCAAACCTAGAGAAAAAGGACTTTTACCTTTGCGCTCGTAGCGAATCCGATCTCGCACGTACTGGTCGAGGCGCTTCCAGTCATCGAGATCGACGTAAAGTGCCTTATATTTTTCGAAAAAACTTTTCTCGGCACTAATCGAGTTTTGAACTCTAGCAACCAATTCGGGTGGCAATTTTTTTAGTTCGGCGGCGATATCGTTAGAAAGTCGAATAGCAGCGGCGGAGTCTGTCGTTTCTAGTACAATCGAAAGGTGGTTTAACCCACCGATTCGTCGCACCGCCGAACGCACATCGCGCACACTCTGTGCGGTTTCTGGCAATAACTCCTCAAGATCTGTGCGCAGATCTTGGTACAATTTTACCGAAAAATAACCCGCCACAATAAAACTCGAAAAAGAAATCCAGAGGATAGCTCTGTGGTAGCGAGTCAACCAAGTCGCATACCCTAACACCATTCGCGCCAGGCCATACACTTTGCGTTCGTGAGAGTGTTTAGCCGGTTTCACACCCGACTCCAATCGACCAGTGCGCCCTTCACAGTACCCAGTCCAAGATTTTTTTCAGCCGAGGTAAAAAACACTTGTTCCACTCCTAAACGCTCAGCAAGTAACAAGAGATCTTTTTCAGCCTTCTTAATTGCACTTGGTGACTTCCACTTGTCGAGTTTCGTAAAAATCACGCCAAACCGCAGTTTACGATCGTTCAAAAACGCAAGACACTCTAAATCGCTTTCTAAAAAACCATGGCGAGAATCAACTACGACAAATACGCCAGCGAGCCGATCTTCATTTAGAAGCCAACGAGTAATTTCTTTGCCCCACAACTCCCGTAGTTTTGCCGATACTTTTGCAAAACCATAACCAGGTAAATCTACCACCACCGCACCGCGAGCGCCCAGTGCGGGTACATTGTAAAAATTCATTTCCCGTGTTTTTCCAGGACTTTTGCTGATTCGAGCAATACGACTCTTGGTGAGCGCATTAATTAAACTCGATTTCCCAACGTTACTTCGCCCGGCAAACGCGAAAAAAGGTGCATGATGTTCAAAAGGGAGAGTTTCAACATCTTTTGCGTGGAGTGCTCCTCCGATAAACTCAGCTTGTCGCATAAGAATGCAATCCGCTGATTACGAGATTCACGCCGAGATAGGTAAACACCACAACGAAGAATCCTAAAATACTAATCAACGCAGTTTTTCTACCCTTCCAGCCAGCCAGAATTCGCATGTGCAGGTAAATCAAGTAAACAAACCAGGTAATAAGCGCCCAAGTTTCCTTAGGGTCCCAACCCCAGTAGCGACCCCAAGCGTAATAGGCCCATATAGCTCCGCTGATTAAATTGATTGTCATGAACGGCACGCCAATCAAGATGGACTCGTAGCCCCAACGGTCTAGCGATCCAAGGTCTGGAAGCTTGCGAATCACTTTTTCTTTTACGCGAAACAATGCTGCAAAGAATACGGCCAGTCCCAAAGTCATGATCATTGCGGCCATGCGATAGGGATTCGATTTGAGCCCCAACTCTGCGCTCTGAGCTTTAACTACGAACAACGCTATCAACATTCCAAGTTGTGCCACCGTCGCTACAACGAATAGTCTTCTACCCCAGGTAGCCAAATTCCCGCGATGACGTTCAACCCAACTGAACTTGCGACGTTCATAACCTATCAACAACGCACCAGCTGCCAAATAAAGCGCTAATACTGGCCCTAATACGAACTTTAGCCAGGGTACTTTTACGAACTCTTGTATTTTTTCGCCTCCGGCGCCCTTGAAGTTCATGATCATTTCACGCCCTTCAATCGTTACCAGTTTAAAGAACTGCATTTCTCCGGTTAGAAAAAAACTCTTCCCGGCAGCGATCGCTAAAAAGAAAGTACACACCAAGGCGGCGACGCCAGTCATGGCGTTTAGACTAGTGCCGTCTTTCAATAAATAAAAAACACTAACGAAACTCGAAGCCATGAAAAACGCATAAGCTATGCAAGCCATGAACACGTGAAAATGCAACCACCAGCTCTGAAGCGCTGGCACAAGCGGTTCGATCTCTTTTGCGGGATGCAGACTTGCAATGCCCATCGCAGCGAACACAACTGCCGAAGCGAACACGCCACTCAGTTTAAACCGATGTTTCCACTCGAGCCACAAATGGGCACCCATTACGCCCCATGAAAAGAACACCAGCGATTCGTAGAGATTGGTCCATGGCGGCTGGTGAATTCCCGCTTCTATCCAACGCAATATGAGCGCCGCGGTATGTAGCAAGAACCCAACTCTGGCCAGCCAGCTACTTCCTAGATCATAAACTTTTTTGTCGGAAACAAGCGTGGTGCTGTAGAACAAAAAAGCTAGTGCATAAAGCACAGAGGCCGCATTGAAGGACTGATTGCTCCACCAAAAGAAATTCATACTTTGAGTTCCTTCTCTAAAAAAGGTCCTAACTGCGATAATAGTTTTTGATACTTCGGTTCAAACAAAAACAACTTATTCGACCAGCCCGCAACCCAGAAACCGTCTTTTTCAGAAAAACGAATCCAAATGCGACTATGGAAGGTATAGAGCGCAAGAAAGAGAGCCAAAACTAAGATTCCACACCCTATCCACACCACCCAAACGCCAGGATCACGCGCCACGGAAAGGCCCGTCGCGTATATTGGGGTCGTATCTTCGAGTACAAAATGCAGATCGTTGCCTTTTCGATGCGCAAAATCGAAGCCCGGTAGATTTTTGAAGATCCAAAATTCCTGTGGCTTCTTTTCGGTCCGCGTTCGAAAATATTGAACGCGCACTGCAGGCCCTAAATTCATTATGTCTTTTTCTATTTGAATCAATTTAAAAGCAGCGTTCCCGTCAACGCGGTAAAGGTCGTTCAAACGGATGTTTTCCACCCGCTCTACTGAGTCGATCGGAGGAAGCTTCTCCCCTACCAACGAAGGCACCTTGGGTGCATCGGCGGCCGAGCTCGGCTGACGACCTTTGGCGACTCGAAAAACACGAAGCGTGGCTTTGCCTAAACTCGCTTCCGAAAAACTTGCTTGATAGAAAGTGAGCCCTTTATAAACAGTCGGATGATTCACGGCGATTTCGCGGGTAGCGACTTTCACGTCGTTTTCGTAAAAGTTTAGAACTGATTTAAACAGTTTGGGCCGGGAACCGTCGTAGGTTTCAAGTGTAAACTGTTCGCACTCCACCTCGAAAGGCAACCCGAGTAGACCTTTAAGGGGTAGTCCGTTCTCTCGGTATTGCCGCATGCCTAGACGCGAGCCCTTGTTGTGCTGAATCCAAGCGGACCGAGTACCCTCCTCGATTTGCATGGCTCCTTCGAATCCGAATAACGCGCCGATCACCGCGCCACCCATGATCACTAATAGCGACAAATGCGTAATATAAACCCCGAGCCTAGAATAGCGCCCTCGCTCGAGGTACATTTCAAAACCTTCGCTCGATTCCTTCACAAAACTCGGACCGGAAAGTCGAACGTTTGTTTCGTTACGTCCGCCACTGGAGGCGCCGTTATTTTTTCCGAAAAACAATTTCAAAAGTGCGCGGGCTTCAGCAACGGTCGGCTTGCTCGAAACCTCTAGTTTTTGCGAAAGAAACTTCTGACTTCGTTTTTGTTCTTCACTCCATTCGCCAAAAACGGCCTCAGGAGCTGGTTTCGATGGGGTATGGAACGCCTGACGCCACACTCCTGGCAACCGTTCTATCGAACATGCAATCAGGTTAAGCGCCAGGGTCAACACTCCGGCCACGAAGTAGCCACTATGGAATATGTCGACCAAGCCTAGACGAACCAACCATTTGAGGGTTTCGGGGGAATAAAGCGTTTCGATAGGGGCGGGGGTTGTGCCTTGTTGGGCTATGAGCGAGCCAACAACCGAGAAAAAGGTCAAACCTACCAATAAAGAAATCGTGAGTTTGACGGAAATCAATACCCGCCAAATTTTATCAATAAAAGCCATATGGCGGGACTATAACAGAGGGAATCTTGAAATCAACCCATTACGAACCGACTGAAGTACACCCGTTTGACCTTACCAGCCCCACCGCCTTTGCGCACTTCTTCGTTAATGGTGTTGAGAAGATCGGTTTTGAGCTTTTCTTTGCCTTCTTCAGTCAAAAGCTCTTCGTAAACGCGGTTTTGGATCATTCCGCCGATGCTGTCGCGAATGGCGGACAATCGGCGTTTGAGGATCTCGCTGGTTTCGACCGAATCGCTTTCTACGAAAAGTTCGAATTCATACCCCCCCACTCGAGCGGTATTTGAC
>DGKJ01000054.1 GCA_002387735.1 Bacteriovoracaceae bacterium UBA4573 | reverse complement strand
GCGAGTGCCAACACTCGACCGGTCGCAGGATCTAGCGCTACGGCCGACGCGTACGGCACCTGGGCGTGTTTTAGATATTTTTCAGCCGCGGCTTGAAGTGCGTGGTCAATGGAATACTCAACCTGAAAATCTTCTTGATCGATCGAAAGACCGGCTGCCGAATCAAGTGACCGGGCGGAAATAATTTTTTTTCCGAGAACCGAGCGAAGTACGTCGCGATTAAGCGACGAACTGAGCATGCCTTCGCCAGATACCCAAAGCTTTTTGGTTACACCTGCGAAAATAAAAAACACCAATGCTGCACTGAGTCCAAGTAGATGCTTTCGAAAGGTTTTAGGTGTCATTCGGTTCTTAAAAGTTTTAGTAAGTCGGGTACCCATTTAGTAAGCTTTTCGGACCCTTACCCCCAAACTTGAGCACGAAACTCAAGTTGTTACAACTCTGAAGATACCTGATCTTCGGGTTCACCGGAAGCAGAGTATTCATCTTCGCTGATTTTTCCGCTTCGCCAAAGGCGATTTAGAATCTTGGCAACTCGATTTGAACCAAATTTGGTTAATTCGCCGTCACGGTAGGAATTTTTGTACCGAATGGGATTGGGTAACATGAAGGCAAGAATTGCCCCCTCGCGGGCCGTTAAAAGGGATGATGGTTTGTCAAAATAACGCCAACTGGCGGCTTCGATTCCGTAAACGCCGGGGCCCCACTCAGCAATATTGAGGTAGATTTCAAGTATCTTAGCCTTCGGCAGTTTTCGTTCGAGTTCGACGGAAAGTAGAAGCTCCCTCAGCTTTCGTGAAATGGTCTTCTCAGGACTAAGAAAAACGTTTTTTACGACCTGCTGAGTAATTGTACTGCCGCCACGTTTTATTTTAGCGTTCGGCTTCGCATTGTGTTCAATGGCCGCACGAATTGCTTCAGCCGAATAGCCTCCATGTTTCCAAAAGGTGGCGTCTTCGGCCGCGAGAATCGCCGAAACTGCTTTTTTAGAAATTTGCCCAATGGAGCGCCAACGCTCCGGACGTTCGTAAACGAGTTTGTAGGTGATTTTACCGTCTTTTTTCTCAACCGCGACCGGATAGCTATGTTTAAGCGCACTAATGTCGGGAAACACTCGGCGATAGGTGGAATAACCGATTCGCGCGCCACTATAGGACAAAAAGGCTCCAGTCAAAACTGCAACCAATACGAAGACCGCATATATTCGGTTAGCGTGTATTTTGGCGAATCGCTTCATAAAGCACAATCGAAACGGCGTTCGATAAATTTAAACTACGGATGAGCGGCGAGAACATTGGAATATTGTAGCTCTGTTCCGCGTATCGATCGAGAAGTGATTCGGGCAGGCCGAGCGTTTCCTTTCCAAAAACAAAGGCGGCTTCCTTGGGAAACTTCACGTCGAATAGGCTTTTCTTAGCCTTTTTCGAGAGTAAAAAAAAGGGCGATGATCCGTGTCCAGCCCCCCACCATTCTAGCCATTTTTCGAAAGATTCGTGGCGTTTTAGGTCGACGTGCTTCCAGTAGTCGAGCCCCGCGCGTCGAACGTCCTTATCGTCGAGACTAAACCCAGGAGTGCCTGCGATGTGTAGCGTACTTTGAGTGGCTACACACAGACGCCCGGCATTGCCGGTGTTAGGCGGGATCTCGGGTTCAACTAGAACGAGGTGGTAATGAAATGGCGGCTTTTGATTTTCCACGTCTAAATACTTCTACGGCTTTATTGTATTGATCATTCGCGGAAACGGAATAGTTTCTCGCACGTGATCAAGGCCGCAAAGCCATGCGACCGTACGTTCAACTCCGAGTCCGAAACCCGAATGAGGTACGGAGCCGAAGCGGCGTAGATCCAGGTACCACTGATAGTCTTTTTCAGGCAGTTTGTGTTCGGCGATGCGTTCTTTTAGTACGGCAGCGCTTTCTTCGCGTTGGCCGCCGCCGATAATTTCGCCGTAGCCATCTGGTGCAATCAAGTCACATCCCAGAGCAAATCGCGCGTCTTCGGGGTCACGCTTGAAATAAAACGCCTTAATTTCGTGAGGGAAACGATGAATAAATACCGGCATGCCATCAAACGCTTCACCCAAAGCAGATTCTTGGGGTGCCCCAAAGTCTTCACCAAATGGAACGCCTACGCCCGCTTTCTCGAGGACCTTCAATGCTTCGTCATAGCGAATGCGCGGAAATGGGGCGCGAATTTTTTCAAGTTTAGAGAGGTCTCTTTCGAGTACCTTTAGTTCCGCACCGCGTTTTTCGAGCACACGTTGAACAATGTGCTGAATAAAGGCCTCAGCGAGTTGCATATTGTCATTCAAATCGTTCCAAGCCACTTCGGGTTCGACCATCCAAAATTCGGTGAGGTGCTTTCTTGTTTTTGATTTTTCAGCACGAAACGTAGGACCAAAAACATAAATTTTCCCAAAGGCCATGGCGCCCACTTCGCCGTACAATTGACCGGACTGGGTGAGATAGGCTTTTTCATCGAAGTAAGGAGTTGAAAAAAGCGTTGAAGTTCCTTCACAGGCCGATGGGGTAAGTATTGGAGCGTCGAAAAGTACAAACCCGTTAGAGTCAAAAAATTCGCGAATTGATCGAATGATTTCCCAGCGAACCCGAAGTGCAGCGTGCTGTTTGCTCGATCGCACCCAGAGGTGGCGATTTTCCATTAAAAATTCAACGCCATGTTCTTTAGGCGAAATCGGGTAGGGCTCTGCAATACTCTGAATTTTAATATTTAAAACGCCCATTTCGTAGCCGCCCGGTGAACGTGGTTCTTTACGCAGTTTTCCGGTCACGATAACAGAACTCTCTTGGGTGAGTTTATCGGCTTCTTCAAAGCTGGTGTCTTCGCACTCGCCTTTGACAAGAACTCCTTGCATGAGTCCGGTTCCATCGCGTAATTGGAGAAACTTAATTTTTCCACTACTGCGCTTGTTATAGACCCAGCCGTGTATGGTAACAGTTTGGCCGTCGTGTTTGGCAGCGTCTTCAATATAAAAACGTGGATTATAGGTGCTCATAATTTAAATTTCCGACAAGAATCCATTTAACAGGCGTACCCCGTACCCAGTCGCGCCTTTTTTGGCCATGTACGGAATGGAACCGAGGTTGTACGCCACGGCGGCAATGTCGAGGTGGGCCCAGCGAACCCCCTTGCGAATGAATTGTTCCAAAAACTTTGCGCCTTTCGCGGTACCGTGGGATGCGGTGTCGCCAGAGTTTCGCATGTCTGCGTAATCACTCTTGAGGTCGTCAAAATATTCTTCGTACATTGGTAGTTCCCATACGCGTTCACCCGAGTCGAGTGCAGCGTCACGAAGTTTTTTTACAATGCCCGCGTCGTTGGCCATTAGTCCTGAGCAGGCTTTCCCGAGGGTTATAGACACCGCACCGGTTAGGGTGGCGGCATCGACAATGTAGTCGGGGTTCAGATCTTGAACGAAATCAAGGGCGTCCGCCAGCACTAGTCGACCCTCAGCGTCGGTGTTGGTTATTTCCACAGTTTTTCCAGCGCGCGAAACCAATATATTGCCTGGGCAAATCGCCTGGCCCGAGGGCATATTCTCAGCCGCAGCAACCACCGCGATCACTCGATGTTCCACCTTATTGAGCGCCGCCAAACAGATGGCCCCTATTACGGCGGCGGCCCCACACATGTCGTGTTTCATGTCTTCCATGCGGGACGAAGGTTTGATGCTAATTCCGCCCGAATCAAACGTAATACCCTTGCCTACGAGCGCTACTGTTTTCGCTTTTTTCGCGGCCTTAGGGGAATACTCCAAGACGATCAAACGTGGAGGGTGGGCGCTGCCTTGGCCGACGCCCAACAAAAGGCCCATTTTTTCTTTTTTTAAATCGGCTTCAGCAAAAATTTGGCACTTTAATCCAAGTTGTCCTGCTACTTTATGGGCCGACTCTGCCAGAAGTTTAGGAGTGAGTTCGTTCGACGGCTCGTTGCCCAAATCGCGCGCGAGGTGAGTCGCAGCAATCGTTGCTCGAGCTCGTTCAAGACCTTTTTCCGCGAGGGCCTGTTTTTTAGCGTCATTCGCAACAAAGTTAATCTCAAGGGGTGCTTGCTCTTTCTTTTTCGAAAAATATTTATCGAACCGATAACACGCGAGACCAATCCCCTCGGCCAAGGCCTGGGCACCGTTTTGAACATCAACGTTGGTGTTGGACGCTGAATTCAAAAACGAATCGAGTACTACGTTCGCAGAAGACTGTTTTTCGGCCACTAGTTTTCTAGCTATGGCGCCTCCGATTTGACGTAGACGTTCTGATTTAGATGCAAAGTCGTAGTTTTTCTTTTCTTTTCCGAGTCCCACGAAAAGTAAGTTTTTAGCTTTTCGAAGCCCGCCTAATCGCACCAAGCAGGTAGAGCCAGCAGCAGTTGAAAGTTCTTGAGATTGAATCAATTCGGCGCATTTAGTCGTATAGTCTTTGCAGTCCTTAGTGAGCGTAAAGGAACTGCGGTTTTTTTCGCCATTTCCAACGCCGGGGGCTACGGCCACCACTTCTGCCATTTGCTCGGAAGCGGTATTGGATCTAGTCGCCCCGAATTGGACGAATGCGTCGCAGTACTGTTCGACGAAGTTTATACCCTTGTTTCGGGCAACTGGTTTCGCGGACTTCTTTTTGCTGATTTTAGCCATAAAAACTCCCTTAGAGTTCGTAAGAAAATGAAGCTCCGATCTATCAAAAATACCTGCGTTGCAAAAGCTCTAAAGCGCCGGTATTGATGAGATATGCTTCGAAAATACTACGCGGTCTTCGGCCCAGCGCTTCGCTTGATGGACGCGTCGGTTTTGCTCTTCTGTTGGTTGGCGGCCTACTATCTTCGGAAACACTATCCGCTCGCGATAATGACCAACGCTATTCCGCCGTTTGACGAGTACGCGGCCTATGGCGTGGTAATTGTTTTTCTGTGGGGCTCGGTCTTTTCAATATTTAATTTATACTCAAGCCAAAGAATGGTTCGCCGAACCGCTGAGGCCTACCGAGTCCTTCGAGCCCATACTCTGGCCTGTTTAATATTCATTGCGCTGACATATTTGGTGTCGACTTATAAGCTCTCCCGCGGGGTATTTGTTTATTTCTACTTTGGCTCGGCAGTCTTGTTGGTGTTTGGTCGAATTCAACTGCGCAATACGCTGCGTCGATTCCGGGCGAAAGGATTTAATCAGAACGCGGTGCTACTCGTTGGATCTGGGGTTCCCGCCGGCCACACCTACTCCAAGTTGTCTCGGCACCCCGAATTAGGTTTGCGATTCGTGGGTTTCGCGGCCCCTAAGGGCACCGAACCCCCCGTAAAAGGCTTAGCTTGGCTGGGTACCTACGAAGAGATCGCTAAAATCGCGAAAGAGCACCAGGTAGATAAAGTGGTTGTCGCACTTTCGCGAAACGAAATGCCGCAGTTGGAAGCGATTTTGGGTTCGGTTAAAGACGAAATACTTGATGTCGTATTAGTGCCAGACATTTACGACTATATTGCGATTGGGTGCGAAGTAGAAGATTTCGACGGTTTGCCGATGGTCAGTTTAAATGAAACCCCAATGATGGGTTTTAACATGTTGCTCAAGCGAGTGTCCGACATATTTTTGGCCATGGTCGCTTTGATAATTGCAGGGCCAGTCATGGTATTGTTGGCGGCCTTGATTAAACTGACTTCGAAAGGCCCAGTGTTTTACCGTCAGGAACGCATGAGCCTCAACGGCAAACGATTTGGAATGATTAAGTTTCGGTCGATGACCGTTGATCAAATTGGAGATGTAGAACTACTTACTAAGAAAGATGATCCTCGTGTCACGGCCATTGGCCGGATAATGCGCAAAACAAGCCTCGATGAGTTGCCTCAATTTTTTAATGTGCTACTGGGCGACATGAGCATTGTCGGGCCGCGCCCGGAACGAACCTGGGTGGTTGATAAAGTGCGCTCTCAAGTGCCGCGGTACATGCTGAAGCACAAAGTCAAAGCGGGTATCACTGGTTGGGCGCAGGTGAATGGCTGGCGTGGCGATACTTCACTCGAAAAACGAATCGAACATGATTTGTACTACATTCGCCACTGGTCGTTATTGTTTGACCTCAAGATCTTGTTTCTCACGGTATTCAGAGGTCTAATAGGTAAGAACGCCTACTAACTATAGGGCGTAGAAATCAAAACATGAGAGCTTACCGCTATATACTTACCGAAGTGTTAGTTCCATTTTTCGGAGCGTTCTTTTTTTTCATGTTCGTATTTCTCATGTTCCAAGTGGTGCGGCTTACTGATTACTTCATTAATCATGGAGTGGGCCTGACGCTTCTAACCAAGATGACCATTTATATTTCGGCGGCATTTTTGCCAGTCGTTTTGCCGATTAGCTTTCTGGTAGCTACTCTTGTTGGGTTTGGTCGCATGAGCGCCGACAGTGAAATAGTCGCCTTTAAAGCGTCGGGCTTGTCTTTGCTGCGCATGTACCTGCCCATCGGACTATTTTCAACAGCCGTAGCCGCTGTGCTTTGTTATCTGACCTTTTATTTTATTCCTTGGGGCAATCTGCAGTTTAAGAGCACATTGGTGAAGATCGGTAACACGAAGGTTGTTTCCAATATTAAAGAAGGTACATTCACTGAGGGTTTTTTCGACCTTTTAATATATGCCGACAAAGTGAATCTTAAAGAGAACAGTCTTTCCGGCGTTTTCATGTACGACGAGCGTGACAACAAAAATCCTATGGCTGTCATGGCGCGCGATGGATTACTGATTCCACTGAAAACGGATAGCGATCTTGCTGCGGCAACGATTTTAAAATTAAACGCTGGTAGCATTTATCGCTCGGATATTTCTAGAAGGTATTACGAGAAAATTGATTTCAACGAGTATCGAATTATGCTTCGCGTCGAAGAGGGGCAGGTTGACGAGATTAAATACGCCAAAACCCTTGGACTCGATGAGTTACGTTCACAAATGAAGCGTTACGAAGGTAATGCAGAGCGGTATCCGGAATATGCGATTGAATTTTGGAAGCGCATCGCGCTTTCCATGACCCCGCTGATGTTCGGAATTCTCGGGGTAGGGTTGGGCGTGGTTCGAATGCGAAGTGTAAAATCGAATGCGTTATTTCTAGCGATCGGAATTGTGGTCGTTTATTGGGCGCTGCACATATTTGGAACTAACCTGGCTGAGAGCCATCGATTATCAGCGTTTTGGGCGCTTCAGATTCCGAATTTGATTGTTCTACCGTTTGCTGTTGAGAGTTTTCGGCGATCCTCCTGGTAGATTTTCTCGAAAACCCTTCAGGGTAAGGCTTTTTCATTTGATCGTCTAATTACAAAAATCTCAAATACAGCCATTGTAGCGGTTTTAGAGGGAATTTTTCAGTGCTCGATCCTTGAAAACGCCCAAAGGAAGCCGGGTTGTGGATAAATGGGCAGGTGCCTGTGGATAAGTCGGATGATTTTAGGATTTAGTGCAATAAAATTAAATAGTTATCAGTTGTGGATAACTCGGGGGTATCCTGTGGATAACTTTTATGCGCCGAGCTGAATTTACTCTTTAAATGGTTCCGCGCGGAATTCGTCTTCCATCGACTGAGGCATGATTAGGGTTTTGGAATTGTCGGTGAGAGGTTTGAATTGCGTAGCGTCATAGCTCAATTCTACGCCCCCAGCCTTGTAACAGCGGAACCGAATACTGGATCTACCGCGAATGAAAATTTTCTGGCCTTTGCGCAAAGTGTACTGACGAATCGGAAAGTCGTCGGCTTGATATTTGATCCAGGAATCTTCTAGGGCCCGTACAACCAAAAGCTGTTTCACTTCGGCATAGGGAATGGAAGTGCTGCCAGTCGGAGTGGCGTTCGGAGCGGAAGTAGGTTTGGCGGTCGGGCTTGGAGTGGCCGAAGGCGAAGGAGCCTTTGTCGCTGGCGGTGCAGTGGGCGCGGCGGTAGGCGCAGCAGTCGGAGCTGGGGTGGTCGTTAGATTAGTTGCCGGCGCAGCAGTACTCAGAGCTGTGCCGGGTGGAGCCACGGTGACCAAAGTTTCGTTCGAAACTGTGCTGGAACTTGACGACTCAGATGCGTTTTTTTTGTGGCGTTTGTGTTTCAGCGAAGGTTTTACAAACGCAAAAATCACTATGGCCGCGACCAAAAAACCACCCATGATTATCGAAAGCAAGGTTTTGGAATTATCGGCCGACGAATCCTTTTCTACGAAAATGTGCGGCGAGCTGTCAGCCCTAGTGAATTTCTTAGCGCTTTTCTCAGTGAGCACCTCTTCGAATCGAGTGACAACTTCTTGCGGGTTTAGACCAATGTATTTTGCATAGGCCATTACGAAACCGCGTACGAAAGGCTTGGCTGGAAGTGTGGTAAAGTCGTCAGACTCAAGCGAGTGCAGCAGTTTTAGGCTGACCTTAGTAGCGGAGGCTACCTGTTCAACAGTAATGTTCTTTTTTTCGCGTTCGGATCGAAGGAATTCGCCGATATTCTGTGAGGGTTTGGTGTCTTCCATTTATAGTTTCAGGGAATGTCCTTGATAAGGTCGCCAGCCTTTTGCGCTTGTAGTGTTTCTGGAAACTGTTCGATTAAAAATACGAATGAGCTCCGAGCCTTTTCATATTCCTTTAATCGCATATAGGAAAGCCCTAGATTTAAATGACCCTCAGGATTTCCGGCGCAGGATTTTTCGACCGATTTTTTATATTCTTCTGCCGCACGACGAACGTTGTTTTCTCTCATGTAAATCGACCCTAGTAAAAAATGAGATAAGCAATATTCGGGATTAGCATTTATTGACTGGTGCAAAAGTTGACGTGCCTGCAATGTGTTTCCTTGGCGAAGCTCTACCTGAGCCAAGCTTGTAAGCGCGCGGTGCCGCATTTTGTATTCTAAATTATCAAGTGCTTTGCGATAAAGTTTTTTGGCGCCTTCGAGGTCTTTTTTTTCTACTAAAAAATTTCCAAGATTAATGTAAGCGTCGGAATATTCCGGATCATGTTTGATCGCGAGTTCGATTTCTTTTTTTGCCAGATCCTTTTTTCCAAGCGCGAAATAGGCAAGACCCAGATGGTTGTGGGCGATCGGGTTTTTTTCGTCAATCATGATCGCTTTGCGTAGATCTTCCACCGCTTGAGGATACTCGCCACGCACCAAAGCCGCGGTACCCATTTCAGTGTAAAGTTTTGCTTGTTCGGTTGGGTTTTTGATTTCTACAGTACCGGGCGGCGTTGATGCGCATCCGGCAACTAGACTAAGAAGTCCCAAAAAAACTAGCATCCGTGCATGTACCATCATTTCACAACTCCTTATAATTTCAGGGTAAATTCGAAATGAATGGGTGTCAAGGAATGGCCGAGCCAGGCACGGCATTACTGGAGGGCAATTGCTTCGAGGTACGAGCACTAAACCATTAAATGTCAGAGTTAGAGCGTCTATTCAGAATCGCAGGAAAACTACGAGATTCATTTTGGTGTGCGTTCCGCTCTAAAGGCCTTCATCGTGGGTCGACTGCGGCTTTTCGCCAACTTCTTTTCCCTGTTGTCTTTGATGAAAACTTGAAGTTTCTGAGCAAGTGAAGGATCCATTTGAATTAAAGCTTTGCGCAGATTCACTAAAGCTTGTTCCTGAATTTGCCTAGCGCGTTCGCGAGTGAGCCCAAGGAGCCGACCGACCTCCTGAAGAGTGGCGTCGTCATCATAACTAAGGGCGCTAAGTCCGAAACGTCCTTCAATGACACTGCGATCTCGAGGCGAAAGTTTCTCGAGCGCGCGCCGTAATAGTCTTAAATCCTGATTGTTCGAGGCTTTTTCGGCTTGGGGCACCACTCGGGCGTCTCTTACATAGTCGCTTAGTGGGGCTTCCGCATCTTCGCCTAAATATGCGGGAGCATCGAGCGAAACCATTTTGTTATTCGAAAGAGATTCATACATAAAAATGACTTCGCTCTCTTTAATGGCGAGAATTTTTGCAAGTTCAAGGGTGGATGGAAAACGATGGTTTTTTTGGCGAAACTCATCTTCGGCTCTTAAAAGTCGGTTGATGGCTTCCACTTTATGAACTGGAATGCGAATCATCGATCCTTTGTCGATACGGCTTCGGGTGAATCCCTGGCGAATCCACCAAGTTCCGTAGGTGCTAAAAGCGTAACCTCGTCGCGGCACAAATTTTTGAGCGGCAATCATCAAACTCATATTTCCTTCTTGCACAAGGTCTTCGAAGGCGAGGCCGGACGGGAGCCGATTTCGTTGTTTGGCGGCAGCGCTGAGCACTAAGCGCAAATTTCCTTCGACAATAAAGTTGAAATACCCAGTGATATTCTGAAGAGTTTTTTCAACTTGTCCTAAGAGGCCAGAAATTTCTGAAGAAACTTCCTTTGAGTTGGGTAATTTTTGAACGGTTTTAAGATAGATTCGAGCGCTTGCGAATATTGCCCTAGCATCAGTGTGCACTAGTTCTTCAGACTGAAGAATCGATTCAAGTTCGGCAATTTGTTGCTCGGGTGACTTAATAGCCAGAACAGCAGTGGGAGTTGCTTCGTCGGAAGGGAGAGTGGACTCGGTCATTTCCGTATCTTCATCCACCTCTTTTTCAATCTCTTCATCAGCGGCGCCACGAAGTGGAGTTTTTTCAAAGGTCGTAATCCAGTGTTCTGAAAGGCCGCCAATCAGGCTTGAGTTTTTTAGCTGGTCGAAGGTTTTTAGTTCAATCTCAATTAGTTCGGCTTCTTTCGCAAGAATGCTCTGACGACTCGCAATCTGAGTTTTGCGTAGTTCCCTATCGTAGGCGTCAGCAATCGTGGGCGAAACGCTTTTCGAACTCGGGTGGGCTACTTCGAACTCTTCGACGCCTTCATCGAAGGTCGTTTGTTTAACGATTTCTTTGCAGTTGCCCTTTTTTCGGGCTGCGTAAGTTGGTTCGGCGAGGGTCGCAAGGCTAACAAAACTAGCGAATAGCAGCAAAAAGGCCGAAATTAACCTAGATGAGCGAATGATAGCGGACATATTAGACTACCCCCTGAAAAGCGATTACCGGGATCCCTCTTACCCGAATTTGTGCGAGGCATCAAATTCTTAATCTTTTGTCTTTTTTTCTGGGATTTTAGGCTAAAACAGCGGCATGAAAGCACCCAAAAAGGCCCTATTGGTTTACCAATATCCGAAGTGTTCGACCTGCAAAAATGCGCTGAAGTACCTAGAGAAAAAAAAGCGGGCCGCGGAAATACGGCACATTGTAGAAACTCCTCCCACTCGAGCAGAGCTTAAGAAAATGCTCGAACACCTGGACGGGAATCTTCGCAAGATGTTCAACACTTCGGGGCTACTATACAAAGAGCTGGGTCTAGCGAAGAAATTAGAAAAACTCTCTGAAAACGAAGCACTGGATCTTCTTTCAAAACACGGAATGCTGGTTAAGCGCCCCTTCGTTTTGAGCGAAAACCGCGGTTGGGTCGGGTTCAAAGAAAAGGATTGGGACCAAATTCTAGCTCTGAGCCCTAGTTAACGGCGCACAAGTTCTACCACGCTCTCCAGATGGTAGGTCTGTGGGAACATGTCGATTAGATCCAGCGAGCGGATCTCGTATAGAGCAAGAAACTTGGTGAGGTCTCTAGCAAGACTTGCGGGGTCGCAAGATACCAAGATCACTCGTTCAGCACCCACTTCCGCGATTTTTTCGGCGTTGTCTTCAAGACCGGTGCGCGGGGGGTCCACTACAATGCAGTTGGGGTGTTTGGGGTCTTTCGATTGGCTCCAGAGCTGAAGAAAAGTTTTAGTCTTCGCTTTTACGACGGTGTGGCCAGAGGTTTCATTTTGTTCGGAACTATAGCGCACCCCTTGGTTTTCGGCGTCTACAGTGAGCGTCGTTTCGAAACTAGGGATCAGTAAATCGACCAAATTCCCGGTTCCTCCGTAGAGATCCCAAAGCAAGTCTTTGGTAGTGGTTCTCATTGCGGCCGTTTCTACTATTTTTTTTAGGGTTGCATTGCCTTCGGAGTTTATTTGAGTAAATCCCAAGGCCGCATGAGGTTGATTTACTGCTTCAGTGACTTTACCGGACTCCCGTAGAGTCCATTCGACCTTAAACTCTTTATTTGGTCCCGCTAGTTCAGGGGCCTTCTCTTTTCGAAACCGTTTCCACTGCTCCATGATCTTTGGGTGCAGGACTGGGCACTCTTCAATAGCCACGAGATTACGGGAGTGTTTTTCGAAAAAACCCATGTTGCGTCCTTGACCGCGTACCTGGGCTCGCGTGCGATACCCCCAAGGGCTCGAAGCCCCATGCACATTGAGAATTGTCTCAAGTTCCGAGCGGGGTACTTTGGTGGTTTTTTCTATCTGGTGCAGCAAAATCTCTTTTTTAGCGGCGAGTTGAGCCTCGTAAGTGAGGTGTTGCCACTGGCATCCGCCGCAAGTTCCGAAATGACGACAGAGTGGCTGAGTGCGGGCGTTCGAAGCCGTTAATACTTCAACGATCTCGGCTTCCCAGTAATTCTTATGTTGGTGGGTGAGCCGGATTCGGGCCCGATCACCGGGGGCGGCACCTTCGACAAACACCACTAGGGGTCTATCCCCCTCGGTATAATGAATGCGAGCAACGGCTCGGGGGCCAAAGCTCATTCGTTCGATATTTACGTCGTATTCCTGGTCAATCTTAAACGGTTCAGTCATTGAGTTTTCCTGTGCGGGGTGCTAAATCTCGAGCACAGTACTCCTTTTTAACGCATGGGTCCAACTAAGAATATCCGAAACTTTTGCATCATCGCACACATCGATCACGGGAAATCTACTCTCGCCGATCGATTGATCGAGCGTACGGGCACCGTTTCCCAGAGGGAAATGCAAGATCAGTATCTCGATAACATGGATATCGAGAAAGAACGTGGCATTACGATCAAGGCTCAGACCGTGCGCCTCAATTACAAAGCCAAAGACGGCCAGGTTTACACCCTTAATTTGATCGACACGCCCGGACACGTAGATTTTACTTACGAAGTTTCTCGCTCGCTCGCTGCGTGCGAAGGCGCCATATTGGTGGTCGACACGACTCAAGGGGTCGAAGCTCAAACTTTAGCCAATGTTTATATGGCGCTAGGGAACAATCTCGAAATTTTTCCGGTTTTGAATAAAATCGATCTGCCATCGGCTGACCCCGAACGCGTGCGCAAAGACATCGAAGATATTATCGGAATTGACGCTTCTCACGCGGTACTCGCAAGCGCGAAATCGAAGATTGGAATCGACGAAATTTTAGAAGGTGCGGTGACTTATTTTCCACCTCCCAAAAACGAAGACGAAAAACCCCTGCGCGCATTGATTTTTGATAGTTGGTTCGACCCTTATCAGGGTGTGGTAGTGCTGGCCCGCATTTTTGACGGCAAAGTGAAAAAGGGCGATCGTATTAAGCTTTACCATGTGGGTAAGGAATTTGAGGTTCAGAAGCTCGGAGTTTTTTCGCCGAAATTCACCGAAGTTCAATCTCTTGGTAGTGGTGAAGTGGGCTGTTTCATTTGCGGCGTAAAAGATGTGCGTGACACCAAAGTGGGCGACACGATCTGCGCTACCGGCATAGATGATCTAGAGCCGCTCAAGGGTTTTCAAGAAGTAAAGCCGATGGTTTTTTCTGGTCTGTATCCGATCGATGCAGATCAATATAATGACCTCAAAGAAGCTATGGAAAAACTGAGTCTCAATGATTCAGCATTTACCTACGAACCCGAAACTTCTTCTGCACTCGGCTTTGGATTTCGCTGCGGCTTTTTGGGGTTGCTGCACATGGATGTTGTCCAGGAACGCCTGGAGCGCGAGTACAATCTAAATCTAATCACTACTGCTCCTTCCGTTATTTTTCGAGTTACCCAGACCAACGGTGAAGTCACGATGGTCGACAATCCTTCGAAATTGCCGCCAATCACCAAAATTCAAACGATCGAGGAACCTTTCGTTAAGTTGATCATTCATTTACCGAACGAGTTCGTAGGAAACGTAATTGCGTTGTGTGAGGATCGACGAGGAATTCAAAAGAAAATCGACTATGTAACAGCTGATCGCGTAATGCTGGAATATGAAATTCCGCTCGCTGAAATGGTGTTTGATTTTTTTGACCGGTTAAAAAGCATTACACGCGGGTATGCGAGCATGGACTATGAATTGCTCGATTATCGCGAGGCCGACGTGGTCAAATTGGATATTCTAATCAACGGAGATCCAGTAGACGCATTATCAGTGATATTGCACCGTTCGAAATCGGCCTATCGAGGCCGGGAATTGGCCAAAAAACTTAAGGAGTTGATCGAGCGCCAAATGTTTGAAGTTAACATTCAGGCAGCCATCGGAACTAAAATTTTGGCGCGCGAAACCTTAGGTGCGTTGCGCAAAAACGTGACTGCGAAGTGCTATGGCGGTGACATATCGCGCAAAAGAAAGCTGCTCGAGAAGCAAAAAGAAGGAAAAAAACGCATGAAGCAGATCGGCACAGTTGAAATTCCGCAAGAAGCGTTTTTAGCTGTGCTTAAGGTAGACTGATGCACCCAGACCCTCGAAAAACCGAAGCTCCAACTAACCCGCTTGCTCCCAAGCCCGTTTCGCTTTTAATTAAATTATTTAAAAACTATTTTTTGACTATTTTTGGAACGATCGTCTTTGCACTGCTTGTGCGCCTTTATGTTGTAGAAGCGTTTCGAGTGCCTACAGATTTTATGGCACCCACTTTAGTCGCCGGTGATCATATTTTCGCCCACAAAATGTTTAAGACGATTCGAAGAGGCGACGTAATAATTTTTAATTTTCCAAATGATCCACGCAAAGATTTCATTAAGCGAGTCATAGGCGTCGGCGGTGATACGGTAGAAATTCGAGAAGGGGTCTTGATACTCAATGGGAAGGAAGTTTCGATTGCCGCACCTCGCGATGGAGAAACGGAAGTCTTTTCAGAAGAAGTCGGCAAACATCGCTACCAAGTGTTTTGGAATTCGGCGGATTCAAAAAAAATGATTGAAGTAAAAGTTCCAGACGGACACGTCTTTGTTTTGGGCGATCATCGATCCAAAGGCCAAGACTCGCGAGTGTGGGGATTTTTGTCTACCGAGTTGGTAAAAGCCAAAGCTGTTTTTGTTTGGCTATCGGTAGCAGAGTCGCCGGGCGGTATTCGATGGAGTCGATTTTTTAAGGGAGTAGAGTAAACCTATGGCGGCACAACGGGTGTGGCGAAATCGCAGTTTGGTGCAAACACTGGGATTGAGCGAATCCGATGTTCGTGTGGTGTTGACCCGTGCTCAGGAATTAAAAAAAATGTGGTTGGGTTGGAAGGGGTCCGAGTTCCCTCATGCCAGCTTAAAGGGCCGCACGGTAGTGAATCTTTTTTTTGAGTCCAGTACCCGCACGCGATCAAGCTTTGAGTTGGCGGCTCGGCGACTCGGTGGTGATGTTTTAAATTTTACAGCTGAAACGTCTTCGGTCACAAAGGGGGAGACTCTTTTTGACACTGCCCGAAATTTAGAGGCAATGGAGCCAGACCTATTGGTCGTTCGGCACGCCTCGGCCGGAGCGCCGTTGCAGTTGTCAAAAATGATAAAAGTACCGCTTATAAATGCAGGTGATGGTTTTCATGAACACCCCACTCAAGCTTTTCTCGATGTTTTTACGATCGAAGAGCATCGCGGAACGGTCAAGGGGCGGCACGTCCTTATCGTAGGCGACATTGCTCATTCGCGGGTTGCGCGTTCCAATATTTATCTGCTCAAAACTCTTGGCGCTCGGGTTTCGGTGTGTGGTCCTCCTAGTTTAATGCCACCGTCGATCGAAAAACTCGGGGTGTCTGTTTTTCATGATCTACGAAAAGCTCTCGAAAGTGCGGACGTCGTAATGATGTTGCGAATTCAATTGGAACGGCAAAATCAGATGCAGTTTCCAAGTTTGGGAGAATATTCGAAGTTTTGGGGACTAAATGCCGAAACGATTGGATCCCTAAAAGAAAAGGCGATTATCATGCATCCGGGGCCACTCAACGAGGGCGTCGAAATTTCACAAGATGTCGCGACCGGATCCTATTCGGTGATCATGGATCAAGTTCGCAACGGAGTAATAGTCCGAATGGCGCTCATGGATTTAATGGTGGGTCATGACTGACAGGAATTTTCTTTTAAAGAACGTTAATATTATAAATCCTGCGGGAACTTTTTCCGGTACTGGGGAACTTCTGGTCGAAAACGGACGTATTCGAGCAATGGATCGCCCAGGAAAGATCTCTAAACCGAGCGGGTTTGAAGAAATCGACGGAAAAGGAGCTGCCTGCGTTCCGGGATTGGTCGATATTCACGTTCATTTTAGAGAACCCGGTTTTGAATACAAAGAAACGATTGCCACAGGAAGTGTGGCGGCGGCCGCGGGTGGTTTTACTTCGGTGGCCTGTATGGCCAACACGAACCCCGTTAACGACAACCCGTTTGTCACTCAGTTTATTCGCGCTCAGGCTCGGGAACACGCGGTGGTTAATGTGTATCCGATCGGTGCGCTGTCTGTTGGCTTAAAGGGTGAGCGCCTCGCGGAAATCGGAAAAATGCGCGATGCGGGCATCGTCGCGGTGAGCGACGACGGAATGCCGGTCATGAACAGCTACCTCATGCGCAAAGCCCTCGATTATTGTAAAACCTTTGATCTCCCAATTATTTCCCACGCCGAAGATGCGAATCTCGTAGGTCAGGGAGTGATGCATGAAGGTTTTCATTCGTGTTGCTTGGGTTTACGTGGAATTCCAGCGGAGAGCGAAGAAATAATGGTCGCCAGAGACATCGCGTTGGCTCGTTTAACGGGAGGGCGCGTTCACTTTGCACATCTGAGTACTCGTTACGCGCTCGAACACGTGAGGCGGGCAAAGAGCGAGGGTCTTAAGATCACCTGTGAGGTAACGCCTCACCATTTTACTTTTCGGGATGAAGACGTCTCAAGTTACGATAGTCATTTTAAAATGGCACCTCCGCTGCGAACGGAAGCCGATATACTGGCGCTACACCAAGCCCTGGCCGATGGTACGATCGACTGTATAGCGACCGATCATGCCCCTCATGCTCCAAGGGACAAAAACGTATTATTTGAGTTCGCTGCCAACGGTGTGGTTGGTTTGGAGACGGCCTGGAGCGCCGGTTTGAATCTTGTGGAAAATGGAACAGTATCGCTTGAACGATTAGTCGAGTTGTTGGCTGTAATGCCGGCTAAGGTGATAGGGGTAGATGGCGGCATTCTAAAAGAAAATGGAAAGGCCGATTTTTTTCTGACAGATCTATCGGCGGTCTACACCTTAACGGTCGACGAATTAAGATCGAAGAGTAAGAATAGCCCCTTTATTGGGCGAACCCTCAAGGGTAAGGTAGTGTCCACATTCGTAGCGGGTAAACTTGTATGAACAACAAAATTCCAGGTGTTTTGCTTCTGGAAGATGGAACCGAGTTTTCGGGATCTCTGATCGGTGCCCGTACCCGTGGTTTTGGGGAAGTAGTCTTTAATACCGGCATGAGTGGTTATCAGGAAATTTTAACGGACCCCAGTTATTGGCAGCAGTTAGTCGTGATGACGTATCCTCATCAAGGAAATTACGGAATCAACGACTCAGACAGCGAGTCCGAAGGTGGCCCCAAAGTGGGCGGCTTTATTGTTCACGAAATCGAATCACTTCCGAGTAATTTTGAATCCACCGAAGATCTACAAACTTATTTGGAGCGTCATAACGTCACTGGGCTCAGCGGTGTAGATACCCGCTCGCTCACCGTTCATATTCGTTCTCGGGGAGCAATGCGCGGGCTAGTACTTTCAGACAAAGAGCGAGCCAGCATCACCGATTTCGCGGCCGAGTTTGCGAAGTTGCCAAAATTTGAAGGGCGAGACTTGATACTCGAAGTCACTACCAAAAAGCCTTACTGGTACTCCGAAAAAGGAAAAAAAACCGTTGTTGCCCTAGATTTTGGCGTAAAGACGAATCTTTTGCGTGAGATTGCCATGCGAGACTGTAAAATCGTCGTGCTGCCGGCAAACTCGACCAAAAAAGAAATATTGAGCTATCACCCTGATGGGGTGTTTTTGTCCAACGGTCCCGGCGATCCCGCCGTGGCGACTTACGCTATCGAAACCGTGAAGCAGTTGCTTGGAGAAACGCCTATTTTTGGAGTCTGTATGGGCCATCAAATTTTAGGGCACGCCCTAGGTGGTCGAACCTACAAGATGAAGTTCGGGCATCGTGGTGCCAATCAGCCAGTGGCAGATCTCGGAAGCGGTCGCGTTGAGATTTCTTCCCATAATCACGGATTTGCAGTGGAGGCCGGCTCCCTTCCACCAGGAGTGACGGTGACACACCGCAACCTCAATGACGAAACCTGTGAAGGTATAGAGTGTTTGGAGAAGCGCGCTTTTTCTGTACAATATCACCCTGAATCAGCACCCGGCCCTCACGATTCGAGCTATTTGTTCGATCGTTTTATTGGAATGATCTGATTCGAAGGCAAAGGACGGCATGTATCAGAAATATTTGGACCCCGTGATCGAGGAGTTCACCACAGGAAAGTGGTACGAAGAGGTATTTAAAGCGAAGCAAGAATACTTCGAACGCGCTGGCGTTGTTTACGAAGACGACTCCGAATTTGAAAATCGGATGTGTATTTTCATGGATTGGTATCTCTTTGATCGGGAGTTACCTACTATCGATTTACCCCCAATTAAGTTCTATTTTCGCCAAAATAAGGACAAGTTCAGCTCTGAGGAGCTCAATATATACAAGGATTTCTGCGAAACCGTGCACAGCATCTTCTATCTAAAGAAGATCAGCGGAAAGACGATTCACCTTAAAGACCTGTTTTCCAAGAAAAGCTATGAAGTAGACGATGGCGAGATCAACTGGGGCTTCGTTAAGGGTGACATTTTTGAGGCACGACTTGTACTGTTTAAGGGTGTTTATGAGTTTTCCCGCGGGTTTTGCTTTCACCCGGTAGAAATGGAAAAGTTCATTTTAGGAGAGATCAAAAAAGTGCGCTACCAGGAGGGTTCGCGTCAAACGAAACTGATTTTGCAGCTCGCTGCGATGAAGTTGAAGCACACGCGATATCAGCACATCAATATTCGTCATATCTACACTTTTGATCCGAAGTTTTAGATGGTATAGGCGGTGAAATGAAGGTTTGGAGCTGCGAAGATTCCGTTAGGCTTTACAATATAGAGAACTGGGGTTTGCACTATTTTGGCACCAACGCCAAAGGTAATCTGACAGTTCGCCCGCGACAAACCGCGGCCGCTGAAATCGACCTTAAGGGTGTGATCGACGACATTATTTCTCGTGGCATTAAGCTCCCCGTGCTGGTGCGCTTTCAAGATATTTTGCGTCACCGAGTAATCACACTGAGCGAGGCGTTTCGGAAATCCATCGAAGAGGCAGGGTACAAGGGCCGTTACCAAGGGGTTTACCCTGTTAAGGTGAACCAATTGCGCGAAGTGGTTGAAGAGATACTCGACGCAGGTGCCCCTTATAATATGGGCCTTGAAGCAGGTTCGAAGGCCGAGCTCTATGCCAGTCTTGCCATGAACACCAACCCGGAAGCGTTGGTATTGGTCAACGGTTATAAAGATTCTGGAATTATCAAGATGGCCTTGTTGGGCCAGCGAATTGGAAAAAAAGTTATCATTATCGTCGAAAAGCTCAGTGAGCTGGGCCACATTTTGCGTGTGGGTCGCGAGATTGGCGTTCGTCCGCAAATAGGACTGCGTTGTAAATTGCACGCTCGGGGTAGTGGCAAGTGGGAAAGCTCGAGCGGGGAGTCCGCCAAGTTTGGCCTCACGACTCCTGAAATTCTCCATGCCATTCAAATTTTAAAAGAAGAGAACATGGTCGATTGTGTGAAGCTGGTGCACTTTCACATTGGCTCCCAAATCACGGACATCCGCTCGATCAAAGACGCTACAAAAGAATGTACGCGGGTATATGCCAAGTTACGTAAGATGGGTGTCGACATTGAATATTTAGATGTCGGCGGCGGCTTGGGCGTGGATTACGATGGTAGTCGCACGTCTTTTTCGAGCTCGATCAATTACTCTCTCCAAGAATACGTAAGCGATATTGTTTATACTATTCAGGAAGTTTGTGCGGGTGAAGAGGTTCCGGAACCGAACATCGTAAGCGAGTCGGGACGAGCGTTGGTGGCTTATCATTCAGTGCTCGTTTTGAATGTTTTCGGGAACATTGAAGTGGGGAAATCCCCGTATGTTTTAGAAGAATCTCCCGAAGAAGCCGATGTTGTGCGAGAGATGCGATATACTTTGGCAAATTTATCGCCGAAAAACTTGTTGGAAGCGTATCACGACGTTCTTCAACGCAAAGAAGAAGCGGCCAGTATGTTCAAACTCGGATTTTTGACTCTCGAAGACAAAGCGAAAGTCGAAAATCTTTTCTGGCGAGTTTGCTTGAACCTGTCGAAATTAATCGTTGGTCAAAAATATGTACCCGAAGAATTACAAAACATGTCTAAGCATTTGGCCGATCAGTATCTCTGTAATTTTTCGCTATTTCAAAGCGCGCCGGATCACTGGGCAATTCAACATTTGTTCCCTATTGTCCCGCTGCACCGCTTGAACGAAGAACCAACGCGGCAATCTACTCTGGTCGACATTACTTGTGATTCCGACGGTAAGGTGGATAAGTTTATTGATTTGCGAGACGTGCGTGAAACTCTACCTTTGCACCCACTCAATGCCGAACCTTATTATTTAGGCATGTTTTTGATGGGCGCTTATCAAGATATAATGGGCGATATTCACAACCTTTTTGGACGCGTCAATGAAGTGCACGTATTTGAAGATGCCGAAGAGCCTGGTGGTTATTATATCGAAGAGACCATTCAAGGGAATACGGTAGGCGGGATCCTTTCAACCATTCAATACAACACAGGTGAAATGATTCGGCAGGTAAAGTCGGCTATTGATGCGAAAGTCAAGGCCGGAGCTTTAAAGCCTCGTGAGGGTGTCGAGTTATTGGACCACTATGAACGTGGGATGACCGAATACACCTACATCGATTAATTACTTAAAATCTCGGTCCATCAAAGTTTTGCGCCCATCTTGAATGGCCCGGCGAATGCCGTCGTCGAGGATTGCACGAATTTTATCGGAGAGCACTTCCATCACGTTTTCCGAAGTATTGAGCCCGGCTTTTGCGCGAACGTAGTCCTTGGTTTTTGAAACTACTACAAGAATATCTCTTTTGGTTTCGGCGTGGGCAGTGGAAGCCGATGGCTGGGGTCGAACGCTTTCGGACTCGCTCTGTTCGCGCATCCATTCAGCGGCGCTTGGGGCTCGTTTTTCAATCGCTCCAGCATCTTTGTGGTTTAGTACCGGCACATGGGCATCGAAACAGTCTACTTTACAGAACACCAGTCCAGTGCGAACGCGGTTGCAGGTTGAGACGCTGCAAATCCAGTATTTTTGTCCGAACCCGATAAGAGACTTACAACTGGTACATTTTCGCCAATACTCAGGGCTGTTTGTCATATTTTGCTCATATGCCTAATCATTCGAATTGAATGAGGTTGTTTTGAGACCACCTTGTAATCCACTTTTTGAGTTTAGTGGCGGTCGTCTGTTTTGCAACGAAGTTTAAAAAAGATTCAGTCGAAACAGGGTTTTTAATGCTTTCGAGTAGTCGGTGTTCCTGTGGCTGTAATTCAAGTGTTTCGACGCACACTTGATTTCGAACAACTGCCAAATAAGTTTTGATTCGCTTAGGAGCAACGCTACGGTGCACGTTCCACTGCAATTTTAAAATGTGAGCGGCAGGCGAAAGCCGAATCGATTTTTTGAAAACGTCTTCCCGTACTTTTAATGGGGAAGGGGTGGCCGCTTGAGAAGCAGTAGTGATTGCCCATTCCCATTCGGCGAGTGCTGCGATGAAGGGTACCCTTCTTCTAATTCGATCAATTCTTAGAAAAGCAGAAAAATGCTCTCCTAAAAGTCCTAGAGTCCAACTTCTAGACGGATAGTGAGTTTGGTATCGACGTACCAGATTCGAAAATTCGTTGGCTCCCAACACGCGCGCAGTTTTTTCAAAGTCCATCTTTAGAACCGATTGAGCGGTAAAATAGTATGAATTTTGATAAATGCTGAAGTGTGTTGAATCGGTAAAAAGCCCAATTGGTGAGACGTTACCAGAGAGGGCTCTTAAAAATTGTTGCTGAACTTGTTTTAAAGAGAAACGTTCCATTCGGCCTCTCTATTTGAGCGAATGTTATTGGGACGTCGCTGTTCAAGGGACCGTTTTCGAATCCGTTCGACCTTGCTCACTTCCGAATGAATTACCGACCATTCGGGGATTTTGGAGTCCCATTCGATCATGGTACTTTGAAGGCCGTTATTGTTGACCCACCATTGAAAAAGTTTCCAAACGTCGTCACATACCTGGCGGTCGTGGGTATCAACGATGTGATCACCTTTGTCGAGGTGGCCGGCCAGGTGTACTTGGCCGACCAAAGCCGGAGGGATCGCGCGTAGATAAGTCATCGGATTGAACCCGTGGTTTCTGGCCGATACGTAAACATTGTTAATATCGAGCAAAATACCGCATCCAGATTTTCGACTTAATTCGACCAAAAAATCCCATTCCGGAATTTCCGAGTGGGCGAATTCAACATAAGAGGATGCATTTTCCAGTAAAATGGTTCGACCAAGAAAGTTTTGAACTTGGTCCACGCGTTCTTTCACGTGCTTAAGGGTGGTGCCATTGTAAGGAATGGGCAACAAATCGTGGGAGTTGAGTCGGTTCAGACCAGTCCAACATAGGTGATCCGAAACCATGATCGGTTCGACATCTTTGATTAAGGACTTTAAACACTTTAGATAATTTTTATTGAGGGAATCGGCAGAGCCGATCGAAAGCGAAACTCCGTGCAGAGCAACCGGGGCATGGGGACGAATTCTGAGCAAGTTTTTTAGTGGGCGATCATTGCGATGGTTTTCCCACAGCATGTAATTTTCAGAAATAACTTCAACCCAGTGAATCCCTTTGGGTAAGGCCTCTTCAAAAAGATGGTAGTGTTTGGGCCTTAGTCCCACTCCAGTTTTATAGTCTCGGTATAGCATTAAAATAAAAGGGCTGGCTTTTACGAAAAGCCAGCCCCCTCATTATCTACTCTTCTTTGTCTTCAGATTTCGATTCACAACCGTTTTTTCCACAACTATCTTTGTGGTCGGAGTGATCGTGGTCTTTTTTTCCACAGCCCTCTTTACCACATCCGTTTTTGTCACATTTGCAGTCCTTGGATTTTTTACCACAGGCGCAGTTTTTTGCTTTTTTTGAAGCAACGGCTTTGCCTTTTTTGGCAGCTGCCGGGGCATTTTCCGCAAGCGCAGCAGTTCCCGCAATGAGACCGCTCATTAGAGCGCCCACAAACAATTTTTTTGCTGATGAGTTCATTTTTTTTCCTTTTTTAGTAACAGGTTTCGAACGTAATTCTCCGAGTATTGGAGATTTGGCCATTTTGCCAAAAAAGAACTACAAGCCAAGATATTTCAAAAGCTGTTCGGGCCATTTAGCTTCGGGAACTGCGAATCCATTTTTATTTTCGTGGTGTCCCCAATGCACCGAATTAAAAAAAGTTTTGCGAAACTTAGAGAGGCGACCATCTGGCGCGTGGGCAATTCTCAACGAATATGCGAACAAAGCGTCGCCTGCCCAACAGGGAAACCATAAAATTCCGCGGTGCGTGGTATTAAGATCGATTAACGCATTGCGGTGCCTAGATATCCAGGTTGTATAAACCGATTTTAGCCAAGAGAAGGTCGAGCAAATCAGTTTCACCGAATGACCGCGATGACGGAGTTCTCGCGCTAGTGTCTCGGCTAGAAGAACCTGTTTGGTATCTTTTTTGGAGTAAACCACTGACACCGTCTCCCAGTGGGGAGCAATGACCGATTTTGGAGTCGGGCTCCAGGCAACACCCAATCTTATTCGTTCGGCGTACACGGCAGGGTGGGTACCCCAGTACCAAACGAGATTTCGAAGGTCTATCGGATAAGCTTCGTTGGTCTTTTTACCATGCCCATCGCCATGCCAAAAGCGGTGAAAGTAATGATTTTTACGGGCCATAGTCTCGGGGGCACGGGCATGACCGTAGTGAAAAACGTGAGCATCGAGCAGCTGGGTTGAAAGTTTATCCCCGTTGCTGCGTCGAAAAGTTTGGGCGTCTCCAAAACTTTGAGCCCCCGAATCTCGTCGAATGATTCGAATTTCGGTCGGATACCAGTTCCATGGTTGTTGTATTAAGGAGTACCCGCCGTAAAAATGTAAATAGCGGAGTTCGAAAGCTTCAGGCTGATCGTTAACTGCGAGGCCATCGGCCTTTTCTACTGCTTCTCGAATTGCTCGGAGTTCGGATTCGTGCAGCGCCTCATCTCCTTGTAAATAGAGTGCCCAGCGACCTCGGCAATGTGCGAGCGCAAGATTGGTCTGCACGCTAAGAACAAGTCCATCTTTCGTTTGTTGGTCGTCCCAGGTATTGAAGTGCAGTTTAATCTTGCTAGGGTTTGCGGCCTGGAGTTGACGCATTAAATCTTCAGTTCCGTCTTCAGACTTTCCAACGTTGATGACCAATTCGTCGACGATAGGTAGCATGGATTCCACACATTCCCGTATCGGAAAGTCGAATTTTATGGCATTTCGAATAAAGGTGAAGCCGCTTAAAAGCATAGTAGAATTATCCACCATCTAACGCGGAACGCGGGTGTTGGAAAGTCTTTCATTTATGAAACACACAACATGAAAAACACACATCGTCGAATTTTAGCGTTCAAAACTCGGGCCATCGGAGACACCGTGCTTCTTACAGGAATATTACGGGTTTTGCGTGCCCATCGCCCCAATTGGGAATTGCACGCCCTGGTGAGTTCGGAGGCGGGCCCCTTATTGGAAGGTTTGCCTTTTGTAGACCGCGTGATTGGCGTAACC
>DGKJ01000086.1:13858-22450 GCA_002387735.1 Bacteriovoracaceae bacterium UBA4573 | reverse complement strand
TGCGCAAGGCAATCGCAGAAAAACTAAATCGGGAAAATGGGCTTGCTTACAAGCCGGAAGAAGTTTGTGTCTCGGCGGGTGGTAAACAAACGATTTTTAACTTTATTCTTTCGATCGTGAACGATGGAGATGAGGTGTTGATACCCGCGCCCTACTGGGTGAGTTATCCCGAGATGGTGAAAATCGCCGGAGGCAAACCTGTAATTTTGCCGACAACTCGCGAAGCTCGCTTTAAAGTTACTCCCGAAGCGTTAAAGGCCGCGATCACTAAACGAACTAAAGCCTTTATTATCAACAGTCCTTCAAATCCCACCGGAATGATGTATTCGAAATCCGAGCTGGAAGCACTCGCCAGAGTGCTCGAGGGCACAAATGTGTGGGTGCTCTCCGACGAGATTTACGAAAAATTGGTGTATGAGGGGCAATTCGTTTCGTTCGCAAGTCTTTCGAAAGATGCTTTTTCGCGTACGATCACGTCCAACGGTTTTTCGAAAAGCTACGCAATCACAGGCTGGCGTGCCGGTTACGCCGCTGGTCCCAAAAACGTAATCGATGCGATGGCTATGATTCAAGGGCAGAGCACCTCTGGCATAGCTTCGATTGTTCAAAAAGGTGCTCTTGCGGCCCTTGCCGTTCCAAATTCCGAAATCGAAAAAGAAATGCTTTCGTTGCGAAAACGCCGAAACCTAATGTGTGAAGTGCTTCGTAAAGCCGAGGACCTCAAGTTTCTGACTCCCGATGGTGCTTTCTATGTTTTTGTTGATGTTTCGGCGTATCTTGCGCGAAAACCGGGGCTCACTACCGATGAATTTGCTCTCGCGCTTTTAAAGAATGAGTGTGTTGGAACAGTTCCAGGCAGTGGGTTTGGGGCCGATGGATACTTGCGCTTGAGCTTCGCCGTGAGTGAGGCAGAAGTGCGTGAAGGCACAGAGCGTCTGGTGGCGGCGCTTAAAAAAATCTAAGTAACGGGAACGTTGATTCGACCGGAATTTTCTACCTAGCAAAAGATGCAACCCTTGTGCCGGCAGGAGTTGCACGGTTCAGTCTCTCGCTAAAAAAAACTATCATTACTATTAGGAGGGCTGCGTCCTATGACAGCGCGTTCGCACACGCCTAAGCGCGTGGTTTTACCGGTATTATTTTTAGTAATGTTTTTTCATGCATGCAGTGCAAGTTACAAAGACATTGGTTCGCCCACCGGTCGAAAAGCGATCATGGACGATGCGATTAACTACCTTACGGACGGAAACTGCGAGTCAGCCATTACAACTCTGCAACCGTTGTACATTTCTCGGTGGGTAGATAACGAGGTCCGCTTACTCTATGCTTCAGCCTATGCGTGCCAGGGCGGTGTAGATTTTCCAAACTTAATTGCCGCGATTAAAGACTCCCCCGCGGATATTTGGAGTCCACTCGTAAAGGCTAACTACTCGGATTTAGGAGATGGAAAAGCAATCGCGTTATTAACCGCAGCAAGTATCATACGTCAAACCGCGGAAATAGCTGGGTCTTTCGAAGCGTCTGCTCGTACGGAGGACGCCAATCTTTATATGATTGTCGTTCAAGTGCAGTTGATTTCTACGACCATTAGCGGTCTCGGTCAGGCTGATCGAACTACCGGCAACGAAGGCATCGCGGGCTGGCCTGCGACATCAGGAGATATGTACCGCTGTCGTATACAGTCGGCGGTTTCGACCATTCAGGACTCGCTTGAATACGTGGAATCATCGACGAATCTCCAAACCCTCTCCAATGCGATTACGACTTTGTGTGTCGGCAGTTGCTCAACTAACCGCGACCCGGAAGGGTGTAGTGCCGCAGACAATTTAGAGGGGCTGGCACTGATGAACGGGATCTCAGCCGATTGGACGGGACCTTAAACTGAAAAGACAACTGTTTTTCACTATCGCTGTGCTGATTGTGGGAATGCTAGAGAGTGTTCGGGGAAGCGCTCGCGAACTTCCCGAATTCTACCGCGGAATTCGGGCAATGGGCATGGGGAATGCCTATACAGCTGTGGCCAACGATGAGGATTCGGTATTCTATAATCCGGCGGGATTGGCTCAAATTCGTCGAATGCGGTTTAATTTCATAAATCCAAAACTAGAGGCCAGTAAAGACGACTACTCTTCTGTGCAAGACATTGGAGATGCCGCCGAACAGTTCGATGCTTCGGCAGTTTCAAAATTATTCGGTAAAAATATTTATGCCAATGGTTCGATGTTTCCGAATATTGCATTCCCACATTTTCTCTTGGGTTTCATTTATCAAGGAGAGTTTCACTTACAGGCCCGAAACAAAGCCATGCCCCGAGTCGAGACACGCTATTTGTTGGATCGAGGATTAGTCGGAGGGTTTGCGTTCGAGCTGAGAGGGCTTTCGCGTCGCCATTTTTTACGGCTTGGTACCAGCGTAAAATGGATCACACGTCGCGGGTTCGACACCACGATTCCCTTGGCTAAACTCATGGCGGCTGACAAAAGTTATTTTAAGTCACTGCTCAAGGGGCCCGCGAGTGGGGTAGGGTTGAATGTAGGACTGCAGTACGACATTCCGATTGCGCTCACCGACGACTTGATCATTGGTAGCGCGTGGCAAGATGTGGGGGATACAGATTTCGCATCTCGAGTGAACGGCGATGGGCCTCCAAAAATTCGCAATAATCTTTCGGCAGGGTTAGGGTGGATTCACCGATTTAGTAAAAAATCGACGGCCATGCAAAATATTAAGGTTACAGCCGAAGCGCGCCACCTAACTGAAGAAAATCGCGATCCTAGATTAAAAGCCCACCTTGGAATGGAGCTCGACTTGGATTCTATTTTCCTGCGGTTTGGAATGAATGATCTCGCATATACCGCCGGAGTGGGTCTCGATATGTGGCTGATTCGGGTAGCAGCGGCGACCTACGCGGTGGAGACCCAAACTTTGGCCGGAATGGATAAAGAACGTCGCTTCGCCTTGCAGCTTGAATTTGGCTTCGATTTGGCGAGGAAAACCTCACGTACTGGACGACAGGAAGACCGGTACCGACGACCGCGTCAGTAACCGCGATCCAAATTTAACTCGCAGCGGGTTTACGATTTTTGGCACAACCATCAACGATCTTTGAGCGAAAGTTGTTGAGTTCGTCTTCCCAAACTTCTTCTTCATAGGGCCAATATTCTTTGCCATCGTCGTCGGGGCGATTCTTAGCGGCTTCTTTTTCATTTACCGCAAAATTTTGCGCGGCCTGCATTGCGAGATTTTGAGAGGCACCCGCGTAGATTTCATATTCGAGCAACGCCATGTTCGAGTTTACGAATTTTAGTTCTTCTTCCATGTTCAGCGCCCGGGCGCGAAGAAATTTAGCCATTTCGAGTTTGAAAGTGTTTCGAGTCTCATCAAGTGCCGATTTAGCCCAGCTAAATATTCGCTTCCCAGCGCTCGGAAAGAGTAACTCTACGTTACGTTCCTCGCGAGCAATCAAATTGAGGGCGGTCTGACGTTTGATAAACTCAGGATGTCTGGCGAGCTCTCGAAGTGCTACTGGGTGCATTTGCGGCGGCTGCTTAGATAGAAAAGCAATCACAGCATCGTAGTGAGCGGTCGACGATTTTTTTGCGCTAGCGTTGAATTCGGTCACGCTCTTGGTAAGCGGTACGTACATTAATTTATATTTTTTTACCGAAGTGAACGCGTCACCGAACTGACAAAGCTCTTGGTACCCAAGGGTTTGTAAAAAGTAGGAGTCAGGCATGTAAGCACCCTCGAAGTAAGGAGTGTGCAATGTAAACATGTTTCCCACTGCGTGGTGTTTGTCGCCGGATTTTAGTAATGACCATCCGTTATCTACTGCCGATTCGAGCCATATATTCGTTTCTTTGGTTACTTGCTCGAGATACTGGTTGGCGGCTTTGTAGTTGCCTAGAATGAAATGAATGCGCCCCAGTGCGGTAGCTACGGCATCGAAAACTGCCGGGTCTTCAACCGTTCTAAATAAATCGGTCAACTCTCGCCCGGCGAGTTCCTGGCTGGCTCTGTTCTCGGGTTTGGCAGCATAGATGCAAAGCGCGGCAAGATAGCGACCGCGTTCGCTCCAGCTGGATTTAGGAGCTATGCCTTGGGCCAATTTACGAGCGGATTCAAAACGACCGGAATCAAACGCGCGCTCCGCCAACACGAGGCTGGCAAAACTTCTCGCTTCGTCGGAGAGGCCGCTATGATCGATAATTTTTTCGAAAACATTTGGGCGAATTAAAGTTTTAGCGCTGAGTTGACCTCGCGCCACTTTCGATAGTGTTTCGAGAGTGTAACTGTTGAATTTCAGACCCTCTGGCGAGTTTTGGCTAGGGTCTAGTGCTCGCACTAGACTGGTGGCAGCGAGGGTTGGGATGTTTTGTTCGAATAACAAGTGTCCCAAAAACGCCAGTGATTTGAGTTTAACGATTTCCGCCTTTGTTCCGGTGCCGAGGCGATGCAATTGATCGCCGGCGTTGTCGTTTTTGTCACCCACGATAGCAAGCAGCGCTCTCACCAGTTTTAATTCATCTATGTGGACTGCCGTAACCGGAATAATCGCTTTATCCGACAGCGGCAATAGTCGTGCGTTGTTGGTAAAGGTATCTGACGCGAACGTGATGCTTTCCTTCGGCGAAGATTCAGGACTATATTTTTTGTGAAGCTCAATACGAAGCGCCGGTTCTTGAGCCGCTATCGTGAGCAATGGTTTTGTGGTCTCGAATTCCAAGGTGCTCGGGTCTTTGAGTAAGCGAGTAAGGCGGTTGCTTTGTTCAATGGATTCATTGACGAGTGCTACGATTTTGCGATCGGCCTCGGGGCTAGAGATTTTTGAAACCGAAGTGGGCGTTCGACCCGATACATCTAGTTTTTGATAATCAGAAGATTCGGAATCGCCGTTTCCAGGAATAACCCGGCCAATTGTACTTGTGAGCGCAGCTTTGATTTGACCCCAGAATCCTATAGATTCCGATTTTGGTACCGCTGGCGGGGCGGCGGCACTCATAGTTTTGGGTTCAACAAACCCGGGAGGAAGCGGTGGGCCATAGAGATCTTGGCCTTTCGCAATGCGCCCAATGCATAGCGTTATCGTGAAGGTAGCCAGGAACATCATCATTTTGGAGCTCATAAACAAGCACTCCCTTTAACGAACAGTTAATTCAGAACAAGTAGCTCAGACCAAAAAGAAGATTTTGAACATTCACGGTGTCTTCATAGTAGCCGGGGCCCCCGTTGCGAGCAGCGGTGGCGCCTTCGTTGGTGTTGACGCGGTCGTCGTATCTAAAAAAGCGGTACTCGAGGCGAAAGTTGAAATTGTTGGTGATCCAAAATTTTTGACCCAAGGCGATCGTGAAAGTAGGGCGATAGGCTGTCGTTTGAGTGACACCAAAGCCGGGCGCTATATACATGTCGAAGTGACTGATTTTCTTTCCGAGGAAAGAAAACTTTCCGTAGATCGGTGAAAACTGAACGTGCCCCCCGAAATATTTATTTTCTTCATTGAATTCGATGGTGGCTCCGCGAGTTTCTTTAAACTTTTTTACCACTCGAGAATCCTCGTTCAATATGGTGTAAGCCATGAACTCGAATCCCCACTGATCATTCAAATGGTAGGCTAGTGAGCCGCCCAGGGTTTTGGCGTCTTGAAAATCCACTCGTTGATAAAGACCGAACATGGCACTTAACTCAAAACGTTCGGCCTTGGTGTAGAGTTTATTCTGAATAACTTCGAATTGTTTGTCGTGTGCCTTCCAGTATTGGCTTTGAACGTCGGAAATATCGACCTCACCTTCGGCGGGCTGAGCGGCAACATCTTCTTTGGTTTTTGCGGGCGACTTTTTTTCCGCAGTCATCGCTGTGCGAGGCAGTGCTAGCATAACGAGTGCGGCAACGAGCGCGGTGGTTAGGGTTGCTGTGGTTGATTTTTTTCTAAACATGGTGAGTTCCCCTTTTATGGTTCGTCAATTCTACCGCGTTGATTTAAACAAGAATGGATAAGTGACTGTCACCTTCGAACCATTCTTGGGTTGTGGGAACTTCCAGCCCGAAATCTTTGAGAGCATGCAATTTTCGACCGGTGCCGAGGCCAATGTAGTTTGCTTCACAAGCGCACCTTCCACTAAACCTTTGGCGGTAATTTCCCACTTCACTACAACTTTACCAAAAAGATCAGGGTCCGCCACAAGTTGTCGCTCGTAACAGTATTTTATTTGTGAAAGATTGTTTTGAATCACTGCAGCAATTACGCTCTTATCTAGCCCACCGTCGACGATGCTTTCTTCTTCGATTAAGCGAAAACCACCGCCACCAATTCCATTGCCCACTCCGGAGCCTACGCCTGAACCCACTCCGGTACCTAAACCTGTTCCAGTGCCTCCACCGTATCCTTTTCCTGAACCCGCAAGAGCTAGCGCGCCGAGTTTAGCAGCGCCCGCAACATTCGAGGCGCCATTGCCAACGGCAGCCAGTTTGCCAGTTTGCACCGCGCCTGCGGTTGCCACTGCGGTGGCTTGTCCGATTCCGGTTTCCGATACCACTGCGTTGCTAGCTACTTTCGACTGCGAAATAATTCCGCCCATTAAGCTTTTGAGTCCACCTGTCAAACTCGCGGCAAGCTGCGATGGGGCGCTCGAGGCACTGCCTTGGGTTGGCGCGCTTGCTTCAGCGTTTTGTGCGCCGGAACCGCCGCCAGCTTGTTGTTGTTCCGAGGGGGCGTCTGGGATTTTCTCGATTGGCACATTCTGGATTCGTGCGTAAAGAGAGTAGGGCTCTTCGACTTCGGCCTCAGGTTTTCCGACTAGGAGCATCCAGGCGAAAAAGATCACCATCGTTACGAAACTTGAAACGAAGAGCGGTTTGCGAAGATCTTTAGGAAGTACATCGACGCGTCCGGCGCCAATCCGGTATTGGCCCTCCGAGGCAAGTATTTCTACAATGAAGCGCCCGTGGTAGATTCGATAAACGGTGTCGGTTTCAAGCTCCTGAGCGCTGGTCCAATCTTCAAGTTTGGCGATCGCTTTTTTCCCAATTTGAACGCGGCCGCCGCCTGAAACCCAACTGGCAGGGATTTGAGCTAAAACTTTGCCGCCTTGTTTCCAGGCTAGCCGATGTGCGCCAACAACGTCGTACTGATCTTCGATCCAAAACTCGTTGGTACTGTTTTTAATTTCCAGCGGAATATTTTTTTCGTAAATTCGGACACGAAGCGTAAGAGTTTTGTCCTTGGAATCAGTAATGGGTTCCCACGCGCTTTTCAGTAAGTTATCGCTCGATATCAATTTACGAACCAAGCGGACCTTCCGTGAGCCAATTTCAATCGTGAACACCCCAGTGTCACCAATCACGGTTTCGACAATTGGTTTACCCGACAATTTCAACTGCGATGGACCGCCGAGATCCATGACTGTCACCGGATCAGTGGCTTTTTTCCCTGCTTTTATACCCAAGTGAAGTCCGCCAACGCCCTTTCCATTTAAGTGAATGTGCGCGGAAGGACTTTGTCCGATGAGCGTAAGTCCCTGGTGCAAAACATGTGATTGGGCGACTTCTTCGCCTGCGTCTAAAATCTCGAGGCGAGTAGTCATTACCGCGGGGGCTGTTTTTTCGGCGGATTTGTTTTTTTCAGTAACTTGCATACAGCTTTAAGCCTCAAAGTTTAACGCACATACTCGTAAGAACCTAAAATGCGATTTTTCTGGCCATGTTTTACGCGATACAGATGTTTAAATTCGAGGTCAGCTCCGTGTAGCAAATAGGCGGCGTTTGGTTTCTTAACCTTTCCTTCAATGCTGGCTTCTTCGAAATCAACCACTGTGCGAGAGCGCACTTTGGTAACAACTCGTTTTTCGGTGGTTAGCCCCTTACTGTCGGTGGTGCGGGTAACTTGAGTGTCGACCACTTCGGTGTCGCCGCGGTCCTGGCCAAATTCTGCTGCGTGGGTGGCGCGTCCCAAGAGTAGTGCACACATTAAAATGGACCCGGCATACACAGCAGTTTTAAGACGACTCATGGCCGCCCCCTTCTAGGTAAAGTAACTATTACAGTGTTATTTTAAATTAACCGTTCAAAGTAGTCAATTATAACAAAAAGTCAATAAATACAGCAAGTTACAGTTAATTCCAACGTAACAGGACCTTAGGCGCCTGACTAAACCATTCGCAGTCACCTTCATTTAGCCCAAGATTCGAGCACGATTTCGCGATGGCCGCGAGGTAACGGGCTAGGTCCCAGCGCTGGGTAGCCGTCAGGGTGCCGGGGGCAATTTGGGTGAGTGGTAGTCGAGCGAAATCGAGTTCGTGTTGGAGCCGGGCGGCTCGAATTCCAGCATCGTCACTTTTGTTTTCATCTTTCAAAATCGCGGCCGTGGCGTAGGCCAGACCGTATTCCGAAAGCTCCAAGTATTTTTCTGCTATTTCTATAGCCTTTTTTCGAAGCCCTTCTTTGTCTGATTCGTTGAGCAGTTTTTCTCCAAGTTTTCGAATCTCAGTGCGCACTTTTTTGGGGTCACGGGAACTCTCTAGCGATAGCGAGGGTCGCTTCTTCCAGTAAGTTGTCCAACGTTTTTCAAACGACCCTTTTTCGGCGTCGAACGGAACA
>DGKJ01000086.1:0-13714 GCA_002387735.1 Bacteriovoracaceae bacterium UBA4573 | reverse complement strand
AACGGAACACTGTATTTTTCGAGAATCTTGTATATTCGCTGATCGAAATTAAATGGACAGTCGGTCTCGAGGGCGATTTGAAGAATTTCGGTAGCCAGCGAGGTTGCTTGATCGCGCAGTTCCTTTGCGTTGCCCATGATGGTCTCGACGTATGCTTTTCGGTCCGCTTCGGTGGCTTGATTTAAAACTGCGGGAAGGGCTGCCGTTTCTAGCGTTTCCGCGAACTCGCCCAAAAGTTCGGTTTTTACAATAGTCGCCCAGAGTCTGGCAGCGCCACGTAAAGATTTTGGGGTGCGATCGACTGTTTTTTCGAGCGTGGCGTTTAGAATTTTATGTTGATCGGCCTTTTTCTTAAAATTACTTTGTGGGTTGTTGTTGCTTTTCACAAACCGAAGCTTGAAAAAATCCCCAAGACTTTTTTCGAACCGCTGGAATTCGGCCCAGGTTTTTTCTACATCTGCATCGCTGTTGACGACCTTTGCACCGCCTTGAATAAATTTAGTGTGATTGAGATCGCGGATGGTTTTTAAGTTCTGTTCAGTTGCCGACCTAGTTTTGGAATCGAGTTTCAATTTAAGCAACTCTTCGTACGAGTTTCCAAGTTCAAACCAAAGAAATGCTTTACGGTAATAAGGTTCGAGCGCGAGCCAAGCCTGTGTGCGGACAGCTACGTCTGGAGCTTTGGTGGCTTTTTCGAGTCGAGCAAGAGCTTCCCCATGGTCGCCGGTTTCGATCGTCGCCCGCGCCGCTTTAATTAGGGCCTGGGAAACAAAACTAGAATCCGGATTTTGTTCTGCGAATTTTTCAAATTCGCGAGAAGCTTTGCTCCAGTCTTTGTTCTCTTCAAGTTGTTCAAGTAATTTTAAGTTGGCGTACTCTCGTGACTTTCTTAGGTCTTTGGCTAATTCTGAGCCCGCAAAACCTTTTCGTTCAAGAAGTAGATTGGCGTAGTCTCGGAGATCTTCCCAACGCGCGGCTTTTTCAAGTTGGGAAGTGGCGTCCTTTGCGAGTGCGACGGCGTCTTTTTCTTCGGAGAAAAAGAGCGTGTAGAACAGAGCTCGATGTAGCGCTTGTTCCTGGTTTTTCATATCGCGGTTCAAGCGCGCGGAAGCTGCTAAAATGCTCGAAACGGTGGTTTTTTCAGTGCCTTTAGTGATCGATTCATTCAGATAGGCGGCCAAATAGAGGTCGTAGGTTTTCAGAACTTTTTCTTGGAGTGTTTTGTCTTTCGGTTGCTCTTTGAGTGCGCCCTCACCGGAAGCAATTAAGCTTTTGATTGCGGCTTCGAAGTCTTTGTCTTTTTTATGTCCTTTGTTGCCCAAACGAAGCGCTAGCCACTCAAAGTCCTGCGAGGCAAGAGCCCACTGTTTTTGGGCGAAATGCAAGGCCGCCTTGGCGAAAACCAGTTCAAACAACTGTGGGAGCTCAATGGCTCTCCAAGGTGCCGCGAAGGTGGCAAATGCTACATCGTACACTGCCGACGCGTGTTTGGCCGACTCCAGGTTGCCAGTTTTGTTGAACTCGCCATGAAAGAATTGGGCGAAATCCCTAATAGTGGGAACGCTCGCAGTCGTGAGATTTCGAGCATACAACGAACCCTCTTCTGACGGGTCTGGCTCTCTGTTCCCATCGGGACCTTTGATTTTAGGCAGTTCGGGCCAGACGACGGTGAAAATGTCGGGTCGAGTTTCTCTAAAAGAATACTTTGAAAAAAAATCTATTGCTGATTCCGCTTTTAAAGTCGGAAGCGTGTCTTCGTAGCCTTTTACGGGTGGCAGATCGCGACGTACAAGCTGTGCAAAATCTCTGAGTTCTTGATGAACGAGTTCGCGTTTGCGTAATTTTTCCGCAGCCTCGGCCCGAAGTCGGTATAGAAAAACCACTTTTGGGTGACGACTCATGCGTTCAATTAGTTTACCCGCTACGATGTAAGCGTGTTCGTGTTTGCCTTGTTCACGGTAAATGTTTGTTAGTCGTAGCAGTTGTTCGTTGGCCTCGAGGAGTTGCATTTCATCTCGGTCTTCATCTGGTATGGCGGCCTTTTTTTCTTTTAAGCTCTGGACTCGCTTTGCTCGCGCCGCGGTTAATTCTTCGGCAATGCTATCTGGAGTTTTGGCGACGCGGTCGAAGTAATTGATCGCCGCCGTTGCTACGTCAGAGGCGAGTCCTGGTTTTTCGGAATAGAAAAACGAAAGATCGTTTAGCGCTTCTTTGCGAAGTTCTATTCGAGCTCGCTGGGCGCCTTCAGCATGATTCACCCCGTCGATAGCTTTTTCGAGCGAAAGCATAGCGGAGTCGAGGTCGGCAAGGTTGTAGTACGACCAAGCCATTTTATAGAGCGCGAAATTTTTCAAACGCGGATGATTACTTTTTACAATCTCTTTGAGTTGATTAACTGAAGCCTGGAATTTACGTTTGTCGAAAAGTATTTCAGCCATCGCGAGCCGAGCATCTCCAACTAGAGGTGATTCTGGAAATTTTTTGACTGTTTTTTCGTAGTAAGTGAAAGCCGAATCCACCTTGCTGGTGCCCATTTCTCCGTAGTTGTACCCAATGCTAAAGAGAACCACGTCCATTCGAGGGTGTTTGGGAAATTTTCGTTCTACTTCCAGAAATACGTTGGTGCTCTCTTCGAGGTAAACCCGAGGAGCTTTGAGTTTGGTCGATTTCACCGAACTATTTTGAAAAAAACTTGCAGTACGTGCCCGGTCGGCCAGTAAAGTTGCTTTGCGAATCAAGAGTTCGGCTTCCATTGAAGATCCGCGAGAGCCTCTTAGTAGCGAATCCAGTTGTTTCAGCGCCTTGGTGCGAGCATCGTCGGCTAGTAGTTCAAGTTTTGCGTGGCGTTTTTCGTCGCTTGCGGCATCGACTTGATCGGAAATAAGATCGCCAAAAAAATCGAGGCCATGATTTTTGTAAAATTTGCGGACGGCTTCTACTTTTTTGGGGTCAGCCCAGCTAGCTGCCGGTAGGAGCATGGTTCCTAAAATTAGGAGTCCGGTGAGAGAGAAAAGTAGTTGAGTTTGTGGCGGTTTTTGCATTCCTCTAGCATGAGCCAATGGGGCGCGGTTGTCGAGGGGCCGAACTAGGTCTCTTCGGTGTTTGATTGTTGATAAAAAAAGTTTAGATCGGCGCGCGGCAGCAATGGGGTGACTAATGGGTTTGCTCGCCGAGAGAGTTCGAGCTTTGGTCGTAATAGATTCTGGTTATCGGGTGGTTCGTTTGCGACAAACGCAATTGGGTTTCTTATCTTTAAGAAACTTCGCTTCGTATCGTAAGTAGCTGCCGTGGTAGATGGAGCAGTATATGAAATTCTTGCCCTCGCACCGATCGCCGCAAGGCGCTGCTTCTCCGACTTCACTAATTTGATCGAGCGGCACCGAAAACCCGCATTTGGTTGGTTTTGAGAATTCGGAAATGCAATTTTTTCCGCGTTTACGGCAAAACTGAGCGCAGATTTTCTCGCCCTCTTCCTGCAGATCGTTCAGAAAACTCCGCATCACGAAGGCAGCCTCGGCTTCACTGCCGCACTTGTAACTAATGGCTTGAACCTTGACTGAGCCGTCGCAGCGGTCGTTTTTATTCTCAAACACTGGGTCTACGGGCACGGCTTTGGCGTTGCGCGCACAGAGAATTCCGGCCTGGCCGCTAAGCGGAAAAAAAGTGGCTATCAGAAGAAAGGCAGCAATCAGTCTCATTAAGACCGATTGTAGCTTAAGTTCGAATATAAAAGGGAAAACTATTGTTTCAAGACGGCAAACTTGAAGTCATTGTAGCCTGCGCGCGCCGACGTGTAGAGTACTTGTTTCACCGTTTTTAGTGGAACAGCCTTGTCGGCCTGCATGAGAACCTTTCCTTCAAATTTCAACTTCGACTCGTCGGCGGCCTTCTTACTTTCTGCGGCCAATTTAGCCATTTTCTGAAAGAGACCGACGATCTTTTTTCCACCTTCAGACACTGCGTCGCCAGGAACCACGCCGTCTTTCATGGGCACAATTTTTTCTTGGTCTAGGTAAATGCCATCGAGTTTCGCGATAAGTTTTACGCCTTGTGGGAGTTCCGCACCGGCGTGAGCCCACGGGAGTGCGATATTCGAAGCCATTTCAAGGTTCACGGAGCCAGTTCCTACCGTCATGAGCATGAACACTAAAATGATCACGAGCGTGTCGATAAGACTGGTGATCTGCAAATAAAAATCTTGCTCACGTCTTCTGATTTTTTTGCCAAACATGCTCATGGTTATTGCCCTTTCGCAGGATTAGCTGCAGCGGCCGAGAGACCACCAATGATGAAGTCGGGAAACAGTACGTCCATCAACATCACTTTGCCGTTGCGTTCGTCGGTTACTTTTATTTCGCCGTCTTTTTTGGGGTCTAGGTTACGAGTTGCATCCATGAGAAACACCAAATCGGCGTAGGCCATGTCGATGTCAGAGTTAAAGTGAATAGTGAACTCTTTAGGGCGTTCCTTTTTTATTTTAACTAAAGTGTCGTGCAATGTTGTGAGATCGGGTTTGCCCGCAATGTGAGGAACGCTGCGTTTGCCGCTCAAACTTCCCGCCCCAACTGCGGAAATATCAATGCCGTTTTTGCGATAGACGAGATCAAGTTTGAAGGTGGGGTCCTTGCGTTGAGCTTCCGGGGCGGAAGCTGGAACAGCGAGAGGCACTTTGGCGTCGAGTCCAACAAGAGCGACGTAAGTAGTGGATAACAACATAAAACAAATCAACGTCACAAAGCAGTCGATAATCGGCGTTAAATTCAGCTCAAAATCGTGAGCTGTGTGCGCTCGCTTGTGGAACATGGCTTATGCAGCTCCTTTAATGCCGGACCCATTGCCTGTTTCTACGGTGTCAAAACTCACGTTCGAAAAATCATCTTCTCCGGCATAGACGCGGTTATGTAAAAGCGAGAGTGTGCGACCGGCACCTTTTTCGATTTCGTCTAATATCTTGTTAGAGCGACCGCTGAGTAAGCTAAAAGCGATCATCGCCGGAATCGCGACCACTAGACCTAAGCCAGTGGCGTTCATCGATACGGAGATACCTTCCGCCAAGAGGCTTTGTTTAGTTGCGGCGTCTGCGCTGGCCACTGCTTTAAATGACTGAATGAGTCCCGCGATCGTGCCGAGTAGTCCCAAAAGTGTGGCGACGTTTGCAATCATAGCTAAATACCCGATGCGAGCGCTGAGCAAGCTGTTGGCATCGATCACCGCTACTTCGAGAGATGTTTTTATTTCTTCCTGGTTGCGCGACGCTTTCAGCAATGCGGCTTTCACCACACGCGGTAAAAGTTTCTGCTCGTTGGCAGCGCAGAGGTCCAGTGCGCCTTGAAGGTTGCCCTTTTGTAGAAGGCCTTCGATCTGGCTCATGAACAATTTGCTGTCGATCGAGTATTGAAAAAACAGCTTGGAAGTGCGCTCCGCGATAAGCGCTGCTGCTACGACCCCGGTGGCTGCTATTGGAAGTAAATGTAGAATCATATGTTCCCCCTGTGATTACCTAATAATATCGTTTGGTGTGTAAAAGACGTTGATTGGAATATTGGGTCCGTCTGGAATGGCCGAACCGTGAAACACGATACTGTTGATGCTGGCCTCGTAAGTCCAGCCGTTGGTTGCCGACTGCGCCAAGTATTCGCCGTTTTTAAACACTGCAATTGTTCCAGGATCTGGTGTGCGCGAAAGGCGAATGGCAGTAGAAGCTTCTAGAATTTTGGTTGCGACATTAAGTAATCCAGCCGAAAAATCTGGAGCGCAAATGCTGGCAACCTGGCCGCCGGTATTGTTAGCGAGTTCAATGTATTTCGACCCGTATTCACTGGCTGGCCCGAGAGCAATACAGTCCGGGTCGTTTACGTCGTCCACCACCATGGCTGATGCGTTCCAACTTCGAATCGTTGAACCACTGGCCAAAGTGAAGGGGGTTTTTATGCCGTCTAGAAAGGTAGTTAATCCCGAAACTGTTGCTGCGGTGTTGTCGTCGGCATCGCTAAAAAAGATCACGGCGAGGTAGGCGTCTTCCCGAAAGAAGCCGCTATTGCAGTTCGAAAGATTGGGTTCTGACAACGCGAGTTCCACTGCGTCGAGACCGTGAGCGTCTGATGATCCGAAAAATCCGACGTTAGCATTGTCGGAGACTTCAGTAGCGGGATTGGGAGTCGAAGCCTCCACTACGGTCGGCGAGCCCACGAAACAAGCCGCCTGGCCACTCAAGTTTGGATCGTTCGGTGCGAGCGGATCAACTGCGCGAGTGTCGGTCGTGGTGATTGCGATGCGATAGTCAAAATTCTTACTTACGAAACTGTTCATGAAAGAGTTGATGCTGTTGCGTAGACTAGTTTGTTTGGGGCCCATTGTTCCCGAGTTGTCGATAATCCAAAGAATATCTACTTTGTTGTTTGCCACTCCCGAAGTTACGGTGGAGTCGGAGCGCCCAAGTACTGCAATACGGGGGTCGCGAAATCCGCAACTGGTAAGGGTACTGCCGAGGGCTGCCAGGCCAAGAAACAGTAGGGCGGCGTATCCGTGATGGGCGATCAGGCCAGTGGTCGATCGTATTTTGTTATACTGCATGGCCGGTTCCTCAACTTGCTTGTTAAAATAATTTAACAGTTACGGGAATAGTTTACTTTTTAAGTCGGTTGTTATCAAGTAATTAATGCATCGCATAAATAGCGAGAATCTTTAGTTTTTTTTGCTATCCCGTTTCTATTTCAATAGGATCGACGTTGAGGGGTCGGGCGAAACCGGGGCCCTTAAGATTGTCGAGGACACTTAGCGTGGATCAAGGAACCTATCATATTAGGGCTTCAGGCAAGGATTACGGGCCGCTCACCGCCGCAGAACTTGAACGTTCGGTAAAGGATGGTGCCGTACCATTTAGTGCATGGGTTCATGCAGAAGGTGAATGGAAGCTCTTGGCCGAGATTCCCGAACTACGCGAACGTCACCCGGAGTTTGAAAGTAAACCTAAGGGTTCGCCAAAAAAAGTGGTGGAACTCTCAGAACTTCGCGAACGACGAGCACGAGCTCAAGCGGGGCAGGTCTCGACTTCGGCGGGGACGAGCATTGCGGCGGCAGTGGGAGTTTCGGCTGATCCGATATGGTTTGTGATTCGCGATAAAAAGAAATTTGGTCCCTATTCTGCGGCCGACCTTGTTGGGCAACTTCAACGTAAAGAAGTCACTAATAATTCATTTGTTTGGCGGCCTGGGTTTGCAACCTGGCAAAAGCTTTCACACGTTGGAGAGTTTTCGCCAGATGCAATGCGCAGACTAGGCGATGCGCCTGGTATGGATATTTTAATTAAACGAAAGTTTCCAAGAGCGCCCTATAAAGTGGATGTCATTGCCCACGACAATAAAAACGTTGTTGAGGGTCAATCCATGGTGATTGGAGAGGGTGGCTTATTTTTAGCGGCCGACCACGTGTCGCATAAAGTAGGATCCCGCTTGAAAATTCATTTTCGTGAGTCGGACCTTTCAGCCTTTAATGCAGTGGCTGAAGTGGTTTCGGTGCAACGTTCTCCCGTGTCCGGCTATTGTCTGCGATTTGTAGCGATCTCTGATTCTGATCGTAAGCGTATTTCCAAGTTCGTCACTGAAAGGAGCTCTCGTTGAGAAAAGCTTTCGTACTCGACACCAATGTTCTTTTGTTCGACCCTTTGGCGATCAACAAATTTGGTTCAAACGATGTGATCATTCCGATCACCGTGATCGAGGAAATTGATCGATTCAAACGCGAAATGAGTGAAAACGGCCGGAATGCGCGGCAGTTTTCTCGGTTGATGGACCAAATTCGAAAACAGGGCCAGCTCTCCCAAGGTGTAAAACTGCCGAACGGGGCAATACTCATGGTCGAACTTGGTTCGGGCGGTCCGCTACCAACCGAACTCTCGGCCGATCGTGCAGATAATCGCATTCTCGCAACCGCGATGAATATGCGAAAACTCGCACCAAAGCGACCGGTCGTATTCGTAACCAAAGACACTAATTTACGAATTAAGGCCGACGCGCTTGGACTCGATGCCGAAGATTACGAGCCAACGCACACTCACTCCGAAGACCTTTATTCGGGGGTCGCGACCTTGCAAGTTCCGCCGGAAGTAGTTGACGAGTTTTACGCCCAAAAAAAGGTGCAACTCAAAGACCATCACTTGCGTGCGAACCAGTACGTGATCATGAAAGATTCCACCAACCCCCATCACACGGCGATGGGGCGGTTCAATCGCGAGATCGACTGTATTGTGCCGCTCTACAAACCAGCTGAGGGATTGTGGGGAATTTTTCCGAAAAACGCAGAGCAGTCATTTGCCATCGACATGCTTTTAAACGACGAGATCAAACTCGTAAGCCTTGTCGGCAAAGCGGGTACGGGTAAAACGTTGCTCGCCATCGCGGCAGGACTTGCGAAAACAGTCGACGAAGGTATTTTTCATCGCTTGCTCGTCAGTCGTCCGGTGTTTCCGCTTGGCAAAGATATCGGATTTTTACCGGGTGATATCGAGGAAAAATTGAACCCTTGGATGCAGCCAATCTACGACAACATCGATTTTCTTTTTGGCGCCAGTCCGGTGAAGGCGCGAAGAGGGGCGGGTAAAGGCTGCCAAGAGCTCATGAATCAAGGGCTTTTGTGCATTGAACCGCTTACCTACATTCGTGGCCGCAGCATACCGAACCAGTTCATGATTGTAGATGAGGCGCAGAATTTAACTCCGCATGAAATCAAAACAATCATCACCCGAGCCGGCGATGCTACCAAAATTGTCCTAACGGGGGACTGTTTTCAAATCGATAACCCGTACGTAGATTCCAACAACAACGGGCTCGCGTATGTGGTCGAGCGATTCAAAGACGAATCGATCTCCGGGCATATTTCACTCGTCAAGGGCGAGCGAAGTAAACTCTCAGAGCTGGCGAGCAACTTGCTCTAAAGAAGTCGAATTTATTTTGCTTGGGAGAGTTGGCTGTGAAGGCGGGAGCGCAATTTGCCGTGCAGTTCACGCGCAAGCTCACGCAGTTCGGTCAACTCTGCTCGAGCTTCAAGCACTTCCATTAGCTGCTCGGCGCGAATCGTGAACGACACGTCGTTCGGGTTTTTCTTATAAAGTTCGTCGTAATGTATAAGTTCGATCAAAAGGCCGGCCTTGTCCATTTGTTCAATGCGCTGGCGATAGGGCTTGGCCTTTTCGCGCAAACTTTGCAGCGAACGAAAGCTATTGAGGCTGATAACGTTTTCGGTCTGTTTGTTAGTTTGATCCGACATGGAACAGGTTCTCCCCCGGTACTCCGGCTGGTACCAAAGCAAGTTTGGTGCCGCAATGAACCCTAGTTGACGAGCGCGTTTTTCAAATCCCGAAGCATGTAAATCTTACAAGTATTGTCAAACACCTGAGCAAGAGGTTACTGGACCCCTGGGGGAAATTGATCGTGGACAACGGGGTATTGTTCAGGGGATTTGCGCGCGGAGCGATGACGTGGGGAGTGGTTTTCCTCGCGTTTTTCGGCGCTCTCAGAACCGCATTTTCAGCGTCTCCCCCCATTCCATATTATATTGGCCCCGAAGTCTGGGAAGCTCTTGATCGCAAGGTTGCAGAACGGGACTGTGGCGAAATCCTAACAACAATTTCGGTCTACCCTGTCCACCCGGGGCACTCGTCGCTGCGGCGTGTGCAGAATTATGCGGAACTTTCGTCGGATCTTATCCTCATGAATTCAAGGGCAGTTGTATTGAAAGACCAAGGAACCGTCGTTGAATCAGTAAACGGAATAAGAGAGAGAAGTCTGGATGTAGCTAGTCTTCCGCGCCCCGGTTCCAATCAACTATATCGAAGTCGAACGCGAGTGTTCGAACATCTGAATCTGTTTTACCACGCAGACCGAACTGTCGCCTATTTCGAGCGCCTCGGGTTCGAGACACTTGGCCGGCCTATGATGTTGTACGCGGCCCGTTCACTGAGATCGACTGCGGTTTACCATCGTAGTGTGGGAGTGATTCATCTACTCGATGGACCGATTCGTGACGGATTTCAATCGTTTTTAAAAGACGCAAGCGTAGTGGCTCACGAAATCACTCACGCCGTTGTTGATCGAACCACGATCAATCGAAATCCCAAAAATTTAGTTCATGCAGCTATGGAGGAAGGCTACGCAGATTATTTCGCCGCAGCTATCCAACGGCACCCGGCCATTGCCGAATACGCCTCGGGCAGAAATCGAAACTGGATTCGCGACCTGCGTAAACGGCCGGTCATATCGCACCCGGAGCCGCATCAAATTGGCCATGTGTTTGCGAGTGAGCTTTGGCGCTTTCGCGAGCGAGCCATGCAGTTAGAGTTTTCCGGAATCGAAATTGATCGTGCGGTGTTTCGGTCGATCGAAGTATTCAATGACGCTGATGCGACTTTTAAAGGCGCGGTAGATTTGCTGGTAAAGGCGTTGCCGAAAAGCCTCTACGGATTTCAGGACGAATGGGTACGGGGATTTTTTAGTGAAACGCTGACCCTGGATGACCGTTACCGAGGGTACTTGAGAGAGGGTCATTTGTTTCGCAGGACTCGGTAGCGCCTCGGTTTGACACGTGCAATGGCTTGAGATAGCCGTAGCCCGGGGTGTAAAAGTGTGGGGTAGGGTCTCAGTTTTACCATTATTAGTATTGAGCTTGGCTTTGCTGGCGAGCACCAATCTTCGCGCAGACGAAGATGGCGGCTGTCAGATGATAGTAGGGCAGGCGCTTTCGCAAAATCCTGCGGTATTCGCTGCACCAGACGCTAGATCTCTGCCGCGGATAGACGACCTAGTGGAGCGTTCCAATAAATTTCGCGCAAAATTATTAAGGCGCAATATTCGCTATCGTGAAGTCCCGTGGGCGCTTCCGGAGACGCTCGAATCAGGAATCGCTACTGCGAGCGCGAGTGGTAGCGCCAAGAGTGTTGTTTTAAAATTTTTCACTTCTGATGCGATTGAGGCCATGCGTTTGCGTCCACTCGAAGAGCGACCCGTAATGTTTTGGGTCGAAAGTGTGCGCCAACTTTTTAATTTTAGACGCGACCCGCTTTTAGAGCGACTTTTGGATCGAGTAGAACAATCACCCGTTCGTTATTTAATGGACCCGTCGATATATGCGCTAGGAACCATAGGCCAGGGGGGTTCGGTCTGGTCCGGTGTTGGCGGTGGTGCAAAATATTTTTATGTCGACCCGACCGCTTCCCTTGCCCACTTGCGATCGGTATTTAGGATAGAACTCGCCAGGAACTCGAGCCTGGAAGGAGAGTCGCTGTTTTCCGACTTGGAGGTTTCCGTTGCGGTTATCGAACGAATGAAACGCTACGCGGTGCCTGCCGAGCTTTGGCGCGAAGTATTGCCGTTTGCTACTGGTCTAGAGATGTCTCCTAGATCGAGCGAAGTTCAATTGCAGTTCGCTAAAGCGCTCATAGATTTGGAGGCCCAAAGGAAAGCCGGAATTCGATTAGACCTCGTGCGAAAAGACATTCGAGGAGCTCGACTTTTGCAGGGCGTATCTCGGTATTTGGTGCGGCCGCTGTATCTTGGCGCCATCGGTGCCGGTACGTTGGCAATACTTTATTATGTGGGCAGCGAGGCGGTCGATTATTTTCAGCTTGTCTGGCGCCCCGGGAATTCAGATTAAAACCTACAGATCTAACGACCCGCCACCTGAGACAATCGGTTGCAGCGGAAACTTCGAGGCCTTCGGATAGTAATGCACTCCCAAGTGAAAACCCTGCCAGTGGTGACTAATTCCCAATCCAAAAAGTTTGTAGTTTAAATCGTAACTCACACCACCAGAGAGTACGTTTCCGAGATGTTTGCCTCGTATTGGTTTGGGAAGCCTGTCGGGTTCGATATCTTCAGTACTTTTTATTTTTTTTGGTGCCGCCGCGCCGTACCCTACAGCCTGATAGGCCCAAGCAAGATCCGATTGTATGGTCGCGCCCTTTAGAAGCGCACTGGTCGTAAGGTTTTGTTCAATCAATGGGGTCTTGGTAATATTTACGTTTCCACCGGTGAAGAGTGCAAATGTTTGCGATATTTCAAACGCGGCCACTGCACCAGGCATCCAAGACGTAACCCGCAGATCTGGATTGGACGAATCGATGTGCCGGTAGTTGAAACTCTCAAAACTCACGAACGGCGAAAAAGCGAAAGCCGGTAGATCGATCATGCAAAGTCGCGCGTTAGCATTAAATATTCGGTATGCGTCACGAAGAATGTTGGTACCAACTTGAAAAAAATCGGTGATACCGAGCGCTACTTCGGTGCCGTAGGAAAGTTGGCCTGCGGGCAAGGTAAAAGGAGACGGTAGTAGGTGAGGGAAAGCAAAAATTTTACCTGCAAACGCTCGATGCGAGGTTGCGGCCGCTCCCGCGACCGAGAATAAAGAAAAAAATAACAAAGTTCGTAAAACTGTCATGCCAAAATCCTCTGAATGTCATTTAAAACAATTGATCGGATCGGACAATCCGAATGCGTTCTTCTTTTATCGCAATAGGGAATGCCGCAATTTCTCGGTCTTCGGTCTTTATCGACTCGGATTTGTCGATACCCGGAGCGTACTGAATCGTACATTCTTTTTCTTTCAACCGAACCTTTAGCGCCTCGGCGTTCTTGGTGACCAAAACTAAATGTAGATTGTCGGTGTCTATATATTTTTGAATTGTATTTTTAACAGCCTCGTTTGATGCGCGTGAAAGACGCGTTACCAACTCCGCCAAATAGTTAGACGGTGTGCCATAGAATACCGAATCTACGGCGTAGCCGAGACGTCGTTCGAGCGGACTTCCCAATATGGGCAACGCCCCCTGAAGATGACTTTTGGTTCTCGTGAACTCTTCAGTAGTCAGCCCCTGAGTTTTCAGCGACTGAAGTTCACGAAAAATTTGGCGTGTCAAAAAACAGCCGTTCTCATGAGGAGTAGGACGTCCCCAAACCGTGAACGCTTGAATTTGCCGTGCTACCTGCAAGGGTTCTGTCAGAAGTCGGCCGCCGTACGGAAAGTCTTCCACGTAGGAATAGGTTCCGTAATTTAAGCCCCGGACTTCGCGCACCACATGCATGAGTCGGCCCACGAAGCTGCGGTGTTTTCCGAAACCGTTTGCCGCCAATACAAGCTGCGCAAACCGTTCATCGCGCCGATTGATTGGAAGTGCGTGACCAAGGTGTACTCCTGTGCCATCAAAAGGACCCTCGACGATGGTAACCGAAATACCCTTATTCACTGGGGCAGGTGGAATTTTAGTGGAAGAAGAATCCCCAGCGGGGAGCGCGGCCTCTAGTTCTAACATTGCGCGTTTTAGCTCGTCTGTGACTCGTCCCGCTGCGGCTACGATAATTCGTTTCTGGGTGAAATATTTTTTGTAAAAAGCCACGGCCTCTTCGTGAGTGATCGTCTGAACGTCGGCGCTTAATCCGGCAACCGGGTGGGCGTAGGGGTGACCCTTGCCATAGATCGCAAGATCTAGTGCCGCCTTTCCGAGTTCTTCTTGATCTTCGCGGGGAAACTGTTCTTTTAAGTAGTCGAGCGTTTCGCCTTTAATGCGTTCGAATTCGCTAATATTGAGTCCGGGACTAACTATTAATTGAGTGAGCAGCTTGAACACTTTGATCGAATTGCTGGCAGCGGTCGTGACCCGAAAGCTCGTCTGCTCTTTTTGAACGGAAGTTTCGATCACGGCTGCCAGTGGGGACAGGAGGTTTTA
>DGKJ01000056.1 GCA_002387735.1 Bacteriovoracaceae bacterium UBA4573 | reverse complement strand
CGTTAACTATTTCGGGTGCCGTGATTTTATTTTTCAGTACGTGCTGCGATACATCTTGAATTAATTCTCGCGGATTGACTTCACTGTTAGCAATTGAAAATAGAGACTTTTGTAATTTCTCGGTAAGGTTCTTTCGGTGCTCGTACGTTAAAAGTACTTTTTTAATGGTTTGGTTTTTTTTGTATTCTGGAAATAATTCCGCAAAAAAATCATCAAACGACTCTGGTAAATATACGCCGCTATTCGAGTCGAGCTCTTGAATTAACAAAACATAGTGGTTCACAGAAAAGAAAAATAGCAATTCATCAATATTCTTTGCGCTTAGTTCTGCCCGTGTCCATTTTTTTAGGCCTCGCAGGCGGTCAACAAGGGCTACAACGGTTGCTTTTTTTTCTGCAGTTTGCGCGTCACCCAACCAATTGTCCGCGCTGTGCCTTTCGTGGAGGGCAATCAACTCTTTTATTTCGGCATAAATTAATTCCACAGAATTGGTTTTCGAAGGATCAAATTTTTGGCCAAGCCTCGAAAATATTTCTTCCTTAGTATTAAGATTTTTTTTGTTTACTGAAACAAGAGGCGTTTTACCTGTAGCCTCAATTTTAGAAATATCCTGAAGTAGCTCTTTGTAAGGCGCCCAACTGCTCGGTCCGAAAAAATAGTATCTGTTATCTACCCATACTGAAAAATGTTTCCAATGCTCGGCTTGTTCCGAAGCTATATACTCGCGCACCCGTCGCTCGAAGGCACTCATGCCTTGGCTTTGGGACCACCCCCCAAAAAACACATTTAAAGTAACGCAAATTATTAAATATAAACGAAACCGACCCATTCCTTAACGTTTCGGCTTTTTGGGCGTACTCGATAAAAAAAGAAATAGTCGGAATTTTTTGCCGACTCTATCGTCTGCGGGCGGGTCTGCGTTTTTGCCGAGCGATCTGTAACGCGTAATTGAGGATCATTTTCGCAATATTGAGACCCGTTGTTTTTTCGATTCCTTCAAACCCGGGTGATGAATTTAATTCGATTACTTTGGGTCCCGTAAGAGATTCTAAAATGTCGACGCCAGCGATCCCGAGTCCCACCGCTTTAGCGGAGTTTACCGCTAGTTTTTTGTAAGAATCTGACAACTCTATCGGGCTACCTTCACCACCCCGATGAATGTTCGAACGAAATTCGCCCGCCTTCGCTTGACGCCGCATGGCGGCCACAACTTTATCGCCGATAACCAAGGCCCTAATGTCGCGCCCGCCACTTTCAGCAATGTACTGTTGCAATAGAATGTCTTTTTCCATACCGCGCATGGTGTCTAATATTGATTCCGCCGATGTCATACTTTCGGCAAGCATCACACCAACGCCCTGCGTTCCCTGTAAAAGTTTTAAAACCGCCGGTACTCCTCCAATTTGACGAAAAGCCAAGCGAGTACCCCGCTTTGAGCGACTTAGAATCGTAGTTGGTACTCCAAAGTTCTTGGCAGATAGCAACTGCAGACAACGGAGCTTATCGCGCGATTCCGCTATCGCTCGTGCTGAGTTGATAACGGGCACGTTTAAAATCTCGAACTGGGTGACAACGGCCAACCCGTAGTCGGTAATCGAAGTACCAATACGAGGTATTACCACGTCTGGTCTTGACGCTGGTCGATCGTGCACATAAAGCCCATTCACACGCGAACCGACTACCAGCTGACAGTCGAGCGGATCGACGATACTTACTTCAGCCCGCAGTGCCCGCCCTTCTTTTAACAGTCGTCTAATGGAATGTAGATTTCGATTTCTTGTTAGAACAGTGACTTTCATTTTCAGCGCCTCTCAAGCAGAATGAACGCAATGACCACTAAAATCATCTTCCTTTTTTTGCTGTTTGCAAACTTCGCGTGCAGTTCAATCGACGCCAATTTGCCGGTTGATCGTTCAAACCCGATCCGGGTCGACGATCTTAGCTTTACGCCATGCGCAAAATGGAACTTCTCTGTGCCCGGTCAAATATCTAATTTATCTATTTCAGAGAGTGGCAAGGCAATTCTTCTAAGTTCTAGTGGCGAAAAAAATGCGAATGGCAAAATTCGACTTTTGGACCATATGGGCAAGGTGCTTTGGAGTCGCACTCTCAAACAACCTGTAAAAAGTCAGAGCATTTCCAAAGACGGCCGTTTTATCGCAATCTCAAACTACAGCGATCATTTGCAGTTTTATACGGCAAATGGCCAATTAAAGTGGGAGGCTAATCATTTTGGTAAGCCCGTTTTCATAGAAAACGATCGAGACAATAAGCCCAAAATCGTACTAATCAACGATGACGACTCTCAGCCGGGTCATTCTCATTTCGTTTACGACTTTAAAGGAAAGTTATTGTTCGACGACACTGTCGAACGCATTTTAAAGAATGCTGACTATCCGACTAATTTAGAAATGAGCGACGCCTACGTTGACCGGAAGACGGGCAAGATCTCGCTCTTTTTTACCGGTGGAATCATGATCGTAGTTGATAGCCTCGGAACTATTTTGCACAAGTGGCGACTGCCAGAACCTATCTCCGCCGTTACCGTTAGCGAGGACGGCTTATATTACGCACTTACTTCTAATTTACTTTTCGCCCTAGGCTCTGGAAGTTCGGATTGGCTTTGGAAATCACGACTTCCTTCTCACGGTGACGCTCTTGCGGTTGTGGGTGATAAAATCGTAGTCCACGCGAATGCCCAAAACGAACAATGGGTTGCCGCTTACGAAAAAAACACCGGAAAACCCGAATGGTTTTATTCCAACAATGAACCAGCGTTAGTGACTCCACCTTTTCAAACCCAACGTGATGTGGCGATCGGGTTTTTCGATATGCGGAACAATGGTCGAATTCAATTTTTCGGCCTAAATCAAAAAGGCAAAGCATTATGGGCAAAGAACTTGTTTGCGCCGAACGGCATTTTCTCTATGGCAGCCGCGCGCCCTAACGTTGTGATCGGATACGGTGCTCCTAAAAAAGGAACCGTAACTTATTTCAAAATTGCCGAAAGCTGCAATTAACCTAGTCGCGCTTTCGGTGTAAGTGGTCTTTGACGATTTCTTTATGGCGACGCAGCTGCGTTTCGAGTTTCGAAACTACTTCGTCAATTGAAACATACATGTCGCTAGTTTTAGCGTGCGCAAAGTAATCCAAATTTGGCCCGTGCACTCGCAATTCAGCCGCATGTTCCTTAGCATTCACGACCAACACCCAATCGGCATTGAACGGCCCGTTAGCGAATTTTTCGAGTTTGGCAGTTTTCTCTTCCGTGTGCTTCTTGAGCGCCTCCGTGGCGTCCATGTGTTTGAAAGTAATGTGAATCTGCATAGGTGGCCGATCTTCCTGCAAAACTACTCGGATCGCAAGGTCTTTACGTCTTGCAACGAAAACCACTGCGCTTCGTAACCATTTCGCGGACTTAGAGCGTCGTTTTTCGATCGCAGATACAGGGTTCTCGAGCTTCGAACCGATGTGTCTTCAATTGTTTTTCGATCGATCGGTTTGGTTTGCTCGCGAAGTTCGTTTTCCCTTAACCCGCTCATTTTTCGAATCGCCTGCAAAAGACCGTCTTCCGGCTGGTTCCCGGACTCCACCAAAATTTCCGGGTAGCTCCACCCCGAACCCTCGCGAGACGCCCTAACCAAAAGAATCTTACCTTCTGAGTTACGAATAACTGCTCGAATGCGCATTTCGTCTTTAGAATTCATGGCGACGAAAACACCCGATCGAGAAATTGATTTTGTAAGTATTACCGGAGCTCGGGCTAATTTTTCGGCGTATGGCTCACTAACCCAAGTAGTATGTAGACGACCGGTAGTGTTATCGTAAGCCGGTTGAGTGTTGCTGGTCTTAAGCTTAAGTTCAAAAACGGGGCGCTGGTGCAAAATATTCTCTGTAGAAATTGGCACCCACACTATTTTCGAATCTTGATCTGTGTTTAGTTCTGGCTTTGAAACTGATGCCACCGGGAGCCCGACCCGAAATTTCAAGTAATAGAGCGCCAACTCTTCAATCGAGTAATCCGGGTGTACCTGAACTTCCGGAAATGACCACCCCGACTGTCCCGGTTCTTTAACCATTAAAACGCGCCCGAATTGATCAAACACTTTCAGCTGTAGCGGTGCTTTTATGTGGGCAAGCCATCGGCTTCGTTTCAAATCTGAAAATTTCAAAGAAGACTGGTCGGGCCAGATTAAATGTTTTCGACCGATTTCGACTGAGTTCGCCGGCTTTAAGTTAGTGCTACGAACTTTTCTGCGATATCGATTAACCTTCGTATTTTGCAGTCGCTCGCTGGCCGATGCCAGAGCGTCTGATACGTTTTTAATTCGCATCGATATGGCCTGAGGAGATACACCGCGTTCGCTGCCTATTTCTTGAACAGTTGAC
>DGKJ01000028.1 GCA_002387735.1 Bacteriovoracaceae bacterium UBA4573 | reverse complement strand
TGGTGGGTGTTATTGGACTCGTACGCCGCATGACCTTGGATCGCTGTTTGCCCCAGTTTTTCTTGAAAGAAAACAAGTGGAGAAACACCAATCACTGGATCATTCTGGGGTTCTTCCTACTTTCGTGTGCGATTTTGGTTCTAACCGGGGGTAAGGTGTCGGCCTTGGCGGGAGTTTACGCGCTCTCGTTTTTGTCGGTCATGGCTTTGTTTGCACTTGGAAACTTGTTCCTCAAGAAAACTCGGGCCAGACTGCCTCGAAGTGAGGAAGCCAAACTCTCGGTGGTGGCCGTGTGTTTATTTGCGGTCTTGGTGGCCGGTGTTTACCACGTCACCGTCGAAAACATACGTAGCCTCTTGGTGTTTGTTACTATTCTTGGTGGCGCGGTCGCGATCATGTTTTCGCGGATTTTAATTCTGCGTCTTGGGCTGTTTTCACTAAAAAGTGTGGTGGATTCATTTGCCGGAGCTAGCCACCATTTTCAAAAATTTCTTTATAACGCTATTGAAAATGCCAATAGTCAGGCGGTTATTTATTTTTCACGGGGTGACGACTTAAAAATTCTTAATCACGCGGCCCTTTACGTTTTGCGAAATGAACAAACTAACAATCTGATCGTGATTAACGTTTATCGAAACGAAAATGAAATTCCCCCTAATCTCGCAAACCAACTTCGGGTGATTGATCAACTTTATCCTGAGATTCGAATAGATTTTCTGGCAGTACAGGGAGCGTTTGGCCCGCAGGTCGTAGAGAAACTGTCGAAGCGTTTGGGAATTCCAAAAAACTGCATGTTCATTGGGACGCCGGGTACTAATTTCAAACATTCGCTGGCGGAGCTCGGTGGTGTGCGCATTATTTTGTAGGGCGGAAACTATAAAAAGTTAGAATGATGCTCTTACGCCGCCGAGCGCGTAGTGAAACCACGCAAAATTATAGACCGTGTCGTTATTGGCGCCGCCTTCGACGGTGCGGTATCCCAGGAAAAAAGTGTAAGCCGGAGCAATAAAACTACGCTCTAGAAAAAGTGCGGCGTCAAACGCGCGACCCTGTGGGGCCGCGAGCCCATCGAAATCAAAACGAAAAAATAAGTCAGCAAAAAGGGGCCTTCGAGCTTGAAAGTGCAACAGTGGAACGAACCCAATGTTTGTTTTGCGCTCGAGTTTGTTGCCCTGGGTTAGGCGTACTTCCGCGTCACGCACCTTGGCGGTGAAGCCGAGCGCAAGTTCCCACTGGCTGATCGGATCAAAGTGGTAGGCGTAGGTCAGGCGGTAGGAATTGAATTTGTAAAACGCAGTGGTTTCGGTTTCGGCGGCGAAGTCGCTGCCAATGTATTTAACAGGGCTACGGAACTGACCTTTAATTTCAAACTGCAAAGGTGCAAAGAGTAGTCGCAGTTCGTGACGGTTATTGAATTTTCTGCCCGCGTAAAGGCGGTAAGTAAAAAATGGGCCGGGGTCCATTTTGCTCAATGAAAATGTGGTGCCCGAGGTTCCCGGAATTCGTTGGTCGTTTTTGGTTTGCCAAGCCGGGCCCAATTCCACTGAAAGGTAATTCGGCGCTTCGTCGGCGGCCATGCCGGGCGTGGCAAGTAATAGGGTAACGAACAATATACTAAAACATTTAATTAGGTTCATTTGTGACTCGTCTCTTGTTCAGCCTGTTTGGCAATGGCTGCGGCTAGATCGTTAAAAATAAAAAAGTGAATCGGGTACAGCAAGTACCAGTAAGAGAGCCCCGCAAGGCCTTTGGGTGCAAAGCTTGCGGTTTGAATAAAAACGGTTTGCTCGCCGTCGGAGTGAGCGTTCCATTCGATCCAGGCTTTGCCCGGCACTTTCATTTCTGCCCGCAGTCGTAGCGATTCGCCGGGTTTAATTTCTTCGACGCGCCAAAAATCAATGGCTTCACCGACGAGTGTTTGGTTTGCGTCGCGGCGCCCACGGCGAAGCCCCGGCCCACCGATCAAGCGGTCAAACAGGCCACGCGCTTCCCAGGCCCAACGCCAAGCGAGCCAGCCTTTTTCACCACCGAGTTGGCTGAAGACTTTAAATAAACTCTCGGGCGAGGCATTCACTTTCAAGCGACGTACTTCGCGAATCATGCCTTCTTCGTTTTTGACTAAATAAGATGCATTGCTGTCTTGGCCTAAAGCGTTGCTCCAACGGGTTTCGGTACCACCGCTTTGCAAGCGCGCAAGAGAAAGCTCGACGGCTTTGCGGTAAGGAATAGGTTTAATATCGGGAAACAAGCGTTCGGCTTGGGCAGTGTCGGCGATGAGTGGCTGAATAATGCCTTCGATAATTGGCACCGCTATGGAATTCGGAATCGGAGTCACTAACCCCACCCAGCGTGATGCAAGGCCAGGGGCGAACACCGGCACCGGCAAAATCGTGCGCCGCAGTCCGCGTACTTCGGCAAATACTTGCATCATTTTTTTAAAGGTGAGTCGATCGGCCCCAACGTCGATCACGCCGCTTGGAGCCACGTTGAGTGCGGCCACTAAATAACCGAGTACGTCGCGCACGGCGAGAGGTTGAATTTCGTTTTTGATCCAGCGTGGGGCGATCATGATTGGGAGCCGTTCGGTGAGGTAGCGAAGCATTTCAAACGACGCCGAACCGGAACCGATAATTGGACCAGCTCGAAACTCGGTGGTGGGTAAAGCCTTGCGTAAAATGTCGCCAACTTCGGCACGACTTTTTAAATGCTCCGATATGGCGCCAGCCTTGGGCACCAGACCGCCCAAATAGATTACGTGTTTGACGTGCTTTGCAGCGGCGGCAAAATTTTCGGCCGCTTTGTGGTCGAGATTTTGAAAATCTGGCCCAGAGAGCATTGAATGAACCAGGTAATAAGCCGCATCGACGCCATCGAGCGCAGGAACCAAACCTTTGTTCTGCACCAGGTCGCCGGTGAAGATTTGAACTCTCGAAGTCCAAGGTCGACCGGCGATGCGGTTAGGGTCGCGCACCAGCACGCGCACCTCGTGGCCTTGCTCCAGAAGTTTAGGAACAAGTCGTCCGCCGATATAGCCGGTTGCGCCGGTGAGTAGTATTTTCATCTTGGCTGTCATTATATGCCGTCTTTTAAAAGAGCCATAAATTTTTTGGGTTCATTGTTGGGATATTTCTCGTTGAGATATTTAAGATTTGGTTTAGAGGCTTTCTTGTGCCCAGAGTTCTTGTTAGAACAAAAACCATGAAAATACTTTTTATGTGTGTTGCCAATTCCGCCCGCAGTCAGCTGGCGGAGGGTCTAGCTCGCAAGCTGTTTCCAGACGCCGAAATTCAAAGCGCTGGCTCGCAACCGGGAAAACTAAATCCCTATGCCGTGGCGGTTATGAACGAGCTTGGAATTGATATTTCCAGCCATTATTCGAAATCGCTAGACGATCTTTCAACTGAATTTATTCAAAACCTCGACTATGTGATTACCCTTTGCGCGGAAGAAGTGTGTCCCACACTAGTGTCGAAGGCCAAAAAAATTCATTGGCCGCACCCCGATCCGGCGAGCAAAACCGAGTTGCCAGAGTCTGAGGCCCTGCAACGGTTTAGAGTCGCTCGCGATGCCATTCAGCAAAAACTCAAAACTTTTAAAAGTGAGCTTGCGTTATGATTCGGTCACGAGTGTTTATTGGCGAATTCCTGGGAACGGCGTTTCTTTTAATGGTTGTCGTTGGTTCAGGAATCATGGGCGAAAGTCTGGCTCAGGGCAATGCAGCGATCGCGCATTTGGCCGCCCTTGCCCCGACTTTTAATCGACTTCTAAGTTGGGGGGCATCAAATCATGCGTATTATCGAGTGTTTACGTCGGCCAAAAGGATTGGGCAAACCCCCGATAGTGGATTCTACGATTTAGTGCTATAAGGCCGCACATGTTTATTAGAAGTCGTTTTTTCGTGCTCTTGTTTTCGGCCTCTACCGCACTGCTTTTTACGAGCAATGCTGTCGCAGGTGCTCGGTCTCACGTTAAACGGTTTGTTAAAACTCGGGTCCTAACTATGCTTCCCGCAAATGTTTTGATCGTGCGCGGAGACCCGAACTCCAAAAAAGTGGCGCTCACTTTTGATGATGGCCCCGACGAGATGACGCCCAAATACGTAGAAGTGCTTGAATCGCTCAATGTGAAAGCAACATTTTTTCTACTGGGCAAACAGATCGAAAAGTTTTCGTACTACGCCCAAATGTTGGCCGAGCATGGCCACGAAGTCGCCGGGCACGGAATGACGCATAAAACATTCCCGAAACTGAACGCCCACGAGTTGAATGAAGAACTCGAGAATCTTAAAGTTCTACTGCATGGAATCGTTTCGTCGAATCCGCGCCTGGTGCGACCGCCCCATGGAACTAGTTCGATACGCAGTTTGGTGCAGTCGTGTTTGAACGGCTACTCCACGGTGCTTTGGTCGATCGCGAGCGACGACACCACGCCAGCTAACTGCGATCGCCTGCTGGCCGAAGCTAAAAACGGTAAGATCGGCGGGGGCGACATCATTCTTTTACACGAGGGTCAGGAGTCAACGCTCAAACTCTTGCCGCAACTTGTAGGGCAGCTTCGGGCTTGTGGTTTGGAACCAACGACTGTGTCTGAACTTCAGTGAGTTTTAAGACCATCGTCATTATCGGAGGCGGTTTTGGCGGCGTCGCTGCCGCCCGTGCGCTTCGCACCGCTAAGAATTGCAAAATTCAACTGATCGATCGACGAAATTTTCACTTGTTTCAGCCATTGCTTTACCAAGTGGCGATGGCCGGTCTGAACCCTTCCGATATTGCGATTCCGCTGCGCCGGTTGTTTACTCGGCAGAAAAATATTCAAATCACGCTTGCAGAGGTCGATCGCGTAGATCTGGCAAATCGAAAGATCATGTACGACGGTGTTTGGCATGGGTTTGATTACTTGATTCTAGCTTGCGGATCGAAGCATTTTTATTTCGGTAACGACGATTGGGAAAACCATGCCCCTGGATTAAAGACTATCGAACAGGCGACGGAAATCCGAAGACGGGTGTTGATCGCATTTGAACAAGCGGAAAAACAAACAGACCCGCTCGCGCGCGAAAAACTACTTACGTTCGTGATCGTAGGGGGCGGCCCAACCGGTGTAGAGCTGGCTGGGGCGATCGCAGAAATGGCGTCGCGTACTTTGTACAAAGACTATCGTAACGCCGATTTATCGAAGACTAAAGTCGTGCTGGTCGAAGCTGGTCCAAGAATTCTTGCGGCGTTTCCGCCGAAGTTGTCGCAGGTTGCAGCAATATACTTGCACCGACTCGGAGTCGAAGTGCTCACCAACGCGCGCGCGAGTGAACTCAATGGCGAGTGTCTGAGAGTGGGAGATCGCCTTATTGCGACCCACACGATTATTTGGGCGGCCGGGGTGAAACCTTCGAGTTTGAACAACACGGTGGCCACCGAGAAAGACCCCCAGGGACGCATTCTGGTGAATTCCGATCTGAGCGTTCCGGGGCACGCTGGGGTTTTCGTGATTGGCGATCAGGCTGCATTCAAGAATGAGCGCGGCGAATTTTTGCCCGGAATTGCACCGGTTGCCATTCAACAAGGGCGTTACGTGGGACGCTTGATCTTGAACCAACTGCGCGGTAGCGGAGCACGCGAGCCGTTTCGGTATAGCGACAAGGGGATCATGGCTACCATAGGGCGCACTAAAGCGGTCGTCAGTCTTGGTTCGTTGCAGTTTTCTGGATTCGTGGCCTGGCTCACTTGGGTTTTTGTGCACATCGTGTATTTGATGCGGTTTCGAAACCGTGTTTTTGTTTTTTTGCAGTGGGTGTGGTCCTATTTCAAGTTCGGCCACGGTGCGCGTTTGATCGTGCACAAGACTTGGCGATTCTACAGCGGAGAAAAAATTCGTAACTGATTTTTGGAAGTCAGCGCCTATCCGGAATGCCGTGGCCGTCGACAGTCGCCGGTTGATACGCCGTGGATATGAGCGGGCACTTGGTGTCGCCTATGGGGCCGCTGCAAACCCGCGCGGCAGCGAACGATGCGCCGCCGTTTCAGAAAATCGGTTAAAATGCACCGGTAGCCATTCCGCTCGCCGCGATGATGATTGCCGGATCGGTTTTCTCACTCAAGGCTTTGGACTCTTCGGAAGAGCTCACGATGTGAACGTTTTCCCAAATGCTTGCCAGCTCGCCAGGCGCCAGTTTCAGCTCACTGGCATGTGCCGCGAATGCGCGATTGGCCTGCGCGGCCATGGGGCTGTTCAGATAAATCGGCAAACGCGGGATCGCTTGCCTACGCCTGAGCCGATGGAGATAATACAGAACGAGCTGAGCGCGTCCCACGGCAAAGGAAGGGACGAGCAGGACTCCGCCTTTGGCGTGCGTTTGAAGCACGATCTCCCGGATTTCCTCCTCGGGATCAGTCTCAGGATGCCGACGGTTGCCGTAAGTCGACTCGATGATGAGGTGGTCGGCTGCGAAGTTCGGTTGGGGATCGCGAATCAAAGGGTCGGAAACGCGTCCCACGTCTCCTGAAAAGGCAACTGACGATGACCCCGCCCGGACAACGACGCTCGCAGCTCCAAGTAAATGGCCTGCGGCATGGAACTCAAATTCAAATCGTCCCGCCCCATTCCGTGTGAACGTAGTCGATGTTTTCCAGGAGACCTCCTTGAATGAGTCCAAGGAGTGTTTGGCGTCTTCGGCCGTGTAAAGCGGCAACGCCGGGTGATGCTTGGAATAGCCACGCTTGTTGGCGAGCCGTGCTTCTTCCTCCTGCAGAAATCCGGAGTCCGGAAGAAGAATTCCGCAAAGATCGATCGTCGCCCGCGTTGCAAAAATGGGGCCGCGAAAGCCGCGTTTTACCAATAGCGGGATGTACCCGCTGTGATCCAGATGGGCGTGAGTCAGTAGCACAGCGTCGATCTTCTCAGGCGCGATCGGAAACTCGGCCCAGTTTCGGAGTCTGAGGTTTTTGAACCCTTGAAAGAGCCCGCAATCCACCAAAACCGTAGTTGCACCGTGCTTCAGAAGAAAGCGCGAGCCGGTTACGGTTTGGCTGGCTCCCAGGAACTGGATTTTCATAATGCGCCCCCCTATGAAGCATCCCTGGGGTTCTTACCATGAAGATATGGATAAATCATTGATTTAGTTGGTCTTTGCGGTTAAGTTGCTCGCTATGAAATCCGCACTTGTGGGCTTGGACCCGACCGTAAAGAAGAACCCGACTCTGGACCGTTTTCTTGAGTTGCTCTGCTTGTACAAGTCGCGCGGGGTCTTCGCCCGGACATCGATTGCGTCGATCGTGAATCCTTCCTCGTACGCCGTTCCCTCATCAGCCTACCGGGAGCTCAAGGGCCAGTATGTCAAAGAAGCGAAGCATCGCATCAAACGCGCCATTCAGGGCTCTTTGGATTTGGACCCGATATACGTTCTCGCATCCGATTCGCAGGCCAACGAAACCCACGTCCAGCAACTGACTCGTTATGCCAGGCGGCTCAATGCAGATGCGCTAGTCCTTTCGAGCAATGATCGGAGTGGGGTTCCATATTGGTTCTTGGGCAGCTTTTCAGAAACCGCGGCGCTGACAGCGGGCATTCCAGTCGTCGTCATCAAGCCTTCTCTCGCCGCAGCCGATCTCTCCCGGGACGTGCGATTCGTTTTGGCTGTGGATGCAGCGGCGCCGCCAAATGCCACGGCTGTCAGGTGGATTGCCGAGCTAACCAAGTCGGCCAAGGGCAAACTCGACCTTGTTTATGTCATTCCTAAGAGAAGAGTCGTGATCGATGCCCTTCAAGAGCGAAAAAACGAAGAGGAAGTGGAAAAGGTGCTTGCGAAGCTGAAAGCGTCGTTTCAATCCAATGGCGTTCACGCGCAGACCAAGGCGATAACGGAATCAAAATCGGTTGCCCAGGCGATCGCAGACTACGCCGAGGACGCGAAGGCCTGGCTTACGATCACGACGGCACCAGAGCGATCCGGTGTGCGAAAACTCCTTCTGGGATCGACTGCGAGAAAAATTCTTTCCCTGACTCGACGCCCCTTTCTTAGCCTGAGACTCCATTAAGGCGCTTATGCCGGGTTTCAGCTTTCAGGGATACTCTCTCGAAACTCTTTTGCTAGGCGGCGCGCTCCTGCTCACGCTTTCGGTGCTGGCGAGCAGAATTTCTTCACGATTTGGCGTGCCGACTCTTCTGATCTTTCTTGGCATCGGCATGCTTGCGGGCTCAGAAGGGCCTGGAGGGATTGAGTTCGACAATTATCCGCTCTCCTTTGCGATTGGAAGCGTGTGCCTTGCGCTCATTATTTTTGATGGTGGGATGCGCACCTCCTGGAAAAGCGTGCGCCCCATTTTGCCAGTTGGAATCTCGCTTTCGATCGTAGGGACATTTGTAACCGGAGCAGTAACAGGCGTTTTCGCGAAGGTCGCTCTTGGCCTTTCATGGACTGAGGGACTGCTGCTCGGTGCCATCGTATCCTCTACCGACGCGGCGGCTGTCTTCAGCATCCTGCGGGCAAAGAGTCTTTCATTGAAAGGCGCGCTCAAACAGACGCTGGAGTTCGAGGCCGGAAGCAATGACCCGATGGCAATCTTCCTCACCGTAAGCGTCCTTGCCATCGCGACTTCCAAGGCGAACGGCGCGGCTGGCCTTGCCACGATGTTTCTCCTGCAAGGCGGGCTGGGGCTTGCGCTTGGCTATGCAGGTGGTCGATCCAGCACCTGGCTGATCAACCATGTGGGTATCGAGTACGAGGGGCTTTACGGCGTCCTTCTCCTGGGCCTGGTCGCGATCATCTTCAGCGCCACCTCGGCCTTGGGAGGAAGCGGGTTTCTCGCGGTTTACGTCGCGGGCCTTTGCGTTGGACACTCGGAGATTCTGCATAAGGGGAGCATTCTGCGTTTCGTCGATGGGATCGCGTGGATTGCCCAGATTCTGGTCTTTCTCACGTTGGGCTTGCTCTCTTTTCCCTCCCATCTCCTTCCGCATTGGAAGGCGGGCATCCTGCTCTCGCTCTTCATGATGATCATTGCCCGGCCTTTGAGTGTCTTGGTGGCCGCGCCTACCGCGAAGATCGGGCAAAAAGAGCGCCTCTTCATTTCGTGGGTTGGCCTTCGTGGCGCGGCGCCCGTGATTCTCGCCACGCTTCCCTGGAGCGCGGGCATTCCGAATTCCGAATACTTTTTCAATCTCGTCTTCTTCGTCGTTCTGACGTCCGTGGTCGTTCAGGGAATCAGCATTCCGTGGGTGGCAAGCAAGCTTGGAATCACCGTGCCGCTTCGGCAAAAACCGGCCGCCGAGCTTTCCGCTGGAATGCTTCCGGCAGGATTCGTAACCGTCGAGATCGAAACGATGGAGAGTGCTCCTGCCATCAGTCAGCGCGTACTCGATCTGGGGTTGCCCGCTGGTGTGCTTCTGACGAGTCTCGAAAGAGCCGATCGATATCTGGTTCCGCGAGGCGATACCGTCGTCAATCCAGGCGACAAAATCTGGGGCCTGGCACGCCCGAGCAACATCGAAGCGCTTCGTGAAATCTTTGGCAAAGCCAAGATCGCTACGTAAGCCTTTAGACCTCGCCGTAGCGGTAAAGGACATACAACACCGTTAGCACGATGCCGATGATTGCGAAGGCATCAGGCTCGATCAGCTTCTTGCGCTTCTCGACCTGGTAAAGCTGGCCCATGACGGCAACAGACGTAGCCATGATGGTCGCCAGAGCAGTCAAGATGTGCAATCGGGAAACCGAGGCCAAGAGCGGACCGGGATGGAAGAAATCCACGGGCAGCAGAATCAGCATATTGAAGGAGTTGCTTCCGAAAATATTGCCAACGGCCAGGTGTCGAACGCCCCCATTCTCACCGCCGCTAGGGTCGAAACCAGCTCGGGCAGGGAGGTGCTGAACGCGACCAAGGTCGATCCGATGAAGGTCTTTCCGAGCCCCGTCAGATCGGCGATTTTCCCGGCCGATTCGGCCATGAACGGACCCGCGACGAGAATCGCTATCGTACAAAACACGAACACTCCGACAGCGCGAGCAAGCGAGCCACGTTCGACGTTCGCGGCGGCTTCCGCCTTGGTCTTTGCGGCGGCGAAAACCTTCTGATCGAAGTACAGCAGACGCAGACCTAAAACATAGGAGACTGCGATAATGAATGGCCCCACGCCGATACCGGCAATCTCAATGGCTGTGAATCGAGGGCCAAGAAAAATCATGATGCAAGTGATTGCCGCCAGATTGATGCTCATTGCGCCTGAAAGGGCATGTGCCGCCGACGCGCGTGAAAAGATCTTATGCGAGCTCTTGTGCAGAAGATCGGCGATAGCCAATATGAAAAGATTGGCAAGGCTGCTGCCCATGAGGTCGCCGACCGCGAGATCGGGCATTCCTGCACGCACGGCGCTAATGTCCACCGAGATCTCAGGAAGAGAAGTTGCCCCGGCCAGAAAGATGCTGCCCACGAGCAAACGTCCGAGTTTCGTTAGCTCGGCGATGGAGTCTGAAGCCTTGGCAAGGAATGTTCCGGCCAGGACGATCACGCCTGCGGAAATGACGAACTGTAAAATCAGCGTAAGCAACGTTTTCCTTTCTCCTTTACTGACTCATTCATAGAAACCAAAAGCATAAGGCAGCGATCGCCGTTGGCGGGAGAGCGCTGGTCAGAAGTAAAATGGGGCTGATGCCATCCTCGCCAAAAGAAGAATTCAGAATCCCATATCCCGCAGGATTGGGGGCGTTCGCGATCACCGTGAGGCCGCCGCCCGCGACGGCTCCGGCGACCAGGGCGTATCTGGATGTTTCACTGAGCGAGGGGACTTGAGTGCCCAGATAGGTGAGCGCGGCATTATCGGTGATAGCCGTAAGCGAGATGGCACCGAGGTAAAGCGGAAGAGCATCGAGGCGAGTCAAGAGGGGTTCAAGCCACCAGCGCTGCTGTCCTCCCAGGACGACCAAGCCGCCTAAGAAAAATGCGACGAGAAGCCCTTCTCGGAGTTTGACGTCGTCTTGGTATTCGCGAGTTACGGAAACCAGTCCCAAGAAGAAAAGAAATGCGCCGGAGAATAAGACCAAGTGATGAGAACTGATCACCACCGCCGCGAGAAAGGCGAGGTGTATCGCGGAGACCCAGAAGGGGATCTTCTCGCCGGCTCTACCCGTGGATCTCTCCCAAGAGACTTTGCTGAGGTCTTTTCTGAAGCGAGCGGTGACGATGGCGGTTGCCAGAACAATCGAAAGCACCGCCTTCCATCCGAACTGAGTCATCATGAATGTGAGATCCCAAGACCACTGCTTCGCCACCATCAGAACCGGAGGGGCGGCGTAGGGTGTGAGCGTGCCGCCGATGGAAATATTGACGAACAAGAGCCCGATCGTCGCGTACATGAGCTTCGTTGGAATTCCTCGCTTGAAATAGCGTTCAAGAAGGATCAGTGCCGTTACGGTCATCGCGGCGGGCTCAGTAATGAAGCTTCCCATGATAGGACCAACAACAAGGCAAGTCGCGTAAAACGCGACCGTGCCTCTTCAACGGTAAGAGGCGAGATGCGGCCTCAATGAGTTTGCCTGCAACGACCAGAATGGGGCGCGTGGCGCAAATTGCCATGATCACGAAAACAAATGCGGGCTCCGTGAAGTTGCGCGTCTCCAGGTAATGAACTGCATCGCCTGGGCTCTGCGTGACACCCAAGAAAACAAGAAACAGGGCGGCCCAAATCCCAAAGACAATTTCGACCTCGCCAAGGAGGTGAAAAAAGTTTTCACCAACCGAGCCGCTTTCATATCGATTAGCGAAGTGTTGAAACCGTTTCACCGAGAAGGTGTGAATGATCGCCAACGCAAAACAAATCGTAGCAAAGAGTTGGGTGGAATCAGGGTTCAAGGTGCTTCTCCTGCGGACATAGGGGCACCTTCGCAAGAGTGATCTAATTAGTCAAAAGAAGTTAATAAATGCAATGGGTTAGGCTGGGGAAGTGAAGAGCGCAACACCTCGCCGGCGACAAGCGGTTCGACTCCCTCCGATACCTTTGCCAAAACGGAGGTCGAATCAGAAAACGAAAACGTCCAACCCATTGAAGTTATTCAAGTGGGCTGGACGAAATTCGGACGATAACGCATAGCGTCAAGTGGTGGAGGTATTTTTTCGCTTCTAACCCCTTGATTTTCCTCACACTGAGCCTCGTTGGGCTTCATATAAATATTAAATCCTGAAAACTTGTAGGGATCAAGCTCACTTCGTTTTGTCGCAGAGGCCAGACTCTAGGCCGATGATGGCAGCTTTGACTCGGGATTTGAGTTCATTATCGCTATCTGGGGAGTGTTTTTTTCGACCACCTCTTTCATAGACTTCGAATAATATATTGGGGACTCCGACTGCCCCGATTAGAAAACGAATGGCATGGTTTATGTTTGGTGTTGAAAGTTTTTTGATCTTTAGATGAGCTTTTAAAGTTTGCTCTAGTACCGCGAAATGTTCGGAAAAGTTCTTTTTTAAAAAACGGACAACAACCTCGTCATTTGACAATACATCTGAAAGTATTGATGTAAGGAGCTTTCTGCTATCTCTTGAAAATACAGCGATTTGAAAAAGAACAGCTTCGAGATGAGGCTCTTCGTTATTCAATGGATCAAGGTTTTCTAAAAACTCTTTATAAAATTCATTTAAAAGCTTGAGTACAAACTTTTCCTTCGTTCCAAAGTGATAGTTAAACATTCCAAGGTTGGCACCGGCTCGCTCTGCGATATCTCGGGTCGATAACTTTGCGATACCACCTTCTAGAATGAGTTCAACTCCAGCTGCGATCATTTTTTTGTCTAACTCATTAGATTTTCTAGCCATTTACTTTCCAACCCCAATAACTATACAGTTGAATAATAATAATTGTCTTTTAACTACTCAAGTGTATAATAAAAACAATTGGAGGTACAAATGATTTCGAAAATACTTGGTACGGTTTTGTTAGCTTCGGTCATTACAACTTATGCGGTCGCAAAAGAAGGGAATCTTATGAAGGGCAATGTCTCAAAAAACTTGGAGTTTAATAAAGAGAATAAGGTTGTGAAGCCACTCTTTAGTGAATCTTTTAAGGTCATGGGAATTGGATTAACCAAAGGTCAGAAGCTTGAAAAACATCAAACCCCGACCGCAGCATTTCTCTATGTAGAGAGTGGAAAGGTCACTTTTTCGATGAAAGGCGAAGTTACAACTCTTTTGGCAGGGGACTACTTCTCTATTCCTCCTAAAGAAATGCATGAGGTCGAGGCCCAAGAAGATTCTCGTCTTATGTTGATCAAGTAAAACTTTAGGAGACTACTATGACGAACCAAGCAACAGCTGAGATTTGCACTAGCAGTAAAAAATTTGTTGGGAAGAAAAATTTAATCATTGGACTGTGGACCATGGGAGCCTTTATGTTTTTAGGCTTCGTGTTGGTTTACCTGCGAGACTTTGCTCCAAATGCAGCAGAGTGGGCAGCACAATACTCGACGGGAGCTCATTTTGAGACTCGATTGGCCCATGTTCATGGAACATTATTCGGATTTTTGAATATTGTGATTGGCTTCCTCCTTTTTCAATTTCCAGTCTGTGATCGGGGCACTCGAGTGATTTCATGGTTAAGCCTGGGTGGGATTCTGATGCCAATCGGAATTTTAGGAGAGGTCGTATTAGGCACATCACCTATTTTTGTGCTTGTTGGTGCCACAAGCATGACTGTAGCAATGGTACTCTATGGCTTTGCCCTATGGAGACATAGCCCTGCTTCATAAATCCATGCCATATCTGATAATCTTACCCAGATCGTAATCGTGGGTAAGATTATTAAATACCCCAAGGTCCCATTTTTTGTGGGTTTTGGACAAAAGTGACATTTTCTTTAAGAAATGTCACTTTTCACCCACGACCTTCGATTAAACAAAAGAGACATTTTTGTTGAAAAATGTCTCTTTTGTCGGTTTAATATAATTATGACCCCACAGCAAGAATCAAAGCTCAAGAAAAAGAAAATCTTCACTCTGGCTGAAGCTGAAGCCATTGGCCTCACTAGGCAGGATCTCGCTAAACTTGTGAAAGAAGATAAACTGCTTCGCATGGGAAGGGGCATCTATTCGCACCCTCAAGCACCGGTTGATCGAGAGATTGATTTTCAGGTCGCCTGTAGCAAACTTGGGCCTGATGTTGTTGTGGGCGGCCTGTCTGCTCTTTACTATTACAACCTGATTGAACAAGTCCCTCAGCAAGTTTGGGTCTTGGTGCCATCGACAAAGAAAACAAGAAGCAAAGACTACAGACTTATCCGCACCAAAACTCCGCTCAACAAAGCCATCATTGAGGGCAAAGGATACAAAATCGTAAGCCTTGAACGAGCTATTGTTGAGAGCTTTAAGCTTGCCACCAAAATTGGTGAACGAACCGCAATAAAGGCTGCCAAGACAGCCATTCAGCAAAAACGAACTAATCTTAAAAAAATTGGAACCACTGCCAGAGAAATAGGCCTTGATTCTTACATCACCAAGTATTTCGAGGCCATTATAGGATCGATAACATGACAACAAAAATTAAGGGTGAATCCGTCAGGGCCAAACTGAAAAGTTTGGCTTCAAAAATGAAAATTAAATACTCGCACCTTGAAACAGTTTTTTTGATTGAGCGACTTGTAGCCCGCCTTATTGCTGATAAAAAGCTCAGTCAAAACTTGGTTTTCAAAGGTGGCTTTGTTGGCCTGAAAGTCTATGATTCTCCTAGGTACACTGTGGACTTAGATGCACTCCTCGTAAAATCAAACATCGAGCAAACTCTTGACTTGGTAAAGCGACAAGCCCAATCCGATATTGATGATGGAGTTTGGTTTCGATTTGAAAGCCAAATGGATTTGGCAACTCAAGGTGAATATGGTGGAATTCGCCACACCTATCGAGCTGGCATTGGTGAATTACTCAAAGACATAAAACGGGCCCAAATCATCAACTTTGACCTCGGTATTGGTGACACTATCACTCCAGGGCCACAGATGGTTTGACCTTCCCCCGCAAAACTGGGCCAGTTGTTAGCTCAAAATCCGGTTAAACTAAGTGTAATTTAGGAAAGGATTTTGAGAATGAAAAAGTCGCAGCATAGCGAAGAGAAGATCATCGCGACGTTAAAAGATGCGTCGAGCGGGACGCCGGTGCCCGAGGTTTGTAGAAAGGCCGGGATCAGCCACTGGACTTTCTACAAGTGGAAGAAGCGTTACTCCGGCATGGAAGTGCAGGAGGCGCGCAGGATGCGCGAGCTCGAAGCGGAGAACGCCAAGCTCAAGAAGATCGTCGCCAACCTCTCGCTCGACAACCTTGCGCTCAAGGATGTGCTGTCAAAAAAGTGGTAAGGCCCGCCGATAGGCGCCGGATCGTGGATTATCTGATGGCAGCTCACCGGATGAGCTGTCGTCGGACCTGCAAAGTCGCAAAGGTTGAGCGTTCGACCAAGCAGTACAAGCCGCGGCCCGATCGCAACGCGGATCTTCGCGCGAGGCTCAAGGAACTTGCCGCGCGATACCCCAGATATGGAAGCCCGCAGCTTTGGTTGCTTTTAAAGAACGAGGTGAAGAACTTGGGCTACAACCGAGTCGAACGAATTTATCGCAAGGAAGGCCTATCCCTGCGGCTAAAACGCAAAAAGAAGAGGCTTAGGCACCTTCGCGAGGCGATTCCCGTCCCAGAGCGCCAAGATGAGGTTTGGGCGATGGACTTTGTTCACGACGAGCTCGTCGACTGCCGCCGTTTCAAGGCGCTGACCATCATCGACCACTGCACGAGAGAGTCGCCTGCAATCCATGCCGCCAGATCCATTCGCGGCTCAGATGTCGCACGCGTTCTCGAGCGTCTTAAGATTGCCGGCAGAAAACCCAAGATCATCGTCTCCGACAATGGCCCAGAGTTCGTGAGCCGCGCCATGGCCAGGTGGGCATCGATGAACGACGTGAAGCTCTTCTTCATCGAGCCAGGGAAGCCGACGCAGAACGCCTTCATAGAGTCGTTCAACGGGAAGTTTCGTGATCTCTGCCTCAATCAGCACTGGTTTTCGACGATCGAAGAGGCTCGCCTCATCATCGAGAACTGGAGAAAACATTACGTAGAAGAACGGCCGCACAGTTCTCTCGACGGCCTTACACCAAAAGAATTTGCATCGCAGAAGAGAGATGAGTTAAACGGAAAAAGTTGCCGGAGCGTGAGCTTATGAGTGGCTCAGAAAAGCGGGGAAGGTCAGGAATCTAGGCGAAGTTCGGCAATGCATGGATTCTGGTGCTGCGGACTATATTCAAAAGTCTGAAAACATTGTGCCTGAGCTTTTGGTGCGTATTCCAAATGCCTTGAGTCACGTTGCTCTCAAGCGCCAATCCGATAACCTTCATCAACTTATCAAAGAATCCTTTCGCCACGAGATCATCGGTTCGTCGGCAGTAATGACAGAGCTAAGAGCAACGATCGAAAGCCTCAAGGGAAGCCCTTCTCCTGTACTCATCACGGGAGAAAGCGGGACTGGAAAGGAGCCAGTTGCTCGAAGAATTCATGCGATCGAAGCTGATCCGCATCGGCCATTCTTTGCTATCAACTGTGGCGCTATTCCTGAAAATCTTATTGAGAGTGAACTTTTTGGGCATGTTGCAGGCGCGTTTACCGGAGCAAACGCAAATAAAGCAGGAAAGTTTGCCCTTGCCGACGGTGGTGATCTCTTTCTCGACGAAATCGGTGAATTGCCTCTAGCTGCTCAAGCAAAGCTGCTTCGGGTGCTCCAAGAGGGTGAGTTTAGCCCAGTTGGATCGAATGAGGTTTTATCTGTAAATGTACGAGTCCTCGCGGCGACAAATCGGCCTCTTGAAGATTGGATTCGTGATGGAAAATTTCGTGAAGACCTTTTCTATCGACTGAATGTTTTTCGCATTCACACCGAGGCTCTGCGAAATCATCCACAAGACATTCCAGACCTGGCGCGTTTTTTCGTAACTACGCTTTGTGGGCCAAAGTATTCAATTTCCGAAGAGGCTGTAAAATATCTATCGCGTCAAAGTTGGCCAGGAAATGTTCGTGAGCTAGCGAACGCGATTGAACGTGCTTTGATCAACCTAAGACGACGTAACGACACTGTGATCGAAAAGCAGGACTTTGCGGTGCGCATTCCGACGACAAGCCTGAGTCGTCAATCTGCTGCTTACCTGTCGTTACTTCCAAAAGAACAGCGCGAGCTCTCGGCAGAAGCGTTTCAGCAATTTATGGAAGCCGCAGAGAGAGAATACTTACGCAACGCGCTTGAGCTTTGCGACGGCAACGTAGCGAAAACCGCATCAGTGCTTGGACACGGCCGAAGCACGCTTTTTAAGAAGATCAACCGACTCGATGTTTATCGAAGCCCTTCGGTAAAAACTCAGGTGACGGAGCATTGATGCGAACTCTTCTTTTGGCGGCATTGATATTTGGATGTTTTCAGGCTCGGGCCATGGACAAGAAAAAGTGTGGCGACTTACTGGAAGGAAAAGACGTTATGGCGCAAGAACAATATAGAACCGATCAAGGTGGAGCATCGAAATATGTAGCGGGATACGACGTCTTTCTGAAAAGAACAAATTTTCGGGATCAGGTTGAAATCGCTGTTGGTAATTACATCGAAGCGAAATTTCATCGTTTCGTGGGTCCGTCTGGATCAACACGAATCTTAGAAATAGGCTGCGGCAATGGCGAGATGACAGTGCGTTATCTTCGGGAACTTCGAAATGTTCTTCAAAGCGTGGCTCCGAAGGTGGCGGCAAATTTTAAAATACGCATTGATCTCGTAGAGCCAGCGCAAGGTGCTTTGAACGAGGCCGTTCGCGCCATTAAGGAACTTGATCCAAATATTGAAGTTCGGGCATTCGCAGAAACGATGGATGCCTTCAAAGAAAATGCTGCTTTCAGAGACTCAGAATATGATTGGATGATTGGGAGTTACGTTTTCTATCACGTCAGCCCAACTATTATCCCGGGCCTACTCGAAAAGCTTTCTCCACTCGGTACTTTTATGGTGGCTATGGGTTCCCCGCAGCATCCATTACGAGCTCCAGCTCCATTGAAGGCTCTTTCCAAACATGGTGATTCAAATGCCGTTGCTTCAGTTCTGGACAGCAGCGCTGTTCGATCAAAATTTGGCGTAGAATTACTGAACGTTGATACCGAGGTAGATCTGAAGGGGCTATGGAATCAGTCTACTGGAGCAACGACAGATGGAACCGCATACTTTTCATTCATCTACAATCATGACCTACAGCGATTCAATAACGAGGAAAGAGCAGCTCTCGACGGGCTGCTCACAAATATCTTTAACGAGCAGGGTGGAAAAATTCATCCTCAACATCACTTATTCTGGGTATGGCGAAAATAAAACTCTTACTCAGCATCATCGCTTTTGCCTCTAGTGCAGCATTCGCCGCGCCACCTTCACTTACTGATTGGCAGTATAGGGTGTACAAAAGCGTCTCTGAAGCTGAACGGTTGCCCTGGAAGCCAGCGCAAGAGCTGCGTCTTTCACGGGAGTACCAAGGGTTTATTGAGTATCGCGCCCGGATTGATCTGTCGGTGTATTCCGACAAATCCAAAGAAAATGAGTTGGGTGTATTTCTCGGCAGAATTTCGGACGTTGATCGAACTTACGTCAACGATGTTCTGATAGGCGAAACAGGCTCATTTCCGCCGCATTACGAAAATAATATGGACGTTGTGCGTGAGTACCGCATTCCCCGTGAAGCTCTTGGTACAAGCAGCGTCGTGACGCTTCGTGTGCTTGCCTATGTTGAGTATCCTTCGAGCAAGGGACTCAATCTCAGCACTGTCGAGATCGGATTTCACCGTGATCTTCAGCAAAAGAAATACGTCGCTGATCTCTCTTGGTACGGCTCGCGCATGTTCATTCCAGTCCTCTGTCTTCTTCTCGCCGCAATTTCTCTTCCTTGGTTGGCTCCCGTGGGGTTGCGTTTTCAGCAGGCAGTCATCTTACTTCTGGGAGTGACTTGCTTCATTTTTGGAATTTGCCGGAGTCGCGTGGTCTTTCATTTTATGGATATCGTGAGCGCGTACAAGCTAACCGGCATGTCGAGCGTTCTCGCTGTGACGCTTATTTGTTGGTACGCCGTGCTTCAAGCGAAAATTGGGCGGCAGCGTGTAAGACTCGCGACCTTGCTTGCTCTTTCTCTTCCGGTGCTATTCTTTTGGCCCGTATTTCTTTCAGCGGAGAGCGTACTTGTTGTAGCCGGAGTGATGAAACGCTGGTTCTTTGTAGAAGCTGTAATGATCTGGGCTGCCGCAGTGTTTGTGATCTGGCGTGCGGGCTCGGGGCGCTTCTGGCTTAAGCTTGGTTTTTTGTTTTTGGCCGCTGTTATTACGAACGATATTCTGCGCGACCTTCGTGTGTTCAATCTTCCGATTCTAATGGACATCGGCTTTGGCGTGTTTCTCGTAACACTCGTGATTTCGCAACTCGTTTCATTGCGAATGTCGTGGAGTGCTCTCGCGCGCCGCGAAGCACGGCTTGAGCACGACGTAAGGCTCGGGAGGGTCTCGGGGCTACTCAGTCACGATCTCCGAAATAAAATCGGCGCAGTTTCGGTGCTGGTTGACTCAACAGCGCTTGCGCCTGAGACCAAAGACAAAATCGCTTCATTGCTGGGCCGCATAAAGGGCAGCGTTGAACTGCACCTTAAGCAAGCTGTCGCCGACCCTGCGCCGTCGAGTCGCCAGGTTGAAATGAGCGCACCGGAGGCCTTCGAGCAACCCGCGTGCAGCCTGGGCGGGGTGGTTCAGACCTGCATCGAAGACCTAAAAATGAGTCATTCGGTCGAGCTGATCGCCGATATTGCCAGAAAAGCATTCACCGCCTTTGTTCCAATCGAATATTCGGAAATGTCCCGCTGCGCGACGAACATACTCCTCAATGCTATCGAGGCTTCGTCCGCTGCCTCACCGACGTCGAAAATCTATGTGTCTGCGCACGTTTCGGATACCGGGTGCGAGATTGTTGTGAAAGACCAAGGGGCCGGATTTTCTGATGAAGCTTTGCGTGCTGCGCTTTCGGGTAACCAAATGACGACGAAACCTGGCGGCACGGGGTTAGGGGTTATTAGTGCACGGACAATTCTTGCTCGCATTGGTGGAGAGCTCAAAAT
>DGKJ01000116.1 GCA_002387735.1 Bacteriovoracaceae bacterium UBA4573 | reverse complement strand
GCTGAGATCGTAGAATAAGTCCAGGCCCATTTAGGTTTGTAAAAACCGCCGAAAAACAAGTGAGAGTTTTTCGGCGGTTCTTTTTTAGAATCTCACAAATGGGGAATATGGAAATGCCCCGGATAGGCGACCAGTAGGTCTTGCAGGGATTGCGGTAAAGTAACTATCGAAGAAGGGTTAATAAAAAATGGAACACAAAATTAGAATTAAACTCAAAGCTTTTGATCATAAAGTTCTAGATCAATCGGTTTGGGAAATCGTGGACACTGCTAAGAGAACAGGTGCCAAAGTACGCGGTCCGATTCCGTTGCCAACGGTAATCAATAAGTACTGCGTATTGAGGTCTCCTCATATCGACAAGAAGTCGCGCGAGCAATTCGAGATTCGCACTCATAAGCGTCTCATCGACATTCTCGAGCCGACTCAACAGACGGTCGACAGTTTAATGAAACTAGATCTTTCAGCAGGTGTTGACGTCGAAATTAAGTCATAGTATAGACCAGCTTCCTTCCGTGAGCATAAGCGTCCACGGATGCATCCTGCAGATGGCAAGTTAGGTAACTGACGAGTGAACTGCCAGGTGATGCTGTGGCAAATAAGGTGTAGACCTTTCGCCAAAAACGAAGACGCAATAGATCTGCATAATCGCCTCGCGACTGGGTTTCCAGTCGCAAAGAGGGCGACATGTTGTGAATAGTTTTCGAGGTAAGTGATAGAATGAGCGATCAAGAAATAAACAATACAACGACAGCAGCTGGAGCTAGCGCTTCAAGTGATGTGGTGCTTTCTGGCATGCGGTCCGGGATTTTCGGTCTGAAGTCCGGAATGACACAAATATTTAATCAAGCCGGCGACATGGTTCCTGTAACTGTGATCGACTTGACCCCGGGTGTAGTTACCCAGGTTAAGTCTACGGAACGAAATGGTTATAACGCTGTTCAGATCGGTATGTTGCCAAAGAAGGTTCAACGTACCACCAAGGCTGAACGGGGCCATTTCAAAAAATCAGGAAGCCCTGGTTTTTACCATGTGCAAGAGCTTCGCGTAGATTCGGTTAGCGGTATCACCGAGGGCGCGATTATTTCCCCTGATTTCGTAAAAGAAGGGGATCTTGTAGACGTTACGGCAACGAGTAAAGGTAAGGGCTTTCAGGGTGGCATGAAGCGTTTCAATATGTCGGGTGGTCCAAAATCACACGGCGCTTCCCTTTCACACAGAAGCCTAGGATCAATCGGAAATCGAGCCGATCCAGCAAAATGTTTCAAAAACAAAAAAATGCCCGGACAGATGGGGCAAGAACAAGTCACGATGCAGAATCTGCGAGTGGTGAGCGTTGATCGCGAAAACAACCTCATGCTTGTAAAGGGTTCAATTCCGGGTCCTAAGAACGGCGTTGTACTGGTTCGTAAAGCGGTCAAGACGGCAGGGTGATATTTATGGCAAAATTTGATGTAGTAAATTTAAAGAACGAAAAAGTGGGCTCAGTGGACCTTCCTGAAGAAGTCTTCGGGGTAAAAGTTAACCAGCCTCTAGTTCTTCAAGTGATCAAAGCACAACTTGCAGGTCTTCGGCAGGGTACGGCTTCAACAAAAACGAAAGGTTTAATCCGCGGTGGCGGTAAGAAGCCTTTCAAACAAAAAGGTACGGGAAATGCCCGTCAGGGTTCGAGTCGAAGCCCATTGAATCCGGGCGGTGGTAGCAACTTTGGACCACAGCCTCGAAAGTACAATCAACGAACTCCGAAAGAAATGGTGCGTGGCGCACTACGTTGTGTTCTTTCGGATAAAGCGCTGGCGCAACATCTTGTGATCGTAGACCGCTTTGACTTGTCCTCTGGCAAGACGAAGGATCTCGCGTCCACATTGAAGAAGTCATTTAAAATTGAAAGTGCTTTGTTGATTGATGCGCAGAACCAGAAGCTTTCACTCGCTTCTCGTAATTTACCTCGCGTAAATTACGTAAAGACTGAAGGCACCAATACATACGACATCGTTAAGCATGAGTGGCTCATCATTTCGAAGGAGTCCGCACAAGCACTTGCTGCGAGATTGGCGTAAGGAATATTTATATGGAAACATCAGCACTCAGTATTATTAAGCGACCGATCATCAGCGAAAAAAGTACGATTCAGATTGAGTCTGCACGAACGTATGCTTTTGAGGTGGCCAAGGCTTCCACAAAACAACAAGTGAAAGAATCAATTGAAAAAGCCTTTAAGGTGAATGTGCTCAGAGTTCGAACTATGATCGTTCATGGAAAAGTGAAACGAACTGGTCGCTCTGTGAACAAACGCTCTAATTGGAAAAAAGCACTCGTGACCCTTAAAGAAGGTCAGAAGATCGAAATTTTTCAAGGTGTATAAAAATGGCAATTAAATCATTCAAACCAACATCTGCTGGCCTTCGTCACAAAAACGTGGCGGATTTTTCGATGCTGTCGAAAAAAGCTCCAGAAAAATCTCTTTTGGAAATTAAAAAGAGGTCCGGTGGTCGAAATGCGTACGGTCGCATTACGACTCGTCATATCGGCGGCGGACATAAGCGCAAATACCGTATCGTGGACTTTAAGCGTGATAAAATGTCTATACCCGCGAAGGTTGCAGCGCTTGAGTACGATCCAAATAGAACGGCATATCTTGCGCTTTTAAATTATGCGGATGGTGAAAAAAGATACATTTTGGCTCCGGTTGATCTCAAGGTTGGCGATTCGGTTCTAGCAAGCGATTCCGCTGACATCAGGCCGGGCAACACTTTGACATTGGGTGCGATGCCAGTTGGTACGCTCCTACACAATCTCGAGTTGCTTCCAAATCAAGGGGGCAAGTTGGTCCGATCGGCTGGCGGTGTAGCCCAGTTGATGGGTCGCGAGGGAATATATTGTCAGATTAAAATGCCGTCGGGCGAGATGAGAAAATTTCATCAAAACTGTCGCGCAACAATTGGTCAGCTTTCAAATCCAGAGCACATGAACGTTGCTATAGGTAAAGCTGGACGCGCTAGATGGATGGGCGTGCGACCAACGGTTCGTGGCGTCGCGATGAACCCGATCGACCACCCACACGGCGGTGGTGAAGGTAAAACATCAGGTGGTGGGCATCCAAGAACTCCTTGGGGTCAACCGACCAAGGGATACAAGACGAGACATAATAAACGCACAGATGCATTTATTATCAAGCGTCGAAGATAAGTCGGAGGAACAGTGGCTAGGTCAATTAAAAAAGGTCCATTTATAGATGACCATCTTCTGAAGAAGGTCGAAGCGTCTCGCGCAGCGAATAGCAAAAAAGTTATTCAGACTTGGTCGCGACGTTCAACGATCGTACCAGATATGGTTGGAATGACGTTTGCTGTGCACAACGGTCGCAAATTTATTCCAGTTTATGTCACCGAGAATATGGTCGGCCATAAACTCGGGGAGTTTGCTTTGACTCGTACGTTTCATGGTCATACTCCAGCTGATAAGAAGGCCGCAGAGTCTGGCGGCGGAGCGGCACCAGGAGCCCCTGCAGCACCAGCGGCAGCTGCCGCAAAACCAGCTGCGGCGGCACCCGCAGCTAAGGCTTAATGAGGTTGAACCATGGAAGTTAATGCAAGTTTGAAGTTTATTAGAGTAACTCCACGAAAGGCGATGCTCATTGCAGATCTCGTTCGTGGAAAGGGAATTAACGAGGCACTTGGGATTTTGAAGTTCTCTCGACGTAAGAGGGTAGCCGGATATCTTACCAAGCTTCTTAAGTCCGCAGTGGCAAATGCGGACCAACATGGGCGTATCGATGTTGACACCCTTTACATAAAAAAATTGGAAGTCGGTAAAGGGCCTACCCTGAAGCGATTTCGTCCACGAGCCATGGGAAGAGCTTTTGGAATTAAGAAAAAGACTTGTCACATATTTGTAAGTTTGGCGGAGAGGTAAAAAAATGGGTCAGAAAACTCATCCCATCGGATTTCGTCTGGGAGTGATTAAAACTTGGGATTCGCGTTGGTATTCGAAGAAAGATTACGCGAAGCTCTTGCATGAAGATATTAAACTTAGAAAGTACATCACCCAGAAACTTGCGGGTGCAGGTATTGCTAAGGTTGAAATTGAAAGAGCAGCCAGCAAGGTGAAAGTGAACGTTCACACTGCGCGGCCCGGAATAGTGATTGGAAAAAAAGGTGCAGGGGTGGAAACCCTAAAAGCCGATCTTCAGAAACTTTCCAAAAATGAAGTGTTCTTGAACATCGTAGAAGTTAAAAAGCCGGAATCTAACGCACAGCTGATTTCCGAAAACGTAGCTGGTCAACTCGAGAAACGCGTAGCCTTCAGACGTGCGATGAAAAAGTGTATGACCGCTGCTTTCAAGCAAGGGATTAAAGGAATTAAAATTCGTGTTAGCGGTCGTTTGGGTGGTGCGGAAATTGCCCGCACGGAATGGTACAGCGAAGATTCTGTGCCTCTTCACACGCTACGCGCAAACATTGATTTTGGTTTTTCTGAAGCTCAGACAACTTACGGCAAGATTGGTGTTAAGGCCTGGGTTTATCATGGTGAAATTTTGAACACCAAGAAAGAGAAAGCGAGCGCTTAGTTTATGATGTCACCAAAACGCGTCAAATGGCGCAAACATCAAAAGGGTAAGATGCGGGGACGCGCTGATCGTGGCTCAACCCTCTTCTTCGGAGCATATGGACTTCAGGCTACGGGTTGTGGAAAAATCACTTCTCGCCAAATTGAAGCTGCTCGTATTGCAATGACTCGATACATCAAGCGTGGTGGAAGAGTATGGATTCGTATTTTTCCGGATAAAGCGCTTTCGAAGAAACCTGCTGAAACGCGCATGGGAAGCGGAAAAGGAAATCCAGAAGAATGGTGTGCAGTGATTCGTCCAGGACGTATTTTGTATGAAATGGACGGAATCTCTAAACAAGAGGCAACCGAGGCACTTCGACTTGCAGGGCATAAACTTCCCATCAAAGTGAAAGTGATTTCGAAACCTGAGGTAAAGGTAAATGAGCAAACAAAGTAAAGAAATTAAAGCTCTATCAAAGGATGAATTGCTTATTCGCGAACGCGAGCTGCGAGAGCAACTATTCAAGTTACGGCTACAGAAAGTTACAGGACAACTTGGGAACACCTCCGAGCCAAAATCTTTGCGTAGGGAACTTGCTCGTATCAAAACAGCCCAAACAGCTAAAAATTTAGCTGTGGGTGGTTAAACCAGGCGAAGAGTAGAGAAATTTATGAAAAACCAAACTAAAAAAACCGACGAACCGACGCTAACTAAGACTGGTCACAAGCGCCTGCTTCAAGGTGTTGTCGTAAGCGATAAGATGCAGAAAACCATAGTGGTTAAGGTCGATCGTCGAATTATGCATGAAGAATATAAAAAATACGTCACTCATTCGACTAAGTACAAAGCGCATGACGAAAAGCGAGTTGCTAAGGTTGGTGATCGCGTAGAAATCGTGGAGTCAAAACCAATTAGTCGCGAAAAACGTTGGGCACTCTGTCGAGTACTTGAAAGGGCTGCGCTCTAACGAGCTTGGTGAGGAGTAGAACATATGATTCAAATGAGATCTCGTTTAGATGTCGCCGATAACACTGGGGCAAAAAGCCTCATGTGTATTAAGGTATTGGGCGGTTCGCGGCGTAAGTACGCGACGATCGGTGATATTATCGTTGTTTCCGTTAAAGACGCTCTTCCCAGCGCCAAGGTTAAAAAAGGTGATGTAGTGAAGGCTGTGATCGTACGGACGAAGAAGCCAGTTTCGAGAAGTGATGGCTCTTATATTCGATTTGACACGAATTCGGCGGTGTTGATTAATCCGCAGCTGGAACCGATTGGAACACGGATCTTTGGACCTGTCGCTCGCGAGTTGAGAGCTCGTAAGTTCACAAAGATTATTTCGTTGGCACCTGAAGTGCTTTAACGAAGGAGGATTTATGGCTTTAGAACAAATGGAAACAGGAAAATTTTTGATTCGGAAGGGCGATATGGTTCAGATCATCGCCGGACGTGAAAAAGGTAAAACTGGCAAGGTTTTGCGTGTTGTTCGCGACAAAAACCGAATCGTTATTGAAAAGTTGAATATGGTTAAGCGCCACACCAAGCCTACGCAAACTAAGCCGCAAGGTGGGATTGTTGAGAAAGAAGCCGCTCTCCATTATTCGAATGCATTGCTATTGTGCCCGAAATGTAATCGTGGAGTTCGCATCGCAGCTAAGATCAAGGGAGAAAATAAGATTCGCTCCTGCAAAAAGTGTGGAACGGAACTTTAATTAACATAGGTGTAGATAATTATGTCTGAGCAAAAAGATTCTAAAACAAAAGAGACTTCCCCCGGTAAAAAGCCGTCTGCCCAAAAAGAAGGCGGCAAGGGAAAAAGTAAAAAGGATGCAGGCGGTGGCGCCTCTTTCGAAGTTCAAATGGAACGCCCTCGTGGGCCTTCGAAGCCCCCTAGGCTGAAGGCTCAGTACGATAGCAAAATCGTTTCGGCATTAATGCAGCAACTCGGGCTTAAAAACCGAATGGAAGTTCCTCGACTCGAAAAAGTTGTTGTAAGCGCTTGTGTAAAAGAAGCTCTTACCAACCCTAAAGCATTAGATAACGCTGTTGAAGAAATCGCTTTAATTACAGGTCAAAAACCAAAAGTGACTCGTGCAAAGAAATCGATCGCGGGATTTAAGCTTCGGGCAGGCCAGGCGATTGGTGCGACCGTTACCTTGCGGCGTGCGGCAATGTACGAATTTTTGGATCGCCTTGTAAATGTAGCTCTTCCTCGGGTTAGGGACTTCAAGGGAATTAATCCTAAGAGTTTTGACGGTCGTGGAAATTATTCGTTCGGAATTAAAGAGCAGATTATTTTTCCAGAAATTAACTATGATCGAGTCGATAAAATTCGTGGAATGAACATTACTGTTGCTACGAGTGCAAAAACGAACGATCACGCCAGAGCATTATTGGCGGAACTTGGAATGCCGTTCAGGAAGTAAGGCAAACGGGGAAAAAGAGGCATTATGTCGAAGAAATGTAAGTTAGAAAAGTTAAAGATGAAACCGAAGTTTAGCATTCGTAAGCGAAACCGCTGTCCTCTGTGCGGACGCCCGCGTGCTTATATGCGCAAGTTTAACATGTGCCGCATGTGCTTTAGAGGGTTGGCTCTCAAAGGTGCATTGCCAGGCGTAATCAAGTCCAGTTGGTAGGAGTGCCGAAAAATGAGCATGACAGATCCAGTAGCAGATCTTTTGACTAGAGTACGGAACGGATATCGGGCGAATCTCGAAAAAGTAGATGTTCCAGCCTCTCGTTTGAAAGCAAACATTGTAAAGGTTTTAAGGGACGAAGGTTTCGTTAAGTCTTTTCGACTTGTTCGAGAAGAGGGGCGAGCATGGATCAAAATCCAGCTTCGTTATGATGACAAGGGAGACGCGGTTGTTCGCGGAATTCGACGAGTTAGTCGCCCCGGTTTGCGACGTTACGTTGGTTTTGAAGACGTAGCGCGTGTTCGCAGTGGAGCCGGAGTAGCAATCGTATCTACCTCGAAGGGCATCTTAACCGGTGAAAAAGCTAAAGCCGCTCGCGTTGGTGGCGAATACCTGTGTGAGGTTTGGTAAAAAGTATGTCACGAGTAGGAAAACAACCAATTAAGTTACCGTCTGGTGTCAAAGCCGAAGTAAAAGACGGAATTATTAAGGTCGAAGGCCCTAAAGGTAAGTTGTCGTATAAAATGCCTTTAGGTCTCAACGTTAAAACTGAGGCCGGAGTGCTGCGTCTTGAGGCCGACGAAAAGAAGGCTCCTAATGCGCGATCACTTCATGGGCTTGTGCGGACCTTAGTGCACAATATGGTTCATGGAGTTAGCCAGGGGTTCACAAAGGAATTGGAAATCGTAGGCGTAGGATATCGAGCCCAAACTAAGGGAAATGTTTTGAACCTTACGTTGGGATACTCTCACCCCATCGACTACAAATTGCCTGAAGGAATTCAAGCGAAGGTCGATGCCAACACAAAGTTGACGATATCGGGAGCTGATAAAATGTTGGTCGGATTAGTTGCTGCTAAAATTCGATCGTTTAAAGAGCCTGAGCCATATCAAGGAAAAGGCGTTCGATACACGAATGAAACTATCATTCGTAAGCAAGGTAAAGCGGCGGGAGCGAAGTAACAATGGCTACTAAAGTACGTAAGCACACCGACGAAAAAAAGGTGATTCGTTTTAAAAGAAAGCGAAGAATTCGTGGGACCGTTTTTGGAACTGCGGAGAAACCAAGATTTGCAGTGTTTAAGAGCAATGCGAATCTCTTTGTTCAGTTGATCAATGACGACGGCGGGGCAACTTTAGTAGCGGCGTCGACCTGCGAAAAAGAGACTCGTGGCAAGGTAAAAAACACCCGTGAGGGCGCGAAAGCCTTGGGCGAATTAATTGCAAAACGGGCATTGGAGAAAAAAATCGATCGAGTGGTTTTCGATCGATCTGGGTATTTGTATCACGGAAAAATTAAAACTCTGGCAGATGCTGCTAGAGAAGCCGGCTTGAAATTCTAAGTCTGGAGGATAATCATTTGGCTAGCCAAAATTTTAAGGGAAATAACGAAGATAACGAGTTCGAAGATCGCGTAGTGCATATCAATCGATGTGCGAAAGTGGTCAAAGGCGGACGTCGTTTTAGTTTTGCCGCAATCGTTGTCGTAGGTGATAAAAAGGGACAAGTTGGTATCGGACTTGGAAAGGCCGGCGAAGTTCCTGAAGCTATTAAGAAAGCTACGAAACAGGCGCGAAAGAATTTAGTGCGAGTGTCGTTGCAGGGCACGACAATTCCACATGAGATCACCGGTGTATTCGGAGCGAGTCGTGTGTTAATGAAACCGGCTCCGGAAGGATCGGGCGTTATTGCGAGTTCCTCGGTTCGCGCAATATTAGAATGTGCAGGAATTCAGAATATTCTTACGAAGTCCTTGAAACGCGATAATCCCCACAACGTAGTGAAAGCGACGTTGGAAGGACTTAAAGCGCTTCGTCAGATTGATGAGATCATTCGAGTGCGTTCCAAGAATAGTGGGATAGAAGCAACCGCTTAAGAAAGTGTGAGCATTTTATGAAGGCTAAGAGCAAAGGTACAATTACTGTTCGTTTAAAAAAGGGCCTCTCACAGTGTACGGTGGATCAACGTTCTACCGTCAAGGGTCTCGGGCTTCGTCGAAGAGAGGATTCTCGAACGCTGGAAAATACTTCGGCGGTTCGCGGAATGATTAAAAAAGTTTTACATCTTTTAGATGTGACCGCAGAAACAAGATAGTAGAGGTAGGAAATGCTTAAATTAGGCGAAATTCGTAATGCAAGAGGCGCGACTAGCGAAACACGGCGCCGTGGACGGGGTTCTTCTTCGGGACGAGGTGGAACAGCCGGTAAAGGTCACAAGGGACAGCTCGCGAGAGCAGGTGGACGTGTTCGTTTGGGCTTCGAGGGTGGTCAAATGCCGCTTTATCGTCGCCTTCCTAAGCGCGGCTTCACAAATCACTTTTCGAAGGAATTCGCTGTTATCAACTTGGCGGACCTTAATGAGTCCGAAATTAAAGACGTTTCTATCGAATCCTTGAAAGAAAGCGGACTTCTTAAGACCAAGCTGGATCGACTTAAGGTTTTGGGTACGGGGACTGTAGAAAGAGCGTTAACAGTTAAGGCCCATGCGATTTCTGAATCCGCTAAGAAAAAAATAGAAAAAGCAGGCGGAACCGTTCAGATTTTGGGCAAGTAGTTAACTTCAAAACTTGGTATTTCGAAACACGCGGGAGAATAAGCAACAATGTCTGGCGCCCAAGGTTTAGTTCGGATCCCTGAACTTCGTAGACGCATTATCTTCACTTTAATGATGTTGGCTGTTTATCGAGTGGGCGTGCATGTCTCAACTCCCGGTGTGGATACCGCTGCTCTTTCTCAGTTTTTTGAGAATTCCAAGGGGACCATTTTTTCTTGGTTCAACCTTTTCTCCGGAGGGGCGCTTGAGCGATTTTCGGTATTCGCTCTGGGCGTAATGCCCTACATTAGCTCCTCAATTATCTTTCAGCTATTAACGGTCGTGTGGCCCTATTTGCACGAACTTCAAAAAGAAGGCGAGCAAGGGCGAAAAAAAATTACTCAGTACACTCGTTACGGCACCGTATTGCTTTGTATCATTCAAGGTTACGGCATCGCGGTTGGTTTAGAGCAGATGGCGAACCCGTCGGTGGTTATTCAACCCGGCTGGGGGTTTCGTTTATTGACCACCATTACTCTCACGGCTGGTACTGTTTTTCTAATGTGGCTTGGCGAGCAAATCACTGAACGCGGTATTGGAAATGGCATGTCCCTCATTATATTTGCGGGGATCGCAGCTGGAATTCCAGGTGGCTTTAGTCAAACGGTAAGTTTGGTGAGAACTGGCGAGATATCCTTTATTTCGCTGTTAATGGTTGGCGCCGTCATTGTGGCGACTTTCGCCCTAATTATTTTTGTCGAGCGTGGGCAGCGGCGAATTCCTGTCCAATACGCAAAACGTATTGTCGGTCGAAAAGTATATGGGGGTCAAAATACACATTTGCCTCTCAAGATTAATAGTGCGGGCGTTATTCCTCCTATTTTTGCTTCTTCTCTTATTATGTTTCCGGCAACCATTGCGAGTTTTGTTAGCAATCAATGGACTCAGAAATTGCAGGACTTATTGCAGCTCGGCGGCATGGCGTACAATGTCGTTTACGTTACTCTGATAGTATTTTTTGCTTATTTCTATACTGCCGTTACCTTTAAGAGCGAGGACGTCGCTGAGAATTTGAAAAAACATGGTGGATTTATTCCTGGAATTCGTCCGGGGCAAAAGACCGCAGAATTTCTTGATCATGTGCTTTCCAGAGTGACATTAGGCGGAGCCGTATACATATCTCTCATATGCGTGCTCCCGACCATACTTGCTGAAAAAGCGAAGGTGCCATTTTTCTTCGGCGGAACCAGCGTTTTGATTCTTGTTGGTGTAGCTCTAGATACGGTCGCCCAAATTGAATCGCACCTGCTTACTCGAAACTACGAAGGCTTTGTAAAGAGCGCACGTATCAGAGGTCGCCGAGTATAATTCATGGTGATTTTGTTGTTAGGCCCTCCAGGGTCCGGTAAGGGAACACAGGCAAAAGTATTGGT